>NZ_KN882186.1:21447-53914 GCF_000934755.1 Desulfonatronovibrio magnus
CCGAGTCCCCGAGTCCCCGAGTCCCCGCGTCACTCTTCATCCGAGTCTCCGAGTCTCCAAGTCCCCGAGTCCCCGCGTCACTCTCCCCCCCCGTCCCTCGTCACCGCCTGATCATACCACATGAGCAGTTTGGGATCTTCTTCAAGAATTTTATTGGGTATTTTTTCAGCAATGGTGATTATTGTTGAGTAGTCACGCTGTTGCCAGGCTTTTTTGAATCCCGCCCGGACTGCTTCCAGTCGGAAAACCTTGAGCTTCTTCTTAGCCTGCTTGTATTGCTCAAACTCTTTGAGCAGAACCTTGTCCCGCATCTTTTCCAGATCACCTGCCTTTCTTGGATCAGGCACATACCAGCGGTCTTTGGCCTTGGATTTCAAAACTGGATCATCCTTATCCATATTTCTAAGCTCAGGCCAGTTGGTTGAAAGATAGCTGTGAATCTGGCTGGGTACGGCTTCTTTGCCATCATAACAGAGAAAATTCTGATTAAGCAGTTCTCGCAGATCAAGTGGGGCTTCATTCTTTTTCCAGCCGCCAAGCTGCTTCATGAATTGGGGATTGATGTCAGAAAAGGTTTGAGGCTTTTTTCTTAATAGGTAGCGCAGCCACTGAATGGCAGAGTTTTCATCAAACACAGCCATATAGAGCTGTACTTCCTTACCTGACATCATTTTCTTGCGGTCATACTCATTGGTCTGTTCCGGCAAAAAGTACATGCCATCCCGTTCGCTGAAACGCTGGGCCAGACCTTCCTGAAATTCCTGGCTGGATATTGGTACTGGATAGCCTTTACGAACATAATAGGCCACCATCTGATCAAAAAGAATACGTGGATCTCGCTCAGGAATTACTTGAGGGACACCGGCCTGGTTTTTGGTTACAGGCAGGTATTTGAGATGAGTACGAACAAACTCCCACACCCCTTCTTCAGATTGGACTGATTGCAGGAAACGCTTTTCAAAACCGCCGTTGGGTTTGTAGGCTGAGATGACAAGGTCTTGTTTGACGGAGGTTGTATTTGTGACTGCATTAAAGCTTCCCTGCTTTTTATTTAGCGCAGAGACATTAGCAACGATAAATCCAGCCTCAGTAAGGGCTGTTTGGATGCTGTTCCAGACAGACGCTTTGGTGTTAGAAAACTCAACAGTCATCCACCTGCCAGGCTTTAATAGTCTGTACGCTTCAGAGAAGCATTTGGTCATAATATCCCTGTACTCAGCACCCCCTTTGCCTTGACTCTTGTTTTCGATTGCTTCCGGTTCAATATTAGTCTTGACTCCCAACCAAGACTCCCAAAGAAAGCTAAGCTCAGAATAATTAAGATTCGAACCAAAAGGGGGATCTATAAATATATAATCAAGGCACTCATCATCGGCATGAAAATTTGAGGATGAACTGATAGATAAAATAAAATCTTTCGTAAAATGACAATTAGCCTCAAATATCCTCCCAAGTCGGCTTTGCCCCCTTTTGTAAGATGAAGACGCACTCAATCCTCTAATCAATGACGGCACATAAAGAGTCCCTGTTAAAATGCCACCACCTTGACCTTTATAATTCGGTTTTTTAACGTTGTACCTGTACAGCTTACTTATCGTATTGATCATTGAAAAAGGCACAAGATAACGATAATCAAGACGCTTACATTTCTCTCGAAATGCCGAAAGCCATCCAAGACCTGATGCGCTATAAAAATGATGGGCATGTGTTATCCCTATCCTCAACGGCTCGCCAGTTTTATCACCTTCAGATATGGGATCAGTAGGATACCAATAGGGAATTTCACTGTTTTCAATTTTTTCAATCAATCCCAGGTCAAAAATATCCGGTTTCTTTTCATATCTTTTTCCCCTGGCTTGATAAGTGGAGCCTGCTTCCAGCAGGCTTTTTCCTGACTGGATGCTGCTGGCAGCAGAAATATTTGAAGATTTGTCAGAAAGCCTGCTGGAAGCAGGCTCCACTATAGAGGCAGGAATCAAGGAATAATTTATAAGTACAGGAACCTGTTTGGCATGTCTAATGGTTTGCTTTATAGCCTGATCATATTTGGACACCCAGGCTCGCTCCATTGTCCTCTTGGTGAGAGTCGCCTGACATTTACTACAGGGAAAAGAATCCCTGACCTTGCCAGCTTTCTTATCTACTGCAGCTTCCCAGAAGATCACTTCTTGTGAACACTCAGGACAAATAAAGACATCAGACCAGACCGTGTAGTTTATCTTTCCAAGTGGAGCCGGCTTCCAGCCGGCTTTATTAAGACTTCCAGCTACATAACTGTAAGGATATCCATCTCCAGAAACAATTCCAGCTCTATAAGGATTCAAGTAAATATAAGTAAGGATAGCGCTCAATTCATCTGCATCCCTGACTATTCGATCATAATATTCTGTCTGCCAAACTTTAGAACCTGGTGATTCATCAAGTTTATTGATTTCATTTGCAGAATAACTTTTAATACTGTGAATAATTTCTTCTAATTTCCAGCATTCACCTTCATCATTCTTAGGTAAAGGTTTGGCAAGTAGATGAACATGGTCGGGCATTACTACTGCAGAAAAAATTCTCCAACGTTGTTTATCCCAGTACAGTAAGGAATCAAGGAGCTTTTGACGAGCAGCTTTTGACAGCTTACGATTATTGTGTGTTCTGAATGTAATAAAATAAGTTGCCTGTTTGACCTCTATATGCGGTAAGTTGTCTTTGCGGTAAGATGCATCAGTTACTTCAAATGGATTACAGCCTTGGAATTCCAAAGCCTGTAAAAGCCTGCTGGAAGCAGGCTCCACGTGAAGAGTCTCATACATCCACCCACACTCTTCCTCTACTTCCTTTAATATCCTTTTGGCCTCTTTTTCAAAGGCTTTGACATCAACAGGTGTATTGTAATTGTAGGCAATAAAAGTAGCAGCTGGGGACAGATCATTAAGCACAGCTTTTCTGGCTCCAAGTTTTGAGAAAGGGTTCAAAACCTTTTTGCCGGTTTCATCTGTTTCTTCCTGCAAAATGGTTCCATCTTTTTCCACCCGGTAACCAAGAGACATGACTGTATCCCGATCACCACACATCTGGGCGGCCACACCCGTCATTCCCGTACCACAGAACCCGTCAAACACGATATCTCCAGGTTCTGTATAGTGCAGGATATAGCGCATGATGGCTTTGTGTGGAACCTTGGTGTGATAAGAATGGGCATTATAGATGGGGTCATTTTTACCTTCGCTGACATCGGCTGCAAAAGGCTCACGGTGGTATGGTGGGTCCAGGGTCTCTGGTCCAGGGTCTAAGGTCGAGTCACCCCCACCCCCGGAACCTTGAACTTCAGACTCTTGACTTTGGACTTTAGACTTTGGACCTTGGACCTTGGACTTCAGTCTCTTCTTCTCCTCTTCCCACTCAGCAATAAAATCAGCAATCCAAGGATTGGGGCAGGCAGTGTAATACGGAGGGTCAGACAGGGCCAGGATATCTTCATCCTCTCCTATGGGAAAGCCTTCAATTTTTCTGAACTCCGGATCTTTTAGCTTTTCCCGCAACAGTTTAGTGAAATATTTCCTGCGCTCATCATCACTTTCAAAGGTAATGCCCAGGCAGGTAACTGGTTTTGGTTCTTCCTTTTCCTCAGGCTCAACACCCCATTCAAGTTTCTTCTCAACATAAGTTCTGCCTGATTTTTTTGCCTGCTTCACCTGTAATCCTCCAGAGTGTTTATTTTTCAAGCCAGTTTTAGAAACGCAGGGGACCCTTTATTTCCTTGATAATATCCTGAGCCGGACGCGCGTCCTGCCAGCTGCCGAAACTATCCCAGAATTCCTGGCAATCTTCATCTTTTTGCTCATCAAGCTGAAGCACTTCCTTCTTTAAAAAGTGAATCATTTTAATAACTTTTATTATTTCAGATTCAGGGAGATTTTTTATCTCCTGAAGCACGAGTTTTTCATATTCGCTTCTTTGGGTTATCTGCATAACTTCCTTCTAAGTAACTGGAATAGTTTTGCTAATAAAATCAGATATTTACAGTTTTCACATTTTGACGATTTTTGCTTTGATTGATGCACATTTGCCAGCAAAATTCCGTCAAAGATGGGAACTTTGCACCTGGCACAGCTTCCTGCCCGGAGGCTTACAGCCCGGAGGGGGACTGTCCCTCGCTGTGTAAATTTTTCCATTGAAGCAAATTTCTTCCAGGAATCAATGGAGCATCAATCTTTTTTATAGTACCTCGCGTGGACTGTCCCAGTTTCCAAATATGGGACAGCTCTTCAAGGTGGAGGCGGCTTCCAGCCGCCTGGAATTTAATAGCCTGCAGGATGCAGGCTCCACTTTAAAGACAGTTACTCGCAGGTTCGGTCCTGGTTCGCCCAGGTGAGGAGCTTACAAGTAATTTCAAAAAAACTGGACCCCGGATCAGGTCCGGGGTGACGGTTAAAGCAGGCTGTTACTCTTTTCCTTCATTCCGGCAAAAGCCGGAATCCATGGCAGTTACTTATCGGTTTGGTCCCGGGCGCGCCCGGGTGGGACGCTCCTAAAAAAGTCTAAGGTCCAAAGTCTATAGTTTAAAAACGGTTGCTGGTGCATCTCATCATTCCAAAACAATCCTAACCTTGGCCTGATCCTTTCCTCTGGACAGGCTGTCCACATATTCGCTTATGGCCCGCTTGAATTCATCCGGAGTGGATGGGCCAAGCTTTGCTGCAAGGTCAATCAAGTCAGATTTTTTAACAGGCACTTTCTGAAGCCCGGCAAGCACTGTCTTGATTATCTGCACAAAATTACTGTCTAAGGGCTCAGGCAGTGTGCCTGACTCAACAAAAGACTCTATAACCTTTCTTTCCTCATCATGGAGAAGTTCAGTCATGTTGGCCCTGGTAATTGGGTCTTCAAGGTTATTCAGTATTGTCCTGGTCCAGCTTTCCACAATCTGGTCCAGCTCATCATCCATGCGGTCAAGAATATCAGGATCAGCAATACCTGTGCTTTGTCCGGAATGAACAGCTTCAGAAGCAGGCTTGAAACTGCAGTGCGGACATACAGGGTAAGATACAAGTTCGCTTTCAGTCAAAGCAAAACAGGATTTCAAAGAAGCCAGACGATTCTGGAAATCAACAAGCTGCTGAGTGGGCATAAGGTCTATGGCAGCGAGTTTCTGGAGAACCTTCAGGCGCGGATCAACAGATAAAGCGCTTTTTTGTTTGTCCTGTCTGCTTCCGAGCCTGGCCCTGGTGTGCAAAGACATATATTTTGTCAGATAATCTTTTTTCAGACTATGAAGTCTTTGTCCAATGGTGGGCAGTGCGTTTTGTTGTCCATTAAGGAAAGATTGTATTTCTTCAATTAAATCCTTTTTAAACCTATGCATTTCTCCAATCCATGGATCATCTGCCTGTAAAACTGCTTCTGCAGTGGAGAACCAGGCAGCTTCCTGACCGTGATCTTTGACAAAATCACTGACTCTTTGCAGTTGATCCAGTGACTTGAGAGCAGATGCCTGGGCTTTGACCTCATCAGAGGAATAACGGAAATTTTTCAGCCTGCCCGGGGTGGAGTAAGGCTGGAGTGACTCGAAAAATTCCTTGGATTTTGTCAGCTCATCCGCCTGACTGGAAAGATGGGTATCCGCCAGCAGATCCACGCCCCAGAAATTAAGACCCTGCCTGAGCATCTGCTGCATAAGCACGATTCTTTTAACTATCTTGTCAACTTCCTGCTGCATGGTGCGGACCGGTTCATCCTGGCCCTGAATGGCCAGTTGGGCCAGGCCGGGGCTCAGTCCCAACAACTCAAACAGAGTCTTTATTGCCGGAAGGTTTGGTTCCTTAGGTTTGTTTATATGTCTGAACTTTGCCAGCTCATCCATATCCAGGGCAGCCATCTGACCAAGACCTGTAGCATCGAATTTTCTGCCCTGGATGGATATTTCAATATTGCCTGAATAAACCAGTGCCGCCAGAATGACCATTACCAGTTCCGGTTCAAGTCTCATATTTCCCGGATTCATATATTCCAGGCCATAAACATCGGAGATTAACTCCCCCCGGTTAACCACCTGTCCCTGTCCTTTGGCATCCAGTATCTCCTGAATAAACCGGGCATATCTTGATTCAGAAGGATCAATCCTGCTGTCTTTCAGAAGCTCTAAGGCATCCAGAACAGCTGTTGCCTGTTTGGTCATAGTTTGGCCGCCAATGGCTCTAAGGGCTTCTCTGGCTGCCTGGGGCAGATTTTCCCGGGTAATGATTATCTGAAAAAAAGGATACTCAGGGGCCTGGTTCTCAAAATTCGGGGCCAGGCAAATAGCAGATACTGTATTGACCAGGTCACGCAGGTTAATGGTTTCAGAAGGGGCTATGCCGGATAAATCCCGAATGGATTTGCCTTTGGCCCACTCGGTCATGGATTTTGACCGTCCCTGATAAGTAACCTCAAAGGCTTTGGTCATGTTTTTCTGCAGCCATTGGACCAGGGCCTTAAGATAAGTTCCTGCTTTGGATTCATATGTTGACTTGGCCTGCCCGGATGATACGAGACTCAGATCAACAGCTGCCGCGTAGTATCTCAAGGCTGTCTGGAATTCATCATCTATACCTTTAAGCCTGAAGAAAACCTCATCGCTGTGTTTCTCATCCTTAAATCTGGGGGGATCAAAAGGCTGGATAAAATATATATAATAATCTCTCTGAGGGACTGCTGTAGAACGCTCATTGGGAGCTCCAAAAAAGAGATATCCGGACCTGCCGACATTTCGTTCCAGCCAGACCAGCTCATGCTGCCATATCTGGTAGCCGGTAACATAGGTTTTATCCTGGCATTCCATGACCCTTTTCAGAGCTTCATAATAAAACCTGTCTAACTGGGAATCGTCAAAAGTTTCAGCCTTGGTTCTTATTTTTTCATCATAATCAATATCCTTGCTGATATCGAGGTAAAACTGACCGCTCAGTTTGCCCTTTGCATTGATTTCCGTGGCTGAAATAAACTGGCCGCTCACAGCCTGGCTGATAAGGCGGATAGCGGTTTCTATTTCACCTCGCAGATCTTCAGATGGATCATCCCCGCCAAGTTCTGCAATCAATGGATCAAACAGGCACAAGGAATCCCGCAGTGCCTCAGCAGTTAAGCCATTGGGAGATGACAGGCTGCCCACTGTAAGCCGGTGAACACTAAGGGCCTGGACAATTCGCAGCGCAAAATCCTTGTTTTTGGCTCTTGAATAATTTGAATTCACCAGATCCTGTAACGTGGCGCTGCAGTCAATGACTTTCTTGACCTCAGGCAGCATCTTAAAGGCCGGATTTGTAGAAAGAACTTTCCAGTAACTGTCAAAGGCCAGAAGCCCAGGTCTGTCTTTGGGCACATCCTGATCCATGATATCTTTCATGGCCGATGAAAGAGTCCTTAAGGCCTCTCGCTTTTCAACAACTGTAATTCTTTCAAAGGTATCAATATATTCAGGGTGGACTGGAAAAAGACGGACAAAGTCATCCATTCTCTCGTTCATGCTCCCGTAGAACCTGGCAAAAGCGGTCAGGTATTCCCTGATTCTGGTTTTCTGTTCGGCAGTTTTCCTGAGCAGACGCTCGGCAACAACAAACTTGACGTCACTGCGGGCTATGTGAATTTCCACAAAACGGTCTTTGACCCGGCGAATGCTCTCAGCCACAAAAGCAAACCTGGGGCTGTCAAAAATAGCTTCCTGGATGCCCGCCATAAACCTGAAGCGAAGATCTCTGCATACCTCGCCCACCTCCCGGAGAAAATTAAGATCCCTGATCAGCTCAAGTTCGTTGCGGCCTCTCAAATAATCCAGGAGCTCGTCAACAACCAAAAGCAAACCCTGGTCAGGATAAGCCTGTCCGAATTTATCCATTAGATCTTCAAATACTTTCTTGTGGCCGGTGATCGTGGATGGGTCCGGAAATACAAACTCCACGCCGAACTTTTCCAGGTTCTCCTCAAGTACTGAAACCAGGATATCACGCAAAGACATGGTGCTTGCTCCGATTTCAGCACGGATGACTTTAAACTTCCCGGCAATTTTAGATGCTTCTTCCCGGACCTGGGAGTGATTCAAACTGTCTACTACAGAAGCATCTTCGGCAATGCCTGAAATGACTGACATGAGATGAGATTTACCGGTTCCATAATTGCCCACCACCAGCAGACCTTTGTTATCTGCAGGGATCTCAAACTGCAGGTGTTGTATGGCAACTTTGACTAAGCGCTCTGCCATTTCATCCGAAATGACAAATGTGTTCACCAGACGTCTGGCTTCATCTGACCGGTCGGCGTGGCGAAGCTGGACCACGGTTTCAATGGGATCAAACTGAATAAGATCTGAGTACTTCATAATTGTTTCTGCCTGTGTAAATCAGTAGAGAGCATTTCGAGTTGCTGAAAACTGAAAACATAAGGTGTTTGTCATAGCGTTTTTTGGGTTAAAAGCGTTTATTATGCTGGCACGGCTTCCTGCCCGGAGGCTTACAGCCCGGAGGGGGACTGTCCCCAATGGGCTTTTCTGAGACACGCAATGCTCCCAATCAGTGTTATGGTCTACTCCATGCTTACCCAGACCAGGCCTTCAAGACTGTAATTCTGGTATTCAGGGTGGCCAGGTTGGGCATAGACCAGTTTATCCCCGGAAGCATGTCCATTCCAGGCGGTAAGGATTGTCTTGTTTCTGGACATGCCCTGGAGCAGGCGAAGAGGGTTTTGTTTCAAGGTTTTATCAAAAAGAATTTCAATATTATCCATTATTACAGGCGAATTTTCTCTTAAAATAATCTGATCAAGAGTTTCAGATAACTTTATAGCTCTTTGCCTTTGAGTCAGCTCAAGCAGCTTTGAGGAAACTTCAAGATTGATGTTTATAACTTTGGTGTCAAGGGTTTTGGCCAGTTCCTGAAGCACCCTGGTTTTACCTGAACCGCTTGGACCTGCAAGAACTATTAATCTGAAGTACAGGCTACTTGCAGCCTCAATGGAGCTGATCAATTTGTCATAAAGAGATTTAGACATAAAATCCTTGGCGAGTCAGCCGAGCTGTTACACGTCTTGCTGGTTCTGGATCTTGAATCTGCTGATCTCACCGGATAATTTTGCGATGGTGGCCGCCAGAACAGCAGCATCATCCAGCCATCCCACCACAGGTATAAAATCGGGAATAATGTCTATGGGCATAATCACATAGGCCAAAGCACCAGCAATAAGCGCCCAGGTTGCCGGGCTCATCTTGAAATTTGGATCAGTGATCATGGCATACAAAAGCTTAAAGTCATTATACCATGATTTGTCTGTATGCTTCTGACTGAATTCCTGAGCTCTCCCAGCATCAAAGTCATCAGCCATTTTCTCTGCCATATTCAGGGCTTTTTCCTTTTCATCACGTGTAAGTCTGGTCATAACGGTCTCCTCTTTGAAAATGTTAAAAAGCACATTATCAGACCAGTGCGAACACGTGTGTTCGTTTTATTTTTATATTTTTTTTCAAAAAAATATTTTTGTATTTCATTTTCACATTTTGCTCTTTTTATAAAGGCTCCACCCGGACATCATGGGATCCAGCCTGTGCGGAACTGCTATAATAATTAGATCCTGGATCCTGCAGTCATTTCAAAAGAGACGGTTGAAATCTGGAAACAAGCAGCAGTTATTCCGTGATATTCAGTGTGTTCCGTGGGCAATCTCTTTGAATCCTGCAAGGGCTGTCTATCAGTGCGTGATCATCTGGAAAGGCACAGTAATTTGCTAATGATTTAAGCCAAAAAATGGCGAAAGTCATTTAACTTTTAAACACTGGGGTCTGTGTTCTGGGTTGCAAATATGGTTAGCCATAAAATGTTGATGAAATGTATGTTTCTCATTTTATGTTTAAAGTAATCATTCTTACCCAAACAATAATGACGGTCAACAATTTTTGATGTTATAATTGTCGTTGAACACTTCACTCTATTGATACGGCGGGGAGTATTAAGCGTTTATGGAAAGTCAATTGGGAACAATCCCGAAGCTTAGAGGAGGCCGACTGTCAGGACAATTATGGGGATATCCTTTTTGATCCCCGGATCAGAAGATGAGCGGATGATTCTTGCAGCCTCGACTCCGTCCATGACCGGCATGCGGATATCCATCAGGATTACATCATAATCTTGGGTTTTGAGCTGATCAAGGACCTGCCGGCCGTTAGGGCATTTCCTTACATGTTGCTGGTCTCAGAGGCCTTGGCTACCTTAGCGCGCCGGGCCAACGCGAATGAATGTCAGTTATGAAGACGACGGGCGGAGGGTGAGCATGCCGCCCTCCGTGTGCTGCCAAAGCAATACCAACCTATCCGCACTTTTCAGGTGTCGGAGAGTCTATGGCCCCGTTGTACAGGTACTGATAGATATCCAGGCGATCATGTTCCAAAAGCTTCTCACCCCAGTGTTCGACGCAAGGCATGATTTGCCAGGCGTCGAAAACCGCTGTCCAGTTGGCCTGGGTCTTGGAGTCCGGCCCAAGGCAGTGCGCAGGCACGTCCCCCACCGGGTTTTCCATGTGACAGGGCCGACATTCCTGGCGGAACAGGAAGCGTCCTTTGCGGGCGTTGCCAGCTTCATCCATGGCCACGGCAATGCCAATGCCAATGTAGGATAAGATCATCACGACCACGGCAATGCCCAAGAGTGTTTGCTGTCTCATACCCGTCTCCTTTCTTTCGTGGTTATATGAACTTGGGTACGTTTAAAGTCAGTTGTTACGCTTCAGAACGCACAATGTATGCCAATCTGGTATATGTTGCTACAAGCTTTTAAATGATTATATTATACGTCAGGACAACTTATCACAAATGAATTGACTTGAGCTCCAAATTATCATAGCTGTTCTGCATGCCACAACATAATTTTATTCCCCGGATTTTGAGCATTGATCTGCCGGAAAACAGGTCCGCCTTTCTCTGGGGACCTCGCAAGACCGGAAAGACCACGCTGCTCAGACAACAGTTTTCTGAAGCGTACTGGATTGATCTCCTTGACTATGAACTGTTCATGCTGCTGAGCAGGGAGCCGTTCAGACTGCGCCGGATCCTGGAAGCCCAGTCGTCCATGACCGTGGTCATCGATGAAGTCCAAAAAATCCCTCATTTGATGGACGAAATTCACTGGCTCATGGAGAATCGCTTTTACCGCTTTCTTTTGTCCGGTTCCAGCGCCAGAAAACTTAAACGCGGCAACGTCAACCTGCTCGGTGGACGGGCCTGGCGTTTCGAACTTTACCCTCTGGTCTCACGTGAGCTTGGGGACTTTGATCTGGAAAAAGCTCTTGTCTCGGGATTTTTGCCTTCTCACTACCTTTCCCCGGATTATCGCATGGATCTTCAGGCATATGTTCACGATTACCTTAAGGAAGAAATTCAGGCTGAAGCATTGACCCGCAACCTCCCTGCATTCTCCAGGTTCCTGCAGTCGGCTGCGGCAACCAGCGGCATGCTGCTGAACTATTCCAACGCTGCCAGAGACTCGGGCGTATCTGTGAAGACCATCCGTGAATACTATCAAATCCTTGAAGACACTTTGATCGGCAGAATTTTGCCGCCTTGGAAAAAAAGCTCAAGGCGACGGCTCATAGAAACTGCCAAGTTTTATTTTTTTGATGTTGGTCTGGTCTCTGCGCTGCTGAACCGGTATTCTCTCAGTCCCAAGACCAGGGAGTTCGGCAGGGCCTTTGAACAGTTCATCCTTCAGGAATGCTGGGCTTACAGGCACTATAGCCGCAAGGACTTTCCCGTTTCATACTGGAGGACAGCCAGCGGATCTGAGGTGGATATCATCCTGGGAGACGCGGATGTGGCCATTGAGGTCAAGGCTGGAGAGCACGCTGCATCGAAATTGCCTAAAGGGCTGCACCTGTTTGGGGAGGAGTGCAGGCCAGGGAAAAGTATCATTGTTTCGCGAGACAGGTATCCTGAAAAAATCAACAGCCGGATCACGATTTTGCCTTGGGAGCAGTTCTGCGCAAAGCTCTGGAACGGAGATATCATATAGGCAGCTTTCATCGTTTTTGGCCCCAAAAAAAGTATCCTAAGATAATTTTTTAGCCCTGTAGAGACAATTTACTCAATCAGTTCAATAACCTGGTCAGGTCCGACCCCATAAGTCACCCCAAAACATTCTAATTTATGAGTAGCTATGCAAAGCCTGATTGAGCCTGGACATTAACTCCCGGCCTTCCTGCATCCCCGGTTTTAGAGGCAAAGACATAAGAATTCCCAGACCTTCCCCTTTCTGGTGAAACTCATCCTGATCCATACCTGTAATCACCGCAGTATTGACCATAGCATCCAGCTTCAGAATATGGCGAATCAGCCCAAAGATATCTGTTTGAGCAAGGCTCTCATCCACTATTACCAATTCTGGCTTATACTCTTGAACAAAATCCAGAACCTCTTGAGCGCTTCCCGCTAATATGGGCTCATGCCTTTCCAGGTCAAGACCAGCCACAAATCCTTCAAATTCGCGCGGTCTGCTGGTTGCCAGTACAATTTTCATATTGACTTTCTCCTGTTTGTTCAATGCTGTCCCTGTCCGCCTCCGCAGGTGTATTCTGCAGTGAACTTTACCAGAGTCCCGCTCATAAAGGCATTAACTGCATCTTCCACTTTCCTGGAGTCTCCACCAAAAAATACATCTATTCCCACTTGATTAAAACCCATCAAGGGACGCATGCCCATCCCCCCGGCAATGAGGATCTCTACACCATTGCCAGCCAGATGATTTACAGGAGCCATACAACCACCCTGAACATGCGGCACATTGGGCAGAGTTTCCACAGAAGATATCCGGCCGTTTACCACATCAATTATGGTGTAAAGGTCACAATGGCCAAAGTGCTGGCCAAGTTCTGAATTCAGTCCTCCTGGATTGGTTGAAGGTACTGCTATTCTTTTCTTTTCCATAAACTTTTTCTCCTTTCAGATGTTAATTAGTTTCCATCCGGAAAGTCTTTCTTTCCGGATGTTGAAGCTATTGGTTTTCTTTCCGGAAACGAGGAGTTTTTTCTTTTAGCAAGGAAATCAAGCAATTATGAGGAGGCGTATCTTAGTACGTTGACGAATAATTGTGCAGATTGACGCCGCTAAAAGGAAAAAGAACCGTTTCCGGATGAAAACTAATTATCATGGTTAAGGCATATTTACTTGCAGGATCCACTTATGAAGTACGGTTACTTATCGGCTTAAACATACCCCCAGGATGGAGTTCTTACAGCAACTTTAAAATCTGATCCCAGATCCTGCTGACCTTACCTGCAATATGGCTTGTATTGACCTCGGTAACAACTTTTTTATCTACCATGGCCGTTGTAAACTGCGGATCATAAGGAATATTCCCAACCAGGCTGAAGCCCTTTTCCCTGCAGTATCCTTCAATCTCTCTGCTCTGTTCGCTGTTCAAGTCAAACTTGTTGATGATCACTGCAACCCTGATTTTAAAATGAGAGCAAAGCTGGGCAACACGCTGTAAATCATGCAGACCTGACAGGGTCGGCTCTGTAACAATTACCGCCAGATTAGTCCCGGACAGGGAGCTTATGACTGGACAGCCTATGCCGGGAGCACCGTCACAAAGAATCAGGTCATGGCCTTCCTGCCTGGCCTTTTCCCTGGCCTGATTACGCAAAAGAGTAACCAGGCGGCCTGAATTTTCAGCTCCTGGAAAAAGCCTGGCGTGGACCATAGTTCCAAATCTGGTGGAACTGACAAACCATTGCCCGCAATATCTTTCCGGAAAATCAATGGCTTCTTCAGGGCAAAAACTGACGCAAACCTTGCACCCTTCACAGCGTAGGTTTTCAATAAAATACCTTGCTCCATCAAACTGCACTGCTCCGAACTGACACATGTCAAGGCAGGTTCCACACATCTGGCATCTGGAATTATCAATTACTGCCTCATGTCCAGAATAAAAATCTTCAGTACGGGCCATGTCCGGAGACAGAAGGATATGCAAATCCGGTGCATCCACGTCCAGATCACAAATGATCTTATTCTCAGCAAGATGGGCAAATGCCCCGGTCAGAGAAGTTTTTCCTGTTCCACCTTTTCCGCTTATGACAACTATCTCACGCATCTCTGCCTCCAGCTCCCATCTCTTTAATGGACCGGGCAAGCTGCACAAACACAGACCTGAGTTCCGGACTCAGTTCAGCAATGACCTTACCTCTGGAATATGCTCCTGCTATATCTCTATCAAAAGGAATATGAGCCAGAACCGGGATGCCCTGTTCACTGCAGAACCTTTCAACACCTGCATCGCCCAGACCTGAACGGTTAATCACTGCTGCCACTGGTTTATTAAACGGGACAAAGGCTTCTAATGCCAGCTTAAAATCGTGTAATCCAAAAGGAGTAGGTTCTGTAACCAGGAGAATAAAGTCGGTGTCCATTACTGCACATACTGCCGGGCAGCTGACCCCTGGAGGTGCGTCAATTATTGCATCCCCTCCCCTGTGATCCAGATTTTTCACAAGTCTCTCTTTAACTGCCCGCATCAGGGGAGGACTCATGGCCTCACCCACACGCAGTCTTCCCATGAGAAAGTCATTGAATCCTGATTTTCCAGTGCTTAAAGTGCCAAGCTCCCGTCTTCCCCAGGAAATGGCCTTTTCCGGACAGATTGCCATGCACCCGCCACAGCCATGACACATTTCTGGAAATGTAAGGATGGCTGAGCCCATGACATTTATGGCTTTAAACTGACACAGACTGGAGCACTCACGGCAGAGCGTACACAAGGATTCATCAACTTCCGGGACATTGAGATAGACCTTGTCTTCTGAAGCTATCCAGGGGTTGAGAAACAAGTGAAGATTCGGCTCCTCCACATCCAGGTCAACCGCTGTAACCGGGCCATCCCAGACTGTGGTCAGGGACGCTGATACAGTAGTCTTTCCTGTTCCACCCTTACCGCTGGCAATAGATATCAACACTTTTTCACCTGCACTTTGTAATTGCACCGACTTTTATTTATTTGGCTGTTGTGCATACTGAACATCACCGCTTTTGTATCTTTGGACAGCCTGTTCAACACTCATATTGTCCAGATTCTGAATTACCTTGATCCCGACAGCCTTGAGGGCCTCAAAAGCCTTTGGCCCCACAAAGCCGGTCAGCAGCACTTTTGCCCCGGAATCAGCAATTGTCTGGGCAGCCTGGATTCCAGCGCCGTGTGCCATGGCCTGAGACTGTCCATTATCAACATATTCATGCTCCATGGTTTCGGGATCAACCACTACAAACCCTCCGGCACGCCCAAATCTTGGATCGACCATATCCTGCATGTTTGGGCCTTCACTGGTAACTGCAACTTTTGTCATTATCATCTCCTGACTTTCTGCATTGTAATAAGATGCGCTATACTCTTCCCCGCATTACCTCGCCGCACTCAGGACACTTCATGTTCATGCATGGATTGCCTCTTTCATGTGGAGCCTGATGACCGCATTTGGGGCAGGTGCAGACACCGGCAGAACCACCCGCTCTGGACTTTCCCATACCTGAACTTCCAGGTGATGCGCTGCTGCCGGACTGTTCACGACCCAGTCCCTGGCCACTGCCCTGCCCCTTGCCTCCTCCCTGGCCGATTCCCTGAGCGCGACCTTGGCCGCCTCTCTGGCCCTTGCCTCCTCCCTGGCCCTGGGCCATGCATTGTCCTTTTCTCTGCCTTTGTGTATTGGGACAATCGTTTCTCTGATTTCTAACTCTCATGGTTACCTCCATATTTTTCCCGCCTGAACTGTTCATCCTAAAACAACAGCCGGGCATATTAAAGCTTTCAAGTCTTAAATCCTTTTCCAGCCAGGTATCTATCACCTCTGATATGTCTCCAGCCACAAAAGGAATAATCCTTACATTTTTCCATTCCAGCCTGAGCTGAAGGTGGCTGGATATTGCACCGCAAACCAGAAAATTTGCTCCCTGTTCAACTATCCACAAACACCTGTCCATGCCATCAGGCAAAATCCTATGTTCTTTAATTGTTTCCTGTCCTGGACCTGCATGGACAAGAAAAATTTCTTTCGAAACATCAAACACAGGAGAAATTCTGTTTTTCCATGTAGAAAAAGCAACTTTCATTAAACACCCGTACTCCGGCAGGGTTGCAGACTTATTGTTTGAATGAATTGTTCAGTACAAAGCAATACCCGGGCCACAATTATCATTGAAGCCTAAATCAAGACAAACGCCTGGTATTAAAGGGATATTTTTAAGAAGCAGGAATATGAGGAAGGGGATAAGGTCTCATAAAAGAGACTGCATGCCGATGCATGGTCTCACAATCAAGACTGTTGTCTGGAGCGACCATCCTGTTCAGGAAGCGTAATATTTAATTCTTTGATCTTTCTGAACAGTGTGCTTTTATGGATGCCAAGCTCTCTGGCAGCTGCCTGGCGATTAAAGTTATTTCTTTCAATGGCGTCATAAATTGCCCTGGCTTCAATATTTTGCCTGGCCATTTTTATATCCGTCCCGACTGATAAACGGTCCATACCGATAATTTCCGGTGGCAGATGCTTGATGGTGATTTCACTGTCAGCACAAAGAATAAACGCCCTTTCAACTGCGTTCTCAAGCTCCCTGATATTCCCAGGCCAGTCATGTGCCATGAGCAGGGATAACGCCTGGACATCCATTCCAGGGACCTTTCTGTTCTGAATTCTGTTGAATTTTTGGATGAAGTTATCCACAAGCAGAGCTATATCTTCCTTACGCTTTCGCAGAGGTGGAATTTCCACCCTGACCACATTTATTCTATAATATAAATCCTGTCGAAAAACCTTATCCTCAACAAGCTTTTCCATGTCCCTGTTGGTTGCAGCAATTATCCTGGCCTCAAGCCTTTCAGGTTTGACAGACCCAAGAGGTTCAAAGGTCTTTTCCTGCAGAACCCTGAGCAGCCGGACCTGCATGGCCGGACTGATTTCACCCATTTCATCTAAAAAAATAGTGCCCTTTCCAACCAGAGAAAAACGCCCGGGCTTGTCCTTGACAGCACCCGTAAAAGCACCGCTCTTGTATCCAAAAAGCTCCGACTCTAACAAAGTATCAGGAAGAGCACCACAGTTCACAGCCACAAAAGGCTCATCTGCTCTGGGACTCAGGGAATGAATAGTCCTGGCTAAAAGCTCCTTGCCTGTTCCGGTTTCTCCAAGAATAAGCACTGTACTTGGGCTTTCCGCCACTGCGGGCATAATCTCAAAGATGGCCTCCATGAGCGGACTTCGGCTTACAAGATCACCCATTCTGAATTTGCCTTCCAGCTCCTTTCTGAGGCCTTCCACCTCACTTAAGTCACGAAAGGTCTCAGCCCCGCCAATAATTTTTCCATTTTCATCACGGAGCACAGCAGTAGAAACACTTATGGGGATACGGCTGCCCTGGGCATTGATAATAAATCCGGAACGGTTGATTATTGGCCTGCCGGTTCCCATTGTTTTTTCCAGAGCACACCCTGTCTCGCACATGCTGGACCGAAACACTTCGCAGCATTGCCTGCCCAGGGCCTCTTTTCTAAGTATTCCGGTTATTTCTTCTGCAGCCCTGTTGAATGAAGTAATCTTCCATGACCTGTCCACAGTGAATACGCCATCCGAAATACTCTCCAGGATTGCCTGAGTTCCACTTTGCAAGCCATGAGCAATGTCTGGCTCTGAGTAATAGTTTTTATCTTTCATATGAAAAGTTATGGTAACAGTTCACCATGATGAAGGGATTGTTGATCTTAAATGGAGAAGACATCATTTGTCATTGTTGCCCCCTCCGGATTGACACTGTTCGGGAGTGGCTAAATCGTTTCCTTTATTCTACCGTCCTTTAAAGTGCTTCCTCCAGTTCTTTCATATCAACCTGCTTGGCGATGTAGTCATTCATGCCAGCTCCCGGATTTTTTTGAGGTGGGTCAAATGAATCGGCAGGGTCAAGACTACGTGCATTTCACTTACAGAAGTCCAAAACTACCTGAATTGTCAAGCTTTCTTTTGTCGTCTTCACGATTATCATAAGCTAAAAATTATGATTATTACTCTGACCCAAATACTTTTTCAATATGATTGGGTAATCAAGACTCTGCAACTATTGAATCATTTTGTCCACAGTAACTCCAGTTCTTTTCCACATCTTTTGTGATTTCCATTGTTTTCTGGTCCATCCCAGAATCGCCCAAGGCTTCTCTTGTTGAATTTTTTCCTTAAGAGTCATAAGCGATTATTTTGGCTTATAGGTAGTATACCTGCCCCGGAGCATGAACACCTGGATCATCAGATCCGGGAGACAGGTAGTCTTCAAAATTCAGGGCCAAGGACTATCCCATAAATTAGCCGGAGGCTATACAATCAGATCAGTACTCTCCACGATCAATGGACGACAATTGGAGATCGTCTTCAAACATGACCTCCTCATTAACGAACCTGCCTTGCCTTCGTGTGTGTTCATGCTTGACATGGCTGTTAAATGTAATTACGGTATACACAAATAGATATAGCTTTAAGGAGCAGGACCCATGAAAAATCAAATACGAACAAGAGATGTTAAATTGGTTCCCATTGGAAATTCCAAGGGAATTCGTATACCCAAGGCTCTTATTCAGAAATATGGTCTGGCAAATTCTCTTTTACTAGAAGAAACAGAGAGTGGGCTACTTCTTCGTAAGAAAGAAGAAAAGAAGCTTTCCTGGGAAGATACCTACAAAAGCATTGCTGCTGAAAATGAAAACTGGGACGATTTTAATGTAGCCCTTCTTGATGGCCTGGAGGATGAGGACTTTGAATATTAAAAGATACGACATATTTGTTGCTGATCTTAACCCCACTTTGGGAAGCGAAATTAAAAAAGTGCGCCCCGTCGTCATAGTAAGTCAAGATGAAATGAACAAATATTTAGATACTGTTGTTGTCTGCCCATTAACTTCTAAGCTGCATCCTTTATGGAGAACCCGGATACAGACAAAATGTGCAAACAGAAATGCTGAAATTGCTGTTGACCAAATCCGTACCATTAGCAAGCAAAGGTTGAGAAAAAAAATTGATAATTTATCAGAAGGCAAAGCAGCCCAATTACGGAAACTTATCACTGATATGTACGGCGAATAGCCATTATTTAAAAAAAGCCTATGAACATATTCTGTGAGAAGATTCTTTTGCCAGTCTTGCAAATAATTGAACTGGACTATGCCATGTCCCATAGCCGTTATATTGTGAGTTGGGTTATGTTGCAAGCCTTGAAAACGCTTTCTCCATATCCTTCATTTCAACCGGCTTGGCCAGGTAGTCATTCATGCCGGCTTTTAGATATTTTTCTCTATCACCCTGCATTGCATAGGCAGTCAGGGCAATTATAGGAATGTCTTTTTTTGTTCCCAGGTCAGTTGACGAACGGATGTTTCTTGTAGCCTCAACTCCATCCATGACCGGCATGCGGATATCCATCAGGATGACATCGAAATCCTGGGCTTTGAGCAGATCAATGACCTGCCGGCCATTTTCAGCAAGGAAAACAGTGTGCCCCATCATCTCCAGGATCTTCTGAGCGGGATACTGGTTTGTCGGATCATCTTCAGCCAGTAGAATGCGCAGACTTTTCTCAGACTGAAGTAAAGGTTTTGTCTGATGATGCTTGGGAGCTGACTTTCCCTCTGGCAGCTTGAATGGTAAAACAACATAAATGCTGGTTCCTTCCCCTACCTGACTGGTAATATTGATGGTTCCGCCCATGAGGTCCACAAGTCTTTTGACAATGGCCAGGCCAAGGCCTGCACCCTCATATTTCCGGGTATAAGAATCCTCCACCTGGACAAAGGGCTTGAGAAGGTTTTCAATCTTGTCTTCAGGAATGCCAATGCCGCTATCGGATATTGTAAACATTATCCGAATATCACAATGTTTACCTGGGGCAACGGACATTATGTCCATGCTCACAGTCCCATGCTCAGAAAATTTAATGGCGTTGCCCACAAGGTTGAAAAGAACCTGCTGCACCCTTGTGTCGTCTCCGATGAGCGTTTCTGGGAGCGAAGAATCAACAAAAAAATCCAAAGAGAGCTCTTTCTCACTGGCTGGAATTACAAAGAGATCATTCAAAGAGTCACAAATACTTTTAAGATTGATTTCATTTTCCCGGATTATCATTTTCCCTGCATCAATACTGGAAAGATCAAGGATATCGGATAAAAGTTGAGTCAGCCTCCTGGCTGAAATATTCCCCAAATTGACCAGCTCCTCCTGATCCTGCTTAAGGCCTGTTGATGATAACAACTGCATCATGCCCATTATTCCGTTCAAAGGTGTGCGAATCTCATGGCTCATATTGGCCAGAAATTCAGACTTGGCCAGATTGGCTGCTTCAGCCTGCACCTTGGCATGAAAAAGGGTTTCTTCAGCCTGTTTACGGTCAGTTACATCCCAGACCGTAGATACCATGAGGTTGCTTTCTGGAAGAGGGATGTTCTGAGCAGTAATATAAAATGGCTCCTGACCAGGGCGAAATACCGGTATATCTTTCCAGTACATCCTGGCAGGGTTGCCGCTGGCGCAATCATCAAGAACCATGGCTTTTATTTTTTCCCTGAATTCAGGCTCCTGATAAACGGCTTCCCAGAAATCGTTAGGGGCAGCCAACGCTTCGCGGGTGGTCCGGTAGAATTTGGCAAAGTTGTCATTCATATAGGTAAACTCCACTTTCGGATCGACCGAATTCACGGCAACCCCAACTGGAAGATTGTCTAAGGTCGCCTGGATAAAAGCTTCCCGCTTTCGCAGCACCTCTTCAGACTTTTTTATGTCGGTTATGTCCCTTACCCACTCCAGAAAGAACTCAACATTATTAGCTTGATCCAACAAAGGTATTACCCGCACATCAACCCACGTGCCGTCAGGCAGTTCACTCTCTGCACCAAAGGGCTCTTTGGTCTTAAGAACTGAAACAGCTTTGCAGTCAGGACATATATCATCATAGCCCCTGTATGTGCGGTAACACTTGGTGTTCAGGACCCTTTTTTCCGGAGGAACTGCTGCAAACCCCCTGCCAGTTGCTGTAGATAATGTTCATGTCCGGATCATGTATGGAAATCATATCCGGAACCATGGACAACATTTTTTGAAAGCGTTCTTCGTTTTGCTTCAGTGTCTCCTCAAGCTGCCTGTATTCTGTTATATCCTGGACTGTAGCAAAAACCAGGGGAGCTTTACTCTGTCTGTAGTGTATAATGCCAGTGGTCCTTACGGATAAAACCTTTCCGTCCTTGCGGATAATCCTGAATACTTCAGGTCTTAGCTCTTTGCTTCCGGATGTGATACATTCATTAAACCAGTGAGTTATTGATTCCATATCTTCCGGGTGAAAAATTTTTATATGAGAAGCCGGATCGCTGATTTGAGACTTTTCGTATTGCAAAATATCACACATTGTATCTGACCAGCTCACTTCTCTAACTTCCATATCCCAGATAAAATCTCCTGTTTTTGCCATTCTCTGTGCCGCAACAAGTCTTTGCTCACTTTGCCTCAACTTTTCCTCAGTCTGGACAGTTCGCATAACAGCTTCTATCCGGGCAAGTAACAGTTCTTTATGGACCGGTTTTGTTAAATATCCGTCAGCACCGGCTCGCAGACCTTGGGCCTGATCTTCAGGACTGGTCTTTATCCCGGATAAAAAAAGGATATGAGTATTGGCAATATCCGGATCAGCCTTGATCTGCATACAAATATCAAAGCCGCTGGCATCCGGAAGATTGACATCCAGCAATATTAGGTCAGGTCTATGTCGAGGAATCAGCTCTAAACATTCAGAGCCCGTTCCTGCCTTAAAAATCCGGTAGCCCGCTGAAGTCAGGATCTTTTCAATGATCAATAAATATTCAGGGTCATCATCTACTATAAGGATGGAACGGAAGGCATGCCTGTCCGTAAAAGGAGCTTCACATATGTATTTATTAACAATCGTTTTGTCGGTGCTTGTCATTAATATCTCCCTGAGTATAAAGCTGGTCAAGCAAACCTATGGCAAAGCAGAAATATATTGGATAGCTTTCAAGGTCATGCATAATTTGATTCTATAGTGATTATCTATGTCATTTTTGACATGAGCTCGGCAAAGTAAAAAACACCTTTGTCCCCTTGCCCGGCTCACTTTCCACCCGAATTCTGCCGCCATGCTTTTCTACAAACTCTTTACACAGGACAAGCCCAAGGCCGGTTCCTTTTTCTCCTTCTGTTCCATACTGTCTTTTGCATTTGTTTCAGTTTTATTTAAGCAAAAGGTCTGCTTCTTTATAAACATCTTCACATGCCTGCCTCTGGGTGGCAGCTCTTGGATAAAAAAAAGGCCTCACTCTACTTTTTATGCCATAAAATTGTTGATCTCCAGCCTGCTCCCTGACAACGTTACAATCGAATTGTGACCATGCAGTATCACTCTCATCAGAATAAATGCATCTGTAAGTGATCAATGTTTGAGAATCATTTGCTGATGTGTAAGTTACGCTAATCTGCCTCCAGTATCCAAACAGTGAAGTCTGTTCTACATTTGCTGAGCAATGAATTGTCTGGTGGTGATTTGTCCAATCATGTGCATGTGCAGGTTTAAAGAAAACAAAAAGAGAAAGTGCGAACAAAAGTGAAGTAGCAGCATAAGAAAAACAAAAGTAATTTTTGATTGTTTTGACCATAATTTCCTCAGTATCTATTGAAGGTTAAGTTCTGTGTTATGCTATGCGTTTTTTAATAATTTGTTTGTAACATGCCTTGTCCGTTAATTTCATCTGTCCCGCACCTCTGTCTTACCGGTATCCACTCACCATCAGGCAAAGGCCTCATCAAAATTGAAGTTCTTAACTGATGAATGTTCGAAATGACTCTAACGGTCATCCTCATGACAAAACTTTCATTCTGAAGCCTTCGCCATACCAGGTTGCGGACCTCCAGCCTTCCAGTGCGGGCAGTCGAAGTCCCGCATGTCCTGCATAAGGCAATAGCTTCTGAACCTGACGCATGCGAAGAGACAATCCACGTCCCCCGGAGGGCACAGGGCTTCACATTGATCCCGATTAGCATCACAGGCCCGCAGGATACTGCTGAACGTCACGTTGCAGCAGTAGTTGCAGTCGATCAGGTCGGAGCAGCCGTGGACGCAGTCGATGTAGGTTCCGGAGGCGGCGTGAAGGTTGGGCGTTGCCATGAACAACAGGGACAGGGCCAGGGCCAGGAAGGTGGTCAGGAATAGTTTTTTCATTTTCAGTCTCCTTGTGGCGAGGTCAGTGTAAAAGTGTTGAACTGCCAAGTGTTCCGAAAGGCCAAAGATCCAAAGCTACATCACTGTCCGGCGCGGACCGGCCACACGTGGCTGTAGGGGGCCTTGCGGTGGTGCACGTAGACGTTGCCCATGTGCACGCCACATGCGTGGTCCGCCATGTCCGGGTAGGGCGTGCTGGACCAGTAGTAGGACGCCTGGACCCCGGTAAAGGGATGTCCGCCTTGAATTGCATGGTATATAGCCTCAAGCTCATCCTTGCTCGGCAGCAGCCAGCCGTCAATTCCGGAGATGCTGAAAGAGCTGCACCTGGACATGGCGTCTTTCCAATTCAATCTGCCGAACGGGTTGGCATCCTTGGTCCACATCAGCCCCGTCACCGTGTCCGTCACCGTCCCGTTCCCATTGTCCGTGAACCGCTGGGCCTGGGCTTCCCCGGACATGACCATCCAGGTCAGGCAGAGCATGACTGCCATAGCTGCAAACGCAAGAATCTTTTTCATGATTAGTTCTCCTGTTGATGGTGAATTTTTGGGGCTTGCATCTCTGCCAGCACGACCCATCCCATGGCAAAACTTTATGAATCTAAAAATCATACATGTAAACGACAACAGACATCCCGCATTACTGATAGTTGTTAACGCATATTGTTAATGCAATCCGGAATGGAACTTCCGCTCATTTCCACGCAATTCCATCCTGAATCAGGGTAATATCCGCACTGCGAGTTTCCTGAAGTTACCTGACCTATGACTCCGGAAGGAATATAGCTGGTGAGACCGTCACGGGAGATGTCCCTTGTCACCGCGCCTTTGCTGCCATCGACAAAACCGTTTCCGCAGTTGCCATATGAGGGAACGAACAGAAT
This sequence comes from Desulfonatronovibrio magnus, assembly GCF_000934755.1. Lineage (NCBI taxonomy): Bacteria > Pseudomonadati > Thermodesulfobacteriota > Desulfovibrionia > Desulfovibrionales > Desulfonatronovibrionaceae > Desulfonatronovibrio > Desulfonatronovibrio magnus. Next base: position 45,585 of record NZ_KN882186.1, read on the forward strand.
CCAGTACTTTATACCTTTACACCTACAGGCGTAATTCTCGTCAGCCGATGCAGGCGTGACCGCTGTCAAGACCAGGGCGCAGGCGATGACCAGCGCACAGGCAGCTATTTTTGAATCCGTTTTCCACATTGTACTCATGATCGTTCCTCTTTGGTTGGATGGTGAGATGTTGACTTGATAATGAATGTTCCATGCCTTACAAAAAAAATACATAATTTAAAAATGTTAGAATAAAATGCCAACCAGTTAAAACCGTGCTGTTTGAGGAGCTTGGTGCAAAAAGTGCTTTTTGCACCAAGCAGTGGTCAGTGGTTAGTTTGCTAGTAAAAACAATGTGTTGCCGGAAGTCCATAAGGCATTTTGTTTGGTCCAAAGGACTTTTTGCACTGACCTCTAAAATGGTACAACGCCGCTGGTCGTATCGCCGGCCCCCATGCCTTTCGTTTTCGTGCCAGGACCGGACTAGGTAACCCGTACCATGCCATTATGGATACCGACAGCATTTATCGTGTAACCATAGCTTTTTATACAGCCAGGAATTTCATAAACAATATCAATGATCGGGTTGGGTATTGTGTTTCTGTATCCCCAGGCATTCAGGTTAGTTCTCATGCAGCTCATTCCGGAATCGGCATCGGCCTTTGGCACAGTGACCACACAGAACAAGACAATCGAGGCAAAGAGGGCACCTGACACAAAAAAAAGAAGATACCGTAAATCAATTTTTTTCTCCCATCATTTCCTCCTGTTCAGTGGTTGAATCACCACTTTTAAATTGTTTGAATGCCCCGGGTAGGCCCCCAGTACTGAAACACGATGTCACGCCATGATGCTTTTCATTCGTTCGTGAAACGATGCCGGAGAATGTCTATCAAATATCAATATGACTCTACCGGTCATCCTCATGGCAAAACTTGCACTCTGATGTCTTCGTCAAACCAGGCTGCGGGCCGTCGGCCTTCCAGTGCGGGCAGTCGAAGTCCCGCATGTCCTGCATGAGGCAATCGCTTCTGAACTTCACGCATGCGAAGAGACAATCCATGTCCCCCGGAGGGCACAGGGCATCGCACTGGTCCCGTCTGCCGTCGCAGGCCGCCAGGATACGGCTGAAGGTCTCGTTGCAGCAGTTGTTGCAGTCGATCAGGTCGGGGCAGCCGTGGACGCAGTCGATGTAGGTGCCAGTTGCGGCATGAAGGTTGGGGGTTGCCATGAACAGCAGGGCCAGGGCCAGGAAGGTGGTCAGAAACAGTTTTTGCATTTCAAGTCTCCTTTACGGGTTGAAGGACCAAATAAGGTTTATCCGGCAAAAGCGTACGTTGCCGGGAAAAGGCTTAAAGCCATGTTGAATGAATGTTTGGGGAGCATTACGCGTTTCTGACAACTGAAAAAAATGATGTGCTTGTCACAGCTTTTTTGTGGTTAGAAGCGGTTTATCATGGCTTGGCACGGCTTCCTGCCCGGAGGCTTACAGCCCGGAGGGGGACTGTCCCTGGCTTCGGGACTGTCCCCTCTCTGGTTGTCAGAAACGCGTAATGCTCCCTATGTTTGGACCAAGGCATAAGAAGTTATTGTCTCTCACCCAATGTTGGATATAGTTGCGAAAACAATCACTCTCGATAGTGACAATTGGATGGATGGTTGCCGTTTCTGACATTTTGCCACATCCACATGCACCCGGACTTGCATGTTTCCTTCTCTTTAGGGACATCGTACCACCCATCACAAGAGGTCAGGCACATGTGATAGGCGTCCCATAGCGAGTATTCGCACGGCGGCACCGTTGTCTGGGCATGGGATTCGCGGGGCAGAAAGACTTGGAAAAGGGCCTGCAAGGCGGAATCCGACATGACCAGTCCGGACAGGCAGAGCATCAAGGCCAGGGCCGTTGTGGTGAAAAGCTTTCTCCATATTTTCCTCATGATTTTTCCTCCTTGGTTGAAAAACGCCTGCTTTGGACTTTTGCGGGGACATCATCATTGATGATGAATTCCTCCGACCCGCTCAACAGTATTTTTTCAGCAGGTGGCTGTCTGACGTTCACCAACAACAATTCTCCCCAAAGCCGCCGCTCCCGCCTGCCCACAATCAGGGCGAGTTATACGGTGAACGCCGCATAACTATGTAGTTTCCATCTGGAAACTCTTTTGATTCCCCCTTTTAAACCATGCTGTCAGGACAGGGGGGCAGCAGTTCAGCGACACAGAATCCGTTTCACGTTGTATTGTCGTATCGTCGTGGTACCCTCGACCAGCTCCACGTCAGATCCGATACACACCAGGGTCCCTAAAGTGTTTATAAAGGATCTGACGCATTGACCAACATTACTTCCGGTTTCCTTTGTAAAATCGCCGTCAAAGTCTCTGTGCGTATGTCCATCAAAAACAGTTCTGAATATGGACGCATATATGGCAGATGCCTTCCATCGTGCGGCCTCTTCCTCACTGATTTGGATGGGATTCCGGCCGTCCCCCAGGATGCAGACCTCAAAGGCGATCCTTTCACCTAAAGGGTCAGCATGGGCGGAAAGGACGGGCATGAGCAGAAAAAACGTTATCATCAGCGCGAAGCAAAGCCTTGTTTTCATAAGTCACCTCTCACTTTTTGCAGAAGCCGTATTGATTGTCCTTGAGGGGAAGAGCAACTATCCCCGCCTTCCAGCAAATAACCCACGATGTATTTCCAGGCATAGGGGTGAAATTGGAAATTCCGTCCGTGTCACCCCCCTGGATCGTAACCGACCTGATTTGCAGCCATCCTCTTTGACGAGGATTCTCCACATATATTCTTCCAGTCAGACCGGAAGGAACATAGTGCATGAAGTCCAGGGATAAGGTTTCTTTGGGATTCAAGCCAATGGTCATGGCCAGTTCACTGTGGTCCGTGCCGGGCGCCACGCCATACCCATCGACAAATACGCGATGATCGGTCTGATTGGTGATCGTTGCCTCAAATGCTGATGCATGGGAAGCGCCCAGAAAAAGTATCATCATTAAAAAAATCAAAGCGTTGTTTCTCATCTCTACCTCCATTTTCGTTGAGTGACAGGAAACCGAATACATCCTGTTGCCGGTTCTTTCCGTCGCATCCAATCTCTTACCTCTGCCAACCACCAGGGCATGGGGCTAAATCGCAAATATGGGCCTCGGAGGCTGCGCCTTGGACAGCCTCATCCCGCCAAAGAGCCCACTATTCCGAACAACCACAGCTCCCAAGCACCTCACTGTCCGGCGCGGACCGGCCACACGTGGGAGCGGGTGGACTTGTGGATGACGTCCACTTGGCCGCCGCGCATGGACACGGCCCACGCGGCGTCCCTGCGGCCCGCGTAGGCCGTGCTGGACCAGTAGCCGTACGACTGGACCCCGGTAAAGGGATGTCCGCTTTGAATTGCATGGTATATAGCCGAAAGCTCATCCCTGCTCGGCAGCCGCCATCCGCCAATTCCGGAGATGCTGAAAGAGCTGCACCCCCGCCAGGCGTCATCCCAATTCAACCAGCCGACCGGGTTGGCATCCTTGGTCCACATCAGCCCCGTCTCCGTGTCCGTCACCGTCCCGTTCCCATTGTCCGTGAACCGGGCCTGAGCTTCGCCGGACATGACCAGTCCGCTCAGGCAGAGAATAAAGGCCAGGGCCGCTGTTATGAAAAGCGCTCTCCACATTTTCCTCATGACGTTCCTCCTTGTTTGGGTGTTGATATTTCTCAATTATAGGCACTATCTATGCCATACAATAAAACCGTTAAATAACAATACGTTATGAAAAGCAGCCAGCCACGGTCAGTCATAAGTTTGCGCCAACATGGTTGGCGGTAGTTGGTAGTGGATATTATGATGAAGTTCTTAATCTTCAGTTGTGAAACGGTTGAGAGAGTTTTATCTTGACTTGGAAATTAATTAGAATTGAAAATAATAACAAGGTGTTTCTTGTGATCAAGGTTGAATTTAGCCTGGTCATGGTTGCTATGATCAGGAGTATCTGTTTAGTGCTTTGCATGTGGCACGGCTTCCTGCCCGGAGGCATACAGCCCGGAGGGGGGACTGGCTCTTCCGGGACCCGCTTGCCTCATAAATGAGACGTATACAACAGGGAGCATTACGCGTTTCTGACAACTGAAAAAATTGATGTGTTTGTCACATCTTTTATTGGGGTTAAAAGCGGTTTATCATGGCTTGGAACGGCTTCCTGCCCGGAGGCTTACAGTCCGGAGGGGGACTGTCCCTGGCTTCGGGACTGTCCCCTATCTGGTTGTCAGAAACGCGTAATGCTCCCTATACAACATCGGTTGATGCTCAAGCGGGTCCCCCGGAGTGCCTGTCCCCTGCTTTCCTTTATCTTCCAGCCATCAACGGGTAAGTTACTAAGCTTTTTCCGTGACCCTGCACGGAAAAAGTGGCCCCTTCGGGGCAGCTGAATGTTATGCTCTTGTAAAGTGGGGCCTGCTTCCAGCAGGCCTTCTTTAAAAACAGCCGGCATCCTGCCGGCTCCACTTACAATTGCCACAAGGACCAACATGTTTGTCTGAAATTTCCAATAAGCACCTAATACGTTTTAGGAGGTGATGAGTGCGCCTACCCACAATGTCCGGGCATTTTCTCAAGGGCAAATGCTGTGACGGACGCAGCTTCCGCCTTGTCTTGACGACAAGGAAATATTATGGCAGGCCTTGCTGTACATTGGATACGTCAGACTGGGTAATTGTTGTAAGGATGGTATTCAGATGCGACTGCAAAAACTCATTTTTACAGTCGCAGGAGTCAGGAGCCAGTAAAATCAAAGAGTTTATGGAGCTGATTTATTCCTAATTATTCATTTCCCGACTTTTTGCATGTGCATCTATTCAGGCCATGTTTTGCAAGGCTGTAATACGTTTATTCAACTGCCAGGGAGAAAGGACCATGTTTTTTTGCCGTTACGGATTGTTTTGGGGTACTCGAACTGTGATGCCTTTTCCTTTTTCACCATCGCGATACTGGATGTTCCTGCTGGTCCTTCTGTTTATATCCTCAGGATGCGGCGGCGGTTCAGGAAGTTCGCATGATGAAACCCGCCAAAAGGTAAATGATGCTTTAGATAAAGTAATGGTCGACAACAATATACCGGGCTTGGTGGCAAAAACCTCGCTTCACAACGATGGACCCTGGACAGTTGTTAAAGGCGTGGCGAACACAGCCACCAACGAGTGGACGACAGCCGAACACAAGTTTCGAGTGGCTAGTGTAACCAAAACCTTTACCGCGGTGATGGTGCTCATCTTGGCGGATAGGGGAGAGTTGGGCTTAGACGATACTGTGGGCAACTACCTTCTCAATGTGCCAAACGGTGACCAAATTACTGTCAGAATGCTTCTCAACCATACCTCAGGAATAAGAGATGAAGATCCTGACGGAGAGTTGCGACGGGCACTCCGCGAAGAGCCGCTGCGTAAGTGGACGCCCTGGGAAGTGTTCAACACCTATACAGGAGGCAAACCCCAGGGAAGCCCTGGCATGGAGTATGAATACTCCAATGCCGGCTACGTTCTGGCCGGGATATTGATCGAGGAAATTGCCGGAAAAACAGTACAGGAGTTTCTTGAAGAAAGCATAACAGGACCCCTTGAGCTCAATAACACCTACTTTCCCGAAGGCCCAACCATACGTGAACCTCACGCGCACGGTTACGACGGCGATAAGGATGTCACCCATTCAGATTTATCGTGGGACTTCACGGCCGGTGCAATGGTATCGTCTGCCGGTGACCTTTACAAATGGGCAAGAGCATTCAGCTTAGGATACCTGCTGTCACCTGAAATGTTTGCTGAACAAAAAAGATGGATCGAATTACCAAAAGGACGCGGCGAAATTAAGGGCGGCCTGGGAATGGTAAACCTTTTCGGATGGCTTGGGCATAGCGGCGGTAATATCGGTTGGCTGGCGAATATGTACTACCAGCCTGAGCAGGATGCTGCCTTAGTAGTTCTAATGAATAAGTTGAGCAATGACGGTTCTGACCTGCTGGCGGGGCAGCAGGCTTTTGCCCGTGTTGCTGATGTCCTGGTTCCGGGATCCATCCCTCTTTGGTATCTTGAAGCTGTAATGCCCTAAAAGGAGCACCCCGCTCAAAAACCCTTGACCAGTTCTTCTTAGCCGCCGCCATTCGCCAGGGCTGCGGCGGCCGCCTTCAGCCGTCCTCAGCCCGTCATGCCCGGCTACGAGTTACCCAGCTTCGACGTAGGGCGCGTGATGGCAGTCGCCGATGTTTCCCAAAAATAAAGCTCGATCCATGCCATAATAAGAAACACAGTGATTCCGGAATGTTGCGAAAAAGAGCCAGCCGGTAAAAGCTGTGCTGTTTGCGCCCATTCTGTTGGCAACGCCAACACTTTTACTAATGGCAGAGCTCACAGCCGGCCTTTGTTAAACCCGGCTGCGGACCGCCGGCCTTCCAGTGCGGACAGTCGAAATCCCGTGTGTCCTGCTTGAGGCAATCGTTTCTGACCATCACGCATGCGTCAAGACAATCCATATCCCCGGAGGGCACAGGGCTTCGCACTGATTGCGCCCATTCCGTTGGCACTGCCAGGATTCTTGGCGATCCGGGAGATGCCTGGAAGCTGTTGGAGGCGTGTTCGAAGCGCAAGGGCGAAGAGGTCAGGGACCGCCTCACTGCCTGCCGTCGAAATACCCGGCCAGGGGCACCCGTTCCCAGTCCGCGTAGTCGCAGCCCCGAATCCAGATCGTTCTCTCGGCGGGTACGGCCACGACCTGAACGACCGTACCGGTATGGTAGGCGCCGCCCTCTTCCATGGGGACTTCCAGGAAGGTCATCATGGCCTGGGGGGTGAACAATCCCTTGTACGCCGGGGACTGGGCCATCCGAAGCATGTTGTCGTAGCGCGGGTCAATGTCCGAGGGTTTCGGCGGAGCGACCCTGTTCCGCCAGTGCGCTGGATACGGGGGGACAAAGCTGTTGTAGGCAATGACCAGGCCGTGATCGTCCGCCGGGCGGACCCTGGTGTCAAACGTGGGGCGCTCCAGGGAGACGGCGTGGGTCAGGTCCGCGATCTGCAGAATGTAGGAGACGTCCGCGGGGATGCTTTTGAGCAGGGCCGCGGCCTGTTGCACCGTGTCGCTTTGATTGAGTACAGTGACCAGGACGGAACTAGTGTCCTCGCGCTCCTCATGCACCGTGGGATCGGAGTACTCGCCGTTGTTCAACTCGATGAACAGACCCCGGTTGTTCATCCCTGTTTCCAGATACACGTTGCCCAGGGGGTGGATATTGGCCAGGGCGTTGCCTTCCAGGGGATGCAACACGACCACGGCCAGATAGCGCATGTACCGGCTCATGGCCTTCCGGTCGATGTCCCAGTTGCGGCCAAAAATCAGGGTTCCGTCCCTGGTGTAGCCGTCCCAGACCGCGATGCCGCTGCACGCGCTGGGCGGCTCTCCGCCCAGGACCGCGTTGGTCAGCAGCATCATCCCGGCATTGAGGACCAGTGTTTCATCATAAGACAGGCCGGATGTCTGACTGATGCCAAGAAGCAGCTCTTGCAACTGGGATGAATACTGGCTGATTACCTCGGTCGCCATACTCTTCTGTTCTTCTTCGGATATGCCCCGGGCGATGACATCGCGCGTTATCTCGGTATGAAACCGACGCAGCTCCGGCCCCATCAAACCTCCGTACTGACGACCCATCTCCAGCCAGGATCCCGCCAGATCCAGGACCCAGTAAGTTCCGGAAGCAGTCTTTTCGGCGCGTCCGTTTTCAAAAGACCGAGGTGAGTCGTTCTCTCCGTCGCTCCCGCCGCAGCCCGGTAAAAGAAGCAGTATAATGAGCGCGACAAAAAACACATGTCGTCCGCCGATCAGGGCCGTCTTGAGTGGGGAATACCAATTATCGTGTGCAGGCTGCATAATCCTCTCCTGGTTACAGTGGGTTGTGTCCGTCATCCCAAGCGGGTGCAGGACAGCGGCGCGGCAGGTGGGAATATTTCCACGGACCGCCGGGCCGCCTCAGTTAAACAGGCTTCGCGTTAAACGGGAATAGTGGCAGCGCCAGGGATGGATAATGTGCCTGACCCGGAGTATGGCCGCTGTACCTGCAGCCCCGGGAGGCAGGTAGTCTTCAAAAATCAGGGGGCTGGACTATTCCAGAAATATAGCCGCATTGCTGAAAATCAAATCTGTATTTTCTCCCTTCCAAAGAACTTGCTGAAAACCCTGTGAAAGTCTTCAAGACCGACCGGTTAGCGTATATAATCATCCATTCCGCCCTCCAGAAACCTTTCCCTGTCACCTGGATGGGTATGAGCGGTTACTGCGATGTATGAATGGCAAGCCTATT
>NZ_KN882187.1:0-12355 GCF_000934755.1 Desulfonatronovibrio magnus
ATCAGCAAAGATTGTGTGTTTTGGAGTGATGACCATCCCTGGCAGTTGTGGTTTTTGAATATGGGCAGGGTTGTTAAGGATACTGAACTCAAAAAGGCCTTCTGGAACAAATCTTTAGATATCTGCCTGAGATCTTTCCCCACCATAAAAATCATGGGGCTTATGCCCTTGTCCAGACTGTATGAACTTAGCCTGGTAGCGAATAATGTTCTTGAACAGGCATATAAAGCAATAATCACAGACTGCAAAGATTCGGGATTAAACAGGGAACACTTTGAGCCCCTGTGGATGGTCAAGTGGGATGAAGGCCTGTCAATGGTTTACAGGGAAACTGGCAGGTATTTTCCTTTCAGTTACAGGTAAGAGAAGGGAACATTACGCTTTTCGGAAAACTATAAATTCCAGCTGCATGTCATAGCTGTTTTGGAGTTAAAACCCGATTCTGACCGTGTTGCACGGGGACTGTCCCTGGCTTCGGGACTGTCCCCAATTAACTTTTCAGAAAAGCGTAATGCTCCTGTAAGAAGGCAAAACGCTGTGAGTATAGGTTGAAACTGGCTGACAGACTTTGGAAGTATAGCCTGATCCATTTGCTTTTTAAAAAAAAATTAACTGTTAAGCGCAATCGAATAAAAAGATATGGACCCAGGATCCGTCATCCCGGCCTCGATCCAGGACCGGGGTGACGGTTAAGCCAGACAGTTGTCCTTTTTTAGTCATTCCGGCGAAAGCCGGAATCCAGGGTATTATAATAGCCTTAAAGTAGAGGTGGCGAACAGTTGTAAAAAATTACTCGAGCAGATCCATGTTCGTATCTGTTTTACTTTTCAAAAAAAGCAATCCACAGCACATATAAAATTATGGCCAGGGCCAGGGTTTCGAGGAAAAACATGGTTTTGGTTTGCCTTTTTTCTAATCATTTAAAAATAAAACAATGCAGCTAAACATAAAAATGTTCAAAATTTTAGCCATTTACGTACTACAAGAGAGGCTTTTGCCGTGATAAAGGTTTAAGCAGATTAATAATCTCATCTGAAAAAATGACCGTATGAGACCAAGAAAAAAATGTCGCTCTAATCATCGCTGAGTTATTGTAAATCCAGCTCACCTAACAGAACGTCCAGCTTCTGAATCCATGGTTTATTATTTTTTCTGGCATTTTTGTAGGATTTACCTAAAGCTTTTGCAGCATCCAACAGTAATTTTGCCATTTCAGTCTTTAATTTTTCATCGTCATGTATTTTGATTCTGTTAATAAACTCATCGATTGAACCGCTAAGCCCCGTTCCTGCCTGCTTGAGAATGGACTGAAATTCGCCAATAACATCAGCTCTGATCTCTTCCTTGGGTCGAGCTTTAACCTGGGGCTCATGTGAAGCTGCATGAGACTTGATCATGCCTTCCTTTATATTGGATGTAGTGTTGCTCACTGATTGCAATCCTGCCTGGTGGAAAGATTTTTCAACTTGCCTTGAAATCATAACCCAGCCAAGGGGCAAACAGGGAGTCCCTTCCTGGTCAAGGGCAAGTCTGCGAGTTTTAGGGTAAGGCATATTGTGTTTGCAAAGATTATACTGTTTCCTTGCCTGGGCAGCCATTCCTTCATCCATCCAATCACCGGTCATGCCTTTCCAGCCGCTACCCCAGGAGATCCTGGTAATAAACCCCTGGTCAGAAGACATCGCTTTGATCCGGTCACATAGATTTTGGTAAAATACTGCAGTCCCTTTCCCGGCTGGGCTGTATTTTTCAAAAAATTCTTTTTCTGATAAAGCAATCCTCAGACTATGTTGATTAAGCAGTGAGTATGTTTTTTCAACATCGAGCGATGGATTAAAGGATGGCATACGAGCTTTTTTTCTTAACTCGTTGTCTGCCAGAAGACCATCCATTGACAGGCAGGCAGTAATAGTTGTGCCTGCCTCCAGTGTTTCCACATAAACCCCAATTGCATCCTTAAAACTATTTACAGTTTTTTTGTGGAAAGAAAAATTTTTCCATCCAGCTTTTGCAGGGCTTTGTAAATTAAAATACTTTATTTCTCTGGCCATAATTTCTGCTTCATTAATATTTATGGAAAGGCTGTCACTTACATTGTATCCACGCAAGAAATCATTATGAGGACTTCCACCTGCCAGCTCATTAAGATATTTATCAGCCCATCTTTTATTGCTGTTCAAATACGGCTTTCGAGTGCTGTCTGATGCCATCTTTGTCAGAAAAGCAGTTCTCAAAGCTCCTTTGAGTGAACTGCCAGGCAAATAGAGTCTTCCAAAGCCATCTTTGATAAAACTGCGGATTTTTTGAGGTCTTCCAGACCCTTTAATTCCCAACGTATAACTGGTAATTAGCTTTATTTTGTACTGATTGGTAAAATTATTCCAGTTGAACCGTTCCTGTCCGGATTCCTTGAGAGCGGCTGGATTATCCTGCAGTTGACTGAATGTCTGATCTGCATCAACCACCTGGAGTCCCCCCTGTTTTTGGATATAGTCTACATCAGATTCAAGTACATTTCCATCACCTACATGAAGAGGTGTAATAAGTGATATCACCCAGGTTTCCAATTTATTTGGATAATTCATTAGTTTGCCCCCTTAATCCAGGAAGGTTCAGCGCAAGGCAGAGAAAGGGATCTGAAATCCCTGAATACATCATGTTTAAGTGGCAGATTGTATTTGTTAACTAAATTCTTATTGATTAGGTTTACAACCCTGCCAGATGTTTGACCTGTAAAATAACTGCCTTCTTCAAATACCCTTATTGGCGGCCTGCCGGCACTTGACCCTGATATCCAGCCGGACCTGCTTGTAATATTATATGCGCAAGATGAAGTTTGCCTAATTAGATTGTCATCCGGCCCTGGATTGTAAAGAGACAAAGTTAAGCTGCCATCATACTTCTCAGGCAGTTTGATATTGAGAGCAATCTTTTCTCGTACACGGAAATGACCCAGCCCACTGTTTCTGTCTGCACCAATGCCAGTATCTCCCAGAAAACTAATAACTGATTCCAGGCTTTTTGTATTCGAGGTTTTGGCAATAAAAAAAAGGCCACATTCAGGATGAAAGTGCTGCTGTGCAAAGAAGAATGTGCCTGCATCGCTTTGTCCGCCAAGTCTGTCTACATTAACCCTCTGTCTTTCGCTTAATATCCAGGGGTTGCAATTTATCAAGTCTTCAACCTGGGATTCATTTTTTGTGTAGGCAAATTGTTTATTTACGAAGACCTCTGATCTCTCGATAATTTTTCCGCTGAGAACCATTTCAAGGACTTTCTGAGAAATCCAGTTCACACTTTTGTAAGTCTTTATTTCTGACAGGCTCGATTCTCCCCATATCCTGAATTTTGGAATCGGAAAAAACAGGACATCTCTAATATAAGGGAATGCTGAAGAAATAATGTATTCAGGCTGTGAAAAAAAATCCGCTTTAAGGTCTGGATATAAATTACCCCAGCAAGTGCATAAAGCAGCAGAAATTGTGTCTGAATGGATAAACTCCTGAGCGGTTTCCGGGCTTCCTGTGCCTTTGGAATCAACATGCAGCGCTGATAAGAATTTTAGCTTATATACAAGCATGACTTCTCCTGCTAAGCTTTTAAGGAGTCAGGGATATCAAAATCCATTTTTCTGGCTGGACTGTTATTCTGGTAATCTTCAGCGTTCTTGTTAGACAACTCCTCAATTGAGAATTTAACGCGTCCATATCCTCTTGCGCCATGTCCACCAAGATAATCATCCTGAAGGAGCTGCATGCACTCAAAAACTAAAGGCAGGTATTCCCCTTGATCATCGTCACCATAAAGATTTAGTATCAGTTCAAATGAAAACCTGGCGCCGGCAGGTACTCTTTCGATTTGCCTCGGATTTGCCCTGGAGGTAACACGATCAATGGCCACTTCAGTTTTCACTTCTGTCATGGGCATATCAGTATTTTTTGCATTTTCCAGATCTTCAGGGTTAGCCAGAGCAGCGTCTCGGACAATTAACCTTTGAGGAATGTTCGCTTCCCGTTCTCCGGCAGATACACCAAAGAGTTTTGTAGTAATATTGGCTGGATTCTTTCCTGGATTGCCTTTAAATTTCCCATTGTCACTCACAAGCTCAAACTCATGTCGACATTTTTCTGATAGTGACCTCATTTTTCCACGTAAGGATGATCCAGGAATTAACGGGCGGTTGGTCATGGGATCGCGGATAACGATGGAGTCAGCACCGCCAATACCCATCTCAGTGGAATTGCCGCCAATATGAAGGCCTGTAAGGGTGAAAATTGTACCTTTTATGAATATTCTTGATTTAAAAATCAAATTTTGTTCAGTCATTATTACTTTCCTCCTTCAGCTTTATGATATGCCAGAATTGCTTCAAAAAAATTAAAAAAATTTTTCATTCTGTTAAACTGACCGTCAACTTGGTCAATGGCATGCGAAAGACATGTCACCAAAACTGTAAAGCCTTGAATGTTATTTCCCTTATTATGCCGACCATTAGCATATGCCATTTTAGGTTTTAAGAGGAGCAGGCTGGAATATTTTTCTGAAGCATTATCAGCATTAAGACTCATATCAATTTTTTTGGTTGCACCATAAATATTTCTGATCTGGGAGGTAGAAACAGACTTTGATTCTACAACACCTCGGTCATTTTTAAAAATCATTTGAACAGCGATCTTCTGAGCAGTATCCACCAGCGCCTTGGCATCACCACCAATAATAGCCTTATCAATCTGTTCTCTAAAACTGCATTCCGGCATAAAAAACCTCCTTGTTAGTAAACCCCGTACAGGAATAGGATCATAAGCATTCAGGGGATATCCCCGCTTAACGATGTAAATAGTCAGCTATGGTTAAAGGTAGTTCCAACCAGGAAAAAACCGGGAGTGCTGCCCCATTATTTTTGTTTTGGCTCATCTCGGATATTTTTCCCTGGTCAAACAGAACTTCAGCCCATTTTTCAATTTGGTCGGTTTGATTTTTATATCTTCTTTTTAATTGATATTTCGTCCTCCAATGCCATGGATAAAAGGCGATCTCTTTCCATGCCATGCTATGACTTATATTTTTCTCCATCATAAGTTTTCTGGAAAAGGTTTGGTTGCCAGCGGTCATTTGCCTGAGAAAGGATGAAAAGCCTTTGTTGCTATCCTGGCTTTCCTTTTCCAATAGATGGATTATCTTCTGGGCTAACTGCCAGTCTTCCCATAATATGGCTGTATTTTGAAAGCAAAACCCAGATTTTTTCAAATCTACAGTGTTTATCCAATCGCTTCTGATCATTTTAGCTTTTTTCTCCGCTGCACCTGCCAGTTGAGCAGCCTTATAGATTGGATATTTACCACGGTGCAGAGTGATTCCGCCTGAAATGCCCATGTCCTGGTTATGGCAGCAGAATGCACTAAATTTATCCTGAACAGTTTGTGCAAGTTCAGGCAGCTGATGCCAGGAACCTATGACAAACAGGTCATCTCCGCCGGAATAAATTATTTGGCATTTGTCAAAACTGTCTTTTTTCAAAAGGTTCACAAGGTAACCCGAGAAAAAATTTTTTAATTGCCTGGATAGCGTAGTCATTCTGGAGATAGAGGCCATTGGCCTGCGAACAGGTTGTCCTTTCTGCACTACAACATTTCCCCATCCAGGCACAGATTTACCCTTAATATACAAGGATTCTCTTTGAGGGAAATACAGCCCCTGCATAAAAATCAGCCCTAAATTATCAACATCCATCCTTAACAGGCCAATTCTTTTAATGCCTTGAGATTCATCCGCGTAACGCTGAAAGTCCCATGGCTGATTTTCATCCATCTGTCGGCGCATATCCCATCTTCCAAGGTAAGAAAACTGAAGAGCCACCCCAACCCCGGGAAGATCGAGATGCTTGATATCTTTCTCGCCAGACTCATTATAAAAAATACACTCAGCATCTTCTGTTTTTAAATAACGTAAATTGGACAATTCATGAGAACTAATCAGGATTACCGCTGCATCCAGGTCATCAAAAATTATAATTTTCCTTGAATTGAAAATCGAGGATGTTTCAACTCCCGCTTTAGCATTCCAGACAGTGAGTACAGCCTCTGTATCTCTGAGCCACAGACCGAGTTTTTCCAATTGTTCACATAAAGAGCATTTAATGCTTTGATGAACCATCCGAGTTCCGCAAACGGGGCAGCTTACCGTAGGGTTGAAGTCAACTTGTGGTTCAAAAAAATCCTGTTCATGGAGAAAATCTCTGAATTTTCCTGTCCTATCCTTTTCCAGGTCTTCAGCTGCAGCTTTCCAGGCTTCGTGCATATTGCCCTGGGCAAACATATCCGATGTCACAGGGGCGATGCCCAGACCCATGTACACAGACCCTCCAAACTTATTCAAAAGCCATGAATTAATTGATTTTCTTGCAACATATAAATCATCCTTAAGACATGAGGGAATAAGAATGTAAAACTTGCCCCCAGAGTCATAGAGCAGGGCAGCAGGGTTGAGGTCGAGTTCACGCAACAAATATCTGCTGCTCAGGCTGCAAAAAAGTTGTACATAATAAGATCTGCCCCTGAGTCCCTTAGCAGCACCCTGGTTGGTCAAATTATATATAAACTTTTGAATACCTGAAAAATCTCCACAAACAAGAAGCCACTTGGAATCATTTTTTATCTCAAGATCGGCGAGGCAATTTTGTTTTCTTGACTGTTCAATGTATAATGCCTGAGCAATAGAAGCCGTTGTGCGCATATGATCGAACAGACTTATATCCGGGTGGCGAACGTTTGTAGCAGAAGGAACATTAGCAGTATATCTTTCCAAAATTGAACTCAGGCAAATTGTAAGATTTCGCAGGGAAATATCAGAATTCTTCCTTGCAAGTGCATCAATGTCTTCCAGAAAAGACTGACATAGTTTCTGGTACTCATCTTTCAATGTCTTTTTTGTAAGAAGATGCGACCACTGAGTTGGGTCTTCCAGGCCTTCATGAGCATCAGCATCAAAGATCAGTTCTTCAGGAAAATCTTTCCAAAATTTTGGAAACAGACTTTCATCGTCTGATCTGATCCTGGAAAGAGGATACCTGTAAGAGGTAGCTGTTTTGTCATCGTTGTTGTGAAGAAATACTTTTTCGATCACAGGCTCAAGAAGTGTTCTTTGTCCTATACCTTTCTGATAATATTGACCTTCTTCCCTTTCGCTTGATGATAGTCGGTCAGCAATGCGAATCACTTTGGCCCCAAAAGACTGTTCATCATTCAAGTGATGTCCTGAGGCCCATGTTTTCCATTCATTACTTGACGAAGTCCTCAGGCATGTAAATTTTTGTTCCAACTCATCACAGAAGCATTTGGTATGAGTACAGTGAAGATGAGTATGAAAACCACCTTTTTTGTCTCGGGGACAAAACTCAAGATAAGTTTCATCCTTTCTGGATTCGGAAAATACTTCACCACGCTCAAGCAATTTTCCAATATCGTGGATAAGACCAGCTAACACTATGAAATCCTGCTGTTTTTCATCCATTATTATCACCTCTAATTTGAGATTAATTCAATTCATCAATATAAAGATATTTACGGTCAACGATCAAACTTTTGCAAAAAAAAATCTTAAAAAAGCTGTCACTGATCATGAACAGGCATCAGGAAATATTTCACCCTGAATCTTGAATCCTGGTTCAAGCCAGGAACAACCTCCCCCGGAAAGATGGAAAATGTAAAACGTCACATTTGACCGCCACCTTCTAAGTAACTGGAATTGTTTTGCCAATAAAATCAGATGGTTACAATTTTCATATTTTTACGTTTTTTGCTTTGATTAATGCACATTTGCCTGAAAAGTTCCGTCAAAGATGGGAACTTTGCGCCTGGCACAGGGACTGTCCCTCGCTGTGTAAATTTTGTCATTAAAGCCAATTTCTTCCAGGAACCAATGCAGTATCAATCTTTTTTATAGTACCTCGCGGGGACTGTCCCAATTTCCAGAAAAGTGACAGACTCGTAAAGTTACTCACAGGTTCGGTCCTGGTCCGCCCAGGTGAAGAGCTTACAAGTAACTTCAAGAAAACTGGACCCCGAATCAAGTTCGGGGTGACGGTTAAAGCAAGTTTTTACTCTTTACCGTCATTCCGGCGAAAGCCGGAATCCAGATTTTGATGGGTGTAAGTTACTTATCGGTTCGATCCCGGGTCGCCCGGGCAAAGAGCTTACTGAACAGCTACACAATACTTATTGAGGCAATGTGAGCCGACACTAAAATGGATTATGATCAAAAATAACAACTTCTCCAGTTACTGGAGAGGAATATCTTAAGGATCTTGCCTTGCCATGAAGAATATGGGCAAGGCTTAAATAAAGCCACACAGGACCAGGACCAGTCAGCACAACATCATTTCCTTCTCCAGCGAGGCTCAGGCAATCAAGCTTATACTTTTCAAGGTTAACCAGTTTAGCCTGCGCATCTTCTGAAAATAATTCTGGCAAGTTGATAATTATTTTTTTCATAACTCCGAGCTTTCCGAAAGGCATTTCAAAAGTTTATTAAACAGGTCGTGAATATCTTTTATCAACTTATCAGAACGAAAGCAGGTTGCAGTACCAGCATGATTAATATCATTTCGATTCTGAGTAATTTTATCATATATTTTACAAACCTCTTTATTAGCTTTTTTTTGAATCTCTTTGATAATTTCAGGCCTTTCTGCTGCCTCCCCAAACCATTTATCTTCAGGTATTTTTATCAGACTTCTTGACAGACCCTGAGATACTAGAGATCTGTCTTCCCTGCGCTGGTAATTGAGATTAAATTTCTGACAGTAGAAGGTAATGATGTTCTCCTGAAGAAGTGTGTAAGCCTGCTGTACCAAACCATGCTCCAAGCACCACTCTACAGCACCAAACCCTTTGGCAACTTCCTGACAAAAGATTTTGTCAGGCCCTTGTAATTTTTCTAATTTATTTTGAATTAAGCCAAGGAGCGGATAAAAAGCAGGTATAGTATTCGATGTTTTTGTGAGTTCATTGATAATATCTTGTGCTTTCTCCCACGGTTTGCCATCATAAATTTCAGAACCTCTGCAAGTAGAAATGCTGGAATGACTTGAATTAAGAAGATTACTTAATCGGTCCAGAATTCTGGCTTCCTCATCTTTGCCTTTAGAGTGTTTTTTCCGAGGAATTACCTCAGCTTCCAACAGGTCTGTCAGCGCCTCCACCTGCCCATGTCGTTGAAAAACCCGAACAGCATGACTCCAATCCATAAGTGTTAAAAAAGATGTTACGTTCTCTACAGGAGCAGATGGGGTTTCTGTATTTCGAGTTCTTGCTTCCCAGTTACCGTAGTAGATACCATCAATCATAATGTCCTTAAGCGATCTTGTATATTGAAGACAAGCAAGTCCGATTACAGGTATGGATCTGAATGAATGGGTAATGTCAAAAATGATTTGATCCCCTGAGTCGAGCCTGGAATGAATAGACTCAAAAATTTCCCATATTTCCTGCTCTCCTTGTCCTCCTGGAATTGAAACAGGAGTAAAGACGGTTTCTGGAAAAAGAGTCTCAGCAGATTTTTTTAACCCACAGCCCGGGTATTCTTTTCCTTGACTGTTTGTTCTTTTAATTCCCAGCCAGTTCATTTTTTCAGCTTCAGGTGTCAGGAATATAACAACCTCATCAGGTTTAAATATATGGGTAAGGGCTAATTGGATAAAGGGGGTTTCATATCCAACTACTTCATGGTCAAAATTATAATAGTAGTTTACCTTGTCATAAAAACCTAAGCCTAAAAAAGAAATTAATTTTGTAGCCAAGTAAATACTCCTGATTTTTGAATAGCCTTGATCATGTGCATTGCTTTGGTTAAACTCTGGAAATAATAGAAATACAGCAGAAGATATGTTGAAAATTGACAGACTAATGAATCAACATTATTAAGAATTTTTTACAAATAAGGAGTAAGCAAAGTGAGTTCAGTTGTTAATTCATCCATCAAGTATGTACATGACGAGCAGGGACAATGTCTTGAAGTAATTATTCCTTTTTCCGCCTGGCAGGCGACCATGGATAAGATCGAAGGCCTTCAGGAAAAAAACAATATTCTTTGCGGCCTGTCTCAGGCTTGCAGGGAAGTTAAGGAAAACAGGATTAAACCATCCAGTCAGTGCCTTGAGGACTTTCTGGATGAGCTATAAGCTTATTCCCACACAAACTTTTAAGGATGAAGTCTACCAGCTTATCAAAAAATATCCATCTATTAAAAGTGATCTAAAAGATCTCTCTGTAATACTGAAAAACAATCCAAAAGCAGGAAACGCTCTTGGCAGTAATGCTTATAAAATCAGAATCAAAAATTCTGACTCTGGCAAGGGAAAACGAAGCGGTTACAGGATTATCACTTATGTTTCAGACCCCAAAATGGTGGTCTGGCTGCTGACAATTTATTCAAAATCCAGAAAAACTTCCATTACTGACCAGGAACTAAGCAGAATAATTAATAAAGCAGATTTTGATAATTTACCTTAGCAAACCCTCTCAATCCGACCCAGCCCCATGGAAGCACCCTTCCCTATATGCATGATCTCGGCGCATTTGATCCATTTTTCCAATTTTGGGACATCTGCAGCAAAAGAACAATAACCCACCAGGCCGCCCATTGGGACTTTTCTTTTCTGGCGATTGGAAAATCTGGAATAATCATCCCATCTCATGTTTTTAAATATTTTGTTTTCAGATAGTTGGGTATTTTGGTCAGTAGTTGAAAAACCATCAAAAAAGCTAAAATAATTTTGGACAGCCTGCCATTTGGACTTCCCCATTTCTACTCCATCAGAATATATACAAGCCATTGCTTCCAGTCTTCTTGCAAGAGTCATAAACATAAACTTGAGATCAAGATCAGAGAGGTACTTTCCTTTTTTTCTTAACCTCATGGGGGTAGAAAATTGCAAACAGTATTCAGAGCTGTGATTTTCGCTTGGATCCAGCCATTCCTTGAGGGGGAAAGGTCCACTAAACTGTGTAAGAATATCCCTTGTAAGATCGATGGTTATGTTTTTGTGTGGGGTATGTTCTGAAATGGATTCAATCGAAAAGGGCGTCCTGTTTCTTCCCAATCCCTTGCTTTGCGCTCTGGCCAATGCTTGAAGGATGACTGGAAGGAACTTGCA
Organism: Desulfonatronovibrio magnus; assembly: GCF_000934755.1. Lineage (NCBI taxonomy): Bacteria > Pseudomonadati > Thermodesulfobacteriota > Desulfovibrionia > Desulfovibrionales > Desulfonatronovibrionaceae > Desulfonatronovibrio > Desulfonatronovibrio magnus. Next base: position 11,153 of record NZ_KN882187.1, read on the forward strand.
GCAATAGCCAAAAAGAGAAATGTTCAAAGATATTCTCTGGCTGTCTTCACGGACAGGAGCAAACAGTACATATCCTCTGGGCGAGTTAAATATTCCCGGAATTTCTGTTCTTTTTTCAAACAATAGATAGTATGGACAATTGTCGCCCAAGATGCATTGATGACAATCTTTGCACCCAGGCAAAGGGCATATCAAGGCTTTCAATTCCCAGCCAATAATCCCTCTCCATGTAGAGCCAAGATAATAGGAAAGGGAGTGACCCGTTTCAGTGGACACTGTAATACTGAGCTTTAAAATCTCAATATGCGGGTATAGACTGCAAGGGGTCATTTTCATATTTGGTTGGTTGTTGATTTTGAATTGATTAATATTCTATATTACATTTTTTGGAAAAAAACAATATTTTTATATCCTTCACAATGGTGGCTTCGCCCGAAAACCAAAAAAGAAATCTTAACTGTCATTTCAATGATTCACTCAAGACGCTCTCAGTTAAACCAGTTTGCAACGGAGACTAACGTCTGTTTAACAGTGTTGGCGAAGGGCGTAAAGTAAGAAAGAAGTTTTTCATTTGCCGCAGAACGGCAAATGAAAAGGTTGCCTTTTTGTAAACTGATACCCGGTATTTTAAAATAACACTTTTTCTAGTCTCAATCTACCTGGTGTGCAGTTAAAAACATGGCCTGGGCCAGGGCATCAAAGAATCTCTGGTACGGTTCAGGATCTTCTACTGCCCGGATATTATACTGGGCATTAGCCCTGACCAGCATCTGGTTTTGACCCCTTGGTCTCACAGTGACAGTCATACGCAGGGCATACTGATCCAACTTGGTTGCACTGACAGTGCCAAGTGTTCCATCTGCTTTGTCAACAACGAACCCCAAGTCCTGCAGAGTAGCTATGATGGTACGCAGGGTATTTTCTCTGTCCACTGTATCAAAGGCAGACCAGAACGTTATTCATATTACAACACCACCTGAAAAGTTTCAGCCTGGGTTTGTGCTCAGGTTGTATTTTTTGATGCTGTATTATGATTACGGAATAGAAATGGTATTTTTCAAAATCAATTTGAAAATATGTAATGGGCAGGAGTTAGGAGACAGGGATCAGGGATCAGGGGACAGGGGACAGGGGACAGGGGACAGGGGACAGGGGACAGGAGTCAGGAGACAGGGATCAGGGATCAGGGGACAGGAGACAGGG
>NZ_KN882187.1:12524-53956 GCF_000934755.1 Desulfonatronovibrio magnus
TCAGGAGACAGGGATCAGGGATCAGGAGACAGGAATCAGGGGCAGGGGACAAGAGTCAGGAATCAGTGGTCAGGAAGCAGAAATATAATAATCAGGGATGGAGAAATGGTTGTGGGTTATTGATCATACTGCCAAGCATGCGGCCAACTTTTTGTGATAAAAGTGAATCTTGAGCATGTGGTTCTTACTGATATATTGACAATCCTTTGCAAAATCCAAGGCTGAGTCTGTTTCGTTGTTTTTTCCATCACAAAATGTGGAGGCGGCTTCCAGCCGCCTGGCATTAAATAGCCTGCAGGATGCAGGCTCCACTTTAAAGACAGTTACATGCAGGTTCGGTCCCGGCCCGCCCGGAAGCAGCGCTCGCAAGCAACTCACAGTGAAACCTTGCATTATGTTCAACCTTTGATTAAAATATTCAAATGACTACATATTATATAACCATCGATGATTATGACGGCCCATGGAAAGAGGGTATGGATATCTATTTCAAGGAGCTGATGGAATTTTATTTTCCTGAAATTGCTGCCAAAATTGACTGGAAGCAAGGTTATGAGTTTTTGGACAAAGAGTTACAGAGTTTTGTCCGGGATGCTGATATCGGCAGGCGTCATGCTGACAAACTGGTCAAAGTATGGTCATTTGATGCCCAAGTTCTTTATGTTCTGATTCACATTGAAGTTCAAAGTGACAAAGACCTTGATTTTTCCAGACGAATGTACATTTACAATTATCGGATCTTTGACAAAAGCTACCTTCCAGTGACCATTCTGGCTATTCTTGGTGATGACCATCCATCCTGGCGCCCGGGACCATATAGTTTCAAGCAGTGGGGCTGCGAACTTCATTTTCAGTTTCCCATGGTCAAGCTTCTTGATTACAACGACAGAATCGATGAATTGCTGAAGCAGTCCAACCCATTTGCCATTATAACTGCTGCTCACCTGAAGACAAAAACCACCAAAAACAATCCGGAGGAGCGCTATTCGTGGAAATGGTCCATTGTTATGGCCCTTTATGAAAGAGGATTTTCAGCTGCTGATATTTTGCAGCTATATAGATTGATTGACTGGTTAATGATCTTACCAGAAGATTTGTCCCAGAGATTTACTGACAACCTTGTGGAATATGAGGAGGATAAAGAAGTGACATACGTAACAAGTGCTGAAAGACATGGGATTAAAAAAGGCAGGATTGAAGGTATTGAAATAGGCAGGGGTGAAGGTATTGAAATAGGCAGGGGTGAAGGTATTGAAATTGGCAAGATTGAAGGCGTTGAAATAGGCAAGGGTGAAGGCATGTTATCCCAAGCACGTGAAATGGTCCTTGACGCATTAGACACAAAGTTCAGTTCAAATATTCCCTCAGACATTGAGGAAAGAATCAAAAAAATGACCAGCAGGATGATGCTGAAACAACTGCTACGCTCCGCCATTCAAAGCAGCGACATAGATAGTTTCAGGAAATCCATTGATAAGTTGACGTCTGAATAACCGGTAGATTCTTGCCGTCCGTAATCCTCTGCCAGTCGGAAGGCTTGTCAAACAGCATATACAACTTGCTCTTTGAAGCTCCCTGCACTTACTTTGCTGAAGCGGACCTTATTTATGATTCATTGTTTGAACCCTTCCTGGATTCATCCGGTTAGAGCGTACTTTTGAAATTGATCAGTAACCTTCAAAGATGGATTGTCTAGTAAATTTCTTGTTGTTCCGTCATAAATCCTTATGCGGATTTTGGATCAGGCTCAGATAATTCGGCCGCGGGCCCGGCAATGACGAGGAAGTTAAGCCTTGACTCAGAACCAAGAATACTCTTTTTTTATTAGCCTTCCAGCGTTGAACTGGGAATGTCATTATTCAATCATGGCAGTCTCTGCAGTATGTTGAATAGATACCAAATCCCATAACTTTCCTGCAGAACATGGTTGCAGCGCTACATCTATACAAGAAAAATCTTCCATCCAAAATCAGAACTTTGTGCCTGGCACAGCTTCCTGCCCGGAGGCTTACAGCCCGGAGAGGGACTGTCCCAATTTCCAAATATGGGACTGCTCTTCAATGTGGAGTCGGCTTCCAGCCGCCTGGAATTAAATAGCCTGCAGGATGCAGGCTCCACTTATCAAGACAGTCGCTCTCACGTTCAGTCCCGGCTCACCTGGGTGAGACGCTTCTATATGAAATTTTTGCGGTATCATATTGTGTGGAGTAGATGTTTATCCGGCCTTAACCTCTTTCACAACCTCAACTAAATTTTATCAAGACAAAAAACACTCAATTACTGCGACACTGAAGCGTGAGACTTTGCTCTGCATAAAAGATCTTGAGTAATCCATATAAACACATTACCATGACTTTTGTTACTTAGGCAGTTTGCGGTCATTCTTAGAGAATCATTATGTACATTATGCTATAATTATATTTACTGAATACGATTAAAAATAACTACAGAAAACAGCCTGATCCATTAAGGGTAGAGGCGACCAGAAAGCCATCAGTTATCCTTTCCAGGCACACCAAGAGTGGCACAACGACACTTTGTGTATATTATAGCCTCGGCCACCCGGGACAGGCATTTTTGCAGACTTCAGACATCAAAACAGCCGGACTATCCGGCAGCAAAACAGCCAGTCCTCTTCCATCTTCAATAAAAGTGTCGCTGTAGTGCTATGACAAACCAACTCTTTACACTGGAGGATCAATGATCGGAGCCATAGCTGGAGATATAGTCGGGTCAGTTTACGAATGGGACAACATTAAGACAAAAGATTTTATCCTGTTCACCCCTTACAACAAGTTTACAGATGATACTGTTTTAACGGTAGCCCTGGCCGACTCCATTCTGACAGGCAAGCCGTATGATGAAAACATGAGACAGTTTTATGCCTGGTATCCAAATTCCGGATATGGAGGCAGCTTCAGGAAATGGGCAGGTAATCCTGAGTCTGGTCCATACAACAGCTGGGGCAATGGCGCAGCTATGCGCATCAGCCCTGTGGGATTTGCTTATGATGACATGGACACTGTTCTGGAAAAAGCCCGGGAATTTTCAGAATTCACTCATAATCATCCAGAAGGAGTAAAGGGTGCTCAGGCTACAGCTTCAGCAATATTGCTATCCAGACTTGGCAAGGGCAAAGAAGATATCAGAGAATATATTGAAGCTCATTTTGGCTATGATCTAAAAAAACATGTAGATGAAATCCGTCCATCCTATACATTTGATGTGTCATCTCAGGGTACTGTCCCTCAAGCTATCCGTGCATTTATTGACTCGGCAGATTGTGAGGATGCATTGCGCACTGCTGTGTCTCTTGGGGGCGACAGTGATACTCTTGCGTGCATTACCGGAGGCATTGCGCAGGCATTCTATAATGGCGTGCCAGAGGGAATTGAGTCCAGGGTTTATGACTATCTGGATGCTCGTTTAAAAGATATCACTTTGAAATTTATGGACAGATTTTTCTGAAATAATTCAATACACAGGAAAGTTGGAACGCATTAACTGTGAAACACAAGTCAGCATGCTTTGAGGGTAAGAGTGATGAGTCGTTGTATTTTTTCAAGGTGTAACTGGACAGTCAAAAGTTCTTGTGCAACCCCTTGAATTTATTGTCATTTTACAAGCTTTAGTAACTTACCGTTTCAACCCTGTAGAAAAAACAAGAAATTAATTTAACCTTGAAAGAGCAATGATGCCCAGGATCCTTATTCTTCAGCCTTCAGTCTTCAGCCTGAAAAGTAAGGTTATCGCCCAAACTTAACTATTCTGGTTAGATTGGGTTTTGGGCACAGCCCGCATTAGATATCCAGACGTTTTCAAAGCCTAACTATTTGAAATCATAATGTTTTTTTTGTTCAACTAATAACGATTAACTGATAACTTTTAACTCTCAAGGGATTAATTGTTATGATATTTCCTGCTTGGCTGATCTGGTTTATTCTAAGTGTTGTAATTGCATTTTTAGAACTATATTTACCTGGTTTTATATTGCTTTTTTTTGCAATAGGCTGCCTGTCAACAGCTGCAGCCCTGCTTGTTCTGGATATAGGTCTGACTCAGCAGATACTGATATTTTTGATAACCTCAATCACCTCCCTGTTATTCTTGAGGAAATGGATGATTCGGACCTTTAGAGGAACATCTTCTTCTAACAATGACGATGATTTTGATGATTTCCCTTACGGGGTTCAGGTTCAGGTGTTGCAGAAAATCTCACCCCGGAAAGCAGGACGAATTCAATACCGGGGAACTGCCTGGGATGCGGTTGCAGATGAAAGCATTGAGCAGGGGGAAACTGCAGAAATAGTCAGTTTTTCAGGCAATTCCAAACAATCATTTGTTGTTCGAAAAGTTAATCATATATAAGGAGTAAAGATCATGGAAGCTTCTCTTATCGCTATTTTAGTTTTAGCTGTTTTTGCTGTAGTGGTCATAGTAAAGTCAGCTGTAGTCATTCCTCAGAAGAGTGAGTATATTGTCGAGCGTCTCGGAAAATACAGCAGAACTCTTGGAGCTGGTTTTCATATTCTGATTCCCTTTCTGGATAAGGTAGCTTACAGATATTCCACCAAGGAAGAGGTCTTTGATATCCCCAGTCAGACATGTATTACCAAAGACAATGTAACAGTTGAAGTTGACGGATTGATTTATCTCCAGGTTGTTGACAGCAAATTATCCGCATACGGCATCAACGATTACCTTGTAGCTGCCTCGCAACTGGCTCAGACCACACTTCGTTCCTGTGTGGGCCGTATTGATCTGGACAAGACTTTTGAGGAACGCGAAACCATCAATATGCAGGTTGTGGAATCCATTGATCAGGCTGCCCAGGCCTGGGGTGTAAAAGTGCTGAGGTATGAGGTTAAAGATATTGTACCTCCGGAGTCAGTTAAAAAGGCTATGGAGGCCCAAATGACTGCAGAACGTGAGAAGAGGGCGGAAATTGCACGCTCTGAGGGTGACAGGCAGTCTACAATCAACCGGGCTGAGGGAGATCGTCAGGATGCTATTCTGCGCTCTGAAGGTGAGAAACAAAAAGTAATTAATGAAGCACAGGGAGAGGCTGAAGCAATTCTGGCTGTTGCCCGGGCTACTGCAGAAAGTCTCGCCCTTATAGCCGAGCAGCTGAAAGCACCCGGAGGTCAGGATGCAGCAAGTCTGCGGGTAGCAGAACAGTATGTTGGTGAATTTGGAAGGCTGGCAAAAGAGTCAAACACCCTGGTTATCCCTGGCAATATTGCAGATTTGGCCAGCATGGTAACGGCAGCCATGACTTCTTTGCAGAAGGTTACACTAAAGACTAATCCGGGCAGTTGATGCCAAAAATCTCTAATCTTCAGGATACCTATGGCTTTATTGAGTGCAAGCTGTTCAGCATAAACCTTTTCTTTCATAAAGAGGAATTGAAAAACATAGAGTTTGAAAAACTAATGATTGGAGATACCGTTGAGTTCATCCTGGGCGAAAACTACGATGGAATCTGTGCTGTAGCATGTAACAAATTGTTCGCCCCTAAAAGACTATGAATGACATTTCGAGAGTTCGAAACCAGGAACAGATAGTTGATGTCGTGAATCTGGCTCGCGAGATTTGGACTGAGCACTATGTATGCATTTCAACCTCTCATGCTGGACGATAATGGTCAACAGCATGGCAGGTCAACTTGCCTTTGCGTTGCAGCAGTCCTGTTGTGATGCGATAACCATATGCACCATCCTCAGCTTTTCAATAGCAAGACTGGAAAGAACAAAGGGATAGACATGATCATGGCCCATGCTTCTGTTCAGACAGTTCAGGGCATAGGTCAATGGAAACCAGTGCTCAATGAGGGATTGAAAATCTGTCTGTACGTAGGGATCAAAACCGGCCTCAGCTCTCAGGTGATCATCGCTTCCAGCCCTGGGACTGACCCTCAGGCCGTACTCATAAGCCGTCTCCATGGTGTCAACAATGTGCAGAAAGTGAGCCCATGACTCTGCCCAGTCCTCCCATGGATGGGTGCTGGCATACGCGCTGACAAAATACAGGGGCCAGTCGGCTGGCGGACCGTTTTCATAATGGCGCTGCAATGCATGAGCATAATCAAGGGTCTCGTCTCCCATCAGTGACCTGAAAGGCTCAAGCCACTTGTTGTCCCTTACTATCCTGTCCCAATAGTAGTGCCCGGATTCATGCCGAAAATGGCCTAAAATGGTTCTGTACGGTTCAGACATGTCATCCTTCATCTTTTCACGTGTTACAGGATCGGCCTCAGCAATGTTGATAGTAATTAAGCCTTCGGAGTGACCAGTGAGAACCCGGCCTGATTCATTGAATCTCGGCTCGCTGTCAGCAAGAAAATCAAATGCCAGTCCCGCAGGATCACTCATTTGCGGGACTACAGGCAGCCTCAGCCTGAGCAGACTGTAAACCAGCCTGCGTTTCTCAGTCTCAAGCCTGCTCCAGAGCTCAATATTGCCGGGAATGCTCAGGTCCGGAATGGTTCTGTTGAGCTGGCATGCTAAGCATAACTCGTTTGGGTCCATTGCCGGAACCATCCAGTTGCAGACCTGTTGTTCAAAGCGGTTGGCGCAGTGCCTGTAAGACAAACTGTCTAACCCTGCTCCTGCCATTCTCCAGGTTCCGTCAATGTCTTCTTCCAGGGTCTCAAGGTACATATTTTCAGGAACAAAACCCAGAACCGCTCCACAACGAACACATGAAAAATTTTCAAAAAATACAAGCTGATCACAGCTCTTGCACACAAAAAGACGCATTGACTCCTCCAGTGGGTGTAATAATTCTGGCAATAATAATTATATACTCATAAGCTTGAGATAATCAATAGATTTATGAGCAAAGCCAAACCGACAACTACCTTTGGACATTGTATTTTTAGCTCAGTCTCTTCTTGGAATAACCTCCTCCATCCCGCCAACCAGAGTAAATTTACGCTCATCCTTGAACCCCAGCAAATGCTGAACCTGGTCAAATATTCACCTCGTAAAGTTTCTTTCCATTTTACTTGGGCCTCTTGAACAAAGACTTTTCCGCATTTTTAAACCAATCAACCACCTTATTCATCCACATCCATACCTGGAATTTTACCAGGACAGGTCAGGATAAGGGCGTGGTTGTATTTTAATGATGCGCATTTTCCTGCAAGAACTGATTCGTCAAATTCTATTCTTGCAGGCTCTTTATGGTTCTTTTTCCTTGTGACCCTTTCCTTGGACAGCTTTGCGTCATGCTCTGCTCTGATTGCCATTATCTGCTGGTGTATAGCTTCGCTGAACTGAGGCAGCCTTGAGACAATCCGTCTTTTGACCAGGGGCAGGGGAGACACTACCTTTCCGGTATCCAGGCTGCGTAATTCTTTACCTTCGGCCTTGAGAAATGAAGTCAAAACTCCTTGCAGGTAATACATGTCCCTGCATTGCCGAATATTAAACTTGATTTTCCTGAGTCTGTACAATCCTCGAATGTAGTTGATCATGGTGACCCTCCTCTTTGCAATGGCTATATTTTTTGGGGTACATTTTATTCAGGATTTTCCTGGATATTTCGAACCAGCATGTTTTTTCATCTTATGATAAAATCATACTGCCACATAATAGTCAGAAAGACACTGAAATTTTTTAAAACGTAGCCAGAAAGTGTACTTTCCGTGATGTTCAGTGTCTTCCGTGGGCAAAACCTTCTTGTCTTTACTCGGTTGCGGGCGGAGTCCGCGATAATCACTGCTGCCCCAGTGCAATCTCCCCAGCCTGCTGGAATTCTTCCGGGAAATGAGCCTTGAGGAACGCTGTCTGGTAAGCAATCGTGGCGTAAGCAATGCTGTGAGCTTTGAGAAAGGTGTATGAAGCTGCCATTTCAAGAGCCCCAAATATCTGTTCTGCTGTTTCAAGAGAAAGATTTATTTGTGTAGCCCCTTTGATAAACTTTTCTTTCTGCTGCATCAGCACATCCGGCTTTCGTATGCTCAGGTCTCTTCGAAAAATTTCCGCGTCTTCAAGGGAATATCCAGCAATTTTATGAGCAATTTCCATCACCTGCTCATGATATATTATCATGCCATGGGTTTCCTTAAGAATATTATCTACTTCTGCATGAAAATGTTCAGCCGGACTCCGGCCATGCCTGAGCTTAATAAAGTCACTCATCATTCCGCTCTCCAAAGGTCCCGGCCTGTAAAGGGCAAACATAGCTGCCAAGTCTTGCATACGTTCAGGCTTTAACTCAATCAAGCATTGCCGGACACCATCGCCTTCCATTTGGAATGCCCCGTCTGTGTGACCCTGCTCTATAAGGACAAAGGTCTTTGCGTCATCTAATGGCAATTTATCCAGGTCTGGAGCTTGTTTTTGGCTGGCTTTGATCAGATCCAGGGTGCGGCTAATCAGGCTCAGATATTTCAGGCCCAGCAAATCAAACCCTGGGAAGCCCAGCCTTTCCAGGTCGTTATAGTCATATTGAGCAATAAGTTCATGGTTTCTGCCCCTGTATAAAGGCAGATAATCCTGTAAATTTTCATTGGATATCACTATTCTTGCCGCATGGCTGGTAATATGACGTATCAACCCTTCAAGCCTTGTGCAGATATCAAAACACCTCTGCATCTTTTCATTGTCATTCATTATGCTGCGCAAAGCTGGTTCCATTTCCATAGCTTTACTGATGGTCATGCGCGGTTCCTGGGGAATAAGCTGGATAATCCGTTCTGCCTGTTCGGGACTTATTCCTATAACCAGGCTCACATCTCTGAAAACTGCTCTGGCTCTCATGCATATAAAAACAGAAATGTATACCACACTGTTCTGACCGTATTTTTCAAACACATAATCAAAAACTTCTTCCCGGCGCTCCTGACATAAATCCACATCAATATCCACAACACCTGCTCGTTTAGTATTACAAAATCTTTCAAAATGAAGTTTATGCAGAATAGGGTCAATGCCGGTAATCCCAAGGGCATAAGCTGTCATGGAGCCCGGAGCTGAACCCCGGCCAGGCCCAACAGCGATACCCCTGCTCTTTGCCCATGCAACATAGTCATAAACCACAAGAAAATACCAAGACTTGCCTTGTTCGCAGATAATTTTCAATTCTTTATCAAGCCGGGTGAAATACTTTTCTCTGTCAACCGCGTAAGGCAGACTGGCCAGCTTTTCTTCAAGGCCGTTGCGGGCCAGAGCAATAATTTCCTTATCAAGGGTATCTTCAGCAGATGGCGTATAATGTGGCAGGTGTCTTTTCGAGAAACCCAGATCAAGATTGCATTGCTCAACGATTGTCTGGACATTTTCCAGGGCGGCGGGACAATGGGAGAACTCCTTTTCCATTTCTTCTGGCGACTTGAAATACAGCTCTTTTGTATCCAGGTTATCCAGGTCTTGTTCATCAAGACATTTAGCACTTTTGAAGCATTTTAATACTGCATGGGCTTCAGCATCCTGAGGAGTGAGATACCTGCAGTCATTGGCAGCCACCAGGGGCAAGCCGGTCTTTTCGGACATTTCCATAAGTCTCTCATTAACCTCTGCCTGTTCTTCAAGTCCGCTTGCCTCAAGCTCAAGATAGAATCTGTCCGGATAAATCCGGGCATATTGCATTGCTGCTTCAAGGCCTTGATCAAAACCTTTTGCGCGAAGCAGATACTGGACCTCTCCTTTCAGGCAGGCTGAAAGAGCAATTATGCCCTCTGAATATTTCTGAAGCATATCCTTATCTACCCTGGGCTTGTAGCAAAAGCCCTGCAACCAGCCGGCACTGACCAGTTTGACCAGATTATGGTATCCACGCAGATCCATGGCCAGCAGCACCAGATGATAATTAAATCCGTCCTGGTCAGTAATTTTGCCGGGAACCAGGTTGATCTCACAGCCTATGATGGGCTTTATGCCGTATTCCCGGGCCGCTGAGTACAATTTCATGGCCCCAAAAAGGTTGCCGCTGTCAGTAATGCTTACAGCAGGCATTTTATATTCAGCAGCTTTGGAGCAAAGCTCCTCAATCCTTATGCATCCTTCAAACAGACTGTATTCCGTATGACAATGCAGATGTGCAAATCCTGACATGGTTCTACCTCCCTTTTGCGTTTAGACAATAATTTTGATCCTTCCAGTTTGTGCGTACTTGCTTGAAAAAAAAAGAATATCTCACGCCCGGCCTAAGAAGGCCTTGAGCCGCCCCGGTGAAATCCGCTACGCTGAGACTGCGTCTATTTCACTGGGCAGGCAGAGCAAGGCAGGAGTAAGAGTTTCAACGTTCATATCCACCGAGCCGGTGTATATGGATTGCAGGCTCCCCCCCCGGGGCGGAGGACCTTTTTCATTACTGCGCTTCGCAGAAATGAAAAAATGACTTCTCTTCTCAGCGCCCTCGGCGACTCAAGCGAATCTTCGAGCGGGCGAGAGACAATAATTTCTTATGCCTTGGCTCAAACATACATTCAGCATGAATTGAAGCCTTTTTCCGGCAGCGTACGCTTTAGACGGATGATCCATAATTTTGATCCTGGCTGTTATATATGATTTGCAAAAAAGCATAAGTGCTCAGGACTTTTGGTACTGAGTACCCAGCCAGCATTTATTCACTGAGAAAAAATCCATTGCTTCCTTGCTTGGGGCTGAGTATAACAGGCAGGTATGACAAAAGTGGTCATATTAATTTTTTTTGGAGAATTATTGTTCAAAACTTTTAGACTGGGGTTTTGATGGATATTATCAGTTCCTCCGACATGGAGATTTACCGGCAATCCGCCAGAAAAAGACTGCTGGCTGTCCAGGAAAGCAGGCGCATCCGGCATGAACACGCCTGGGATGTGGCTCGCAGGGCTGCATCTCTGTTAAGAGAGCACTTTGCAGCTTCTCGTGTTGTAGTGTTCGGTTCCCTGTTACGTCCGGAGGTATTTGATGAACGTTCTGACGTGGATATGGCGGTCTGGGGAGTGGCAGATGAAAAGTACCTCCGGGCGGTGGCCGCAGTAACCGCCCTGGACAAAGAAATCAGTCTGGACCTGATCAAGATGGAGCCAGGACTTCAGAGCAATGTTGCCATCAGCAGTCAGATAGAAGCGGGAGTGGAGATATGAAGTTAGAGATCGGCCCTTACCAGGCCCTGGCGGGACGATTGGAAATGAGGATACAGGATGTGGGCCGAGTGGTGCAGAGGGTTTCCCTTTTAATGAAAAAGGCTGAAGAAACCGCTGATGATGGCTACCTGGACGGAGTGGCCCTCAATCTACACAGCTTTTATACCGGGATGGAATCATGCTTTGAGGAGATTGCCCGCACAATTGATGGGGCTTTACCTTCCGGATCCAATTGGCATCAGGAATTGCTTCAGCAGATGTCCGCCGACTTGAGGGAGTTGCGTCCTGCGGTTATCAGGCGCAGCACCAGAGATTGCTTAGACGAGTACCGGGCTTTTCGCCATCTGGTCAGAAACGTCTACACTTTCAACCTCAAGCCGGAAAGGCTGAAATATCTTGCTTCAGATGCAGGGACATGTTTTGAAGACTGCAAGCAGGATATAGAGAGCTTTTTAAACTTTCTACGAGCTTTATCTCAACAATCTGATTAGCAGCTTGCAAGTATCACTACAGCGACCCTTTATTGAAACTGAAAGGGGACTGACTCTTTTGCTGCCGTGTAGTCCGGCTGTTTTGTGGTTTGAGGTCGGCAAAAGTGCCTGTCCCCAGTGGCCGATGACGCTCCGCATGAGCGACTGGCAATGAAGCTTAGCGTATGTCATTCCCCAGTTGATGTGGTTATGTGCTTATTTCAAGGTATGTTTTCAACTCTTTTGCTAAATTTTCAGCCTCATCTTTTGTGAGATATGGAACCTTGATTGTCCGAGCCCAGAAAAAACTCTTTCCTGTAATTTCACAGACCTTCCCAAACGGCATAGCCCTTATAGCTTGTCCTTTCTTTGGAACTGATATGATGAATTCAACATCCCGATACGAAGTTGCGTCGTCCGGTGACTTTATGCTTCCATTCTTAACTCGGCCGGCAGCGACAAGACCTGTCCATCTGTGTGAAAAGAAAACGATATCACCGGGGTAAACGTATTCTACAAACCGTTTCAAACTTCCCCTTACTTAATTCAAGTTTATATAACATTATTTGCCCCACTTCTTACATTTTCAAAAATCATGTTTCTCTCGTTATAATGTGATTCCAATATTTAATTAGAAGTTGTTTATTCAGACATCTTAGACATTTGGCCAAAAAAGTTTAATAGATGACACAAGGAAAATATAAATTTCTTTAGTGCATAAATTATTATTCTAATTTGTTCGCGTTTTTATTTTTTGGTTTCCCCTCTCAATTTCCCAAAGCCAACGTACTGTCCGTACTTACTGATATTTTGAAACAAGCTTGGGAAATGTCTGCATTTCTTCCGCAAATTCTCGGGCATACAGAACATGCTCAGTGAGCATTTCCTGAGATTCTGCCCAGAAAGTCATTCTGCTTATAATTTCCTCTTTATTTTTTCTCATCCATTCCAACTTCAAAAAACCGTAATAAGCTAAAGATGGTCTGAATTCAAAATTCATATTTTCAAAAACAAACGATACCCCCTTCTTCTGCAGAACAATCATGTATGCTTTTCTTGCAAGCCAGAGATCAAAGCCCGGGAAATGAGGCACTCCATTAGGATGAGTCAGCGCAATTTTTTCTATAAGCGACAGATCTTGCCCATACCGGCCTGCATAGACCAGAGCAAAATATACAGCTGGGAATAGGTCATAAAACCTGTCCCACTCTTCATCGCTTATGTCTTCAATGGGATCACATACGCCTGTTTCTTCCATTTTTTTGTTCAGATCATTTTTCTTCTGATCCTGCCCAACCAGCCACCAGGAGTGGTAAAAATGCAGAAGCTCACTACACTGCTGCAGCAAATTCTCCTGGGATAAAAAACCTGACCACTTGTCGTGGGCAAAAACAAACTCAGGGCTGTACAAAAAGGTCAAGGAAGAACAAGGAAGGCGGTTCTTGATTACTGTGGGGTTAAATCTTGAACTGATAAATTTCTGATAGGCATGGTAATGCTTGACCAGGGTCATTTGAGGCAAGCTGCTCTTCATTGCTGAATCCGGCCTTACAGCAATCTCTTCTAAGGCCCGGCAATGCAGAATGTATAGAACCTCCTGCTCCATCTCCAGGTTACGGGCATATTTAAGGCTGTGCATCAGGAAATTGGTTTCCTGCGCATAAGGCTCAAGAATCATTGCATCATCCTGGTCCATCTGGGCTGGGGATCCGGAGATAACCTCTTGCCCCAAAAGGTCGAACATGACTTTTTCTATACAATATCCGCACATTGTAGGAATCCCCTTGCCTTAAACTGATTTCATTACATAAGATTGGTGTTGAACTGCAAATGAAAAAGCAGAATATCAGGTTGGTATGACGTTTCTGGTCACATTAAAATTGGTATATGAAAAATATTTTAACGAGGAATAATAATGGCTCTGGTGATTAAAAATGAGTCTGTTCAAAGCAAAGTTATCTACTACGCATGATAGATCTCATTGGCCGGATAAAGCTGACCTTAAACCAGTTTTTCCACATATCCGTTTTCTGGAACAGAAGTGAGACTTGTGAGCATATCTTTAAGCATTTTGAAAATGTCAACACCGCTCAGTTTCAATTTATTTCCATGAGGCAGAACATAGTCAGACACCCCATCATCAAACCGGGCTGCATCGCCATACCTTGGCCAGTCCCGGTAACCAGGGGAAGTATATGAGTATATTCTTTGCAGCATTTCTGAAAAAAACAGAGGCTGAATTCTTGAAATTTTGCTTTTGCCTGACGACCTCAACTCAAGCATCTTAAGCCGGGAATAAGCAACAGCCAAGGCCTCTTCAGTCATTGAGTCAAACTTGCTGCCGAAGAGCTGCCGGAATACATCACAGCTGAAATGAAACAGCTCATGCCACCAGACTTTTAGAACAACTAACTCGGCAGAATGCTTAAGATCATTTTTGGATACAAATATATTCCTGTTAGCCAAAAGGACTTCATTTACAGCACGCCAGAAAAAATTACGTATATTATTCTCATACAAAGCCACGATGCCCGGGCTATGCATTGGCGTATATGATCCGAGTAGAATTCGATGCTCTATGGGATATTCAGAAACTATATCTACCGGCTGATCAAGAAAGTCCTCCAGTAACTTTTCCAAGTTGCCATGGCCAAGAATAGTATCGATCATTCTGTGGTGGACAGCATCTGAGTAAGGGCCATCATAATCAACGTCATCTCTTATTGCGATTTGATCAATTTCTTTGTGAAGAATTTTTGTCATGTCTTTTTCAATGGTCATAATTACAGCGATCCTTTACTTAAGTATTGTAGAAGGTAGAATTGCACTACAGCATCAGTTTGGATAATTCGGGTTTTGATTTCAGATTTCCCATTCATGGCTGGGATCAGGAATATAGGTCAGATCAAGCCCAGTACCCCCTTCAAGTGGAGAATATGAAGGCTTTGTAGTCAGGAACTCCTTCACGATCCAACCCTCAGGAACCTTCAGTCTTTGTAGAATCAACTTGTAATTAGGATTACTTGTGGTATTTACATTTTCCCAACAAACATCAAACTCTAAATCATGCCAGACATTGTGAGCATCAGGAAAAAAAATGATGGAAGATCTTGTAAATTGCCTCCCTTTCACAAACAAATGCCTTAACAGCCAACCTCCATGGACTTTTTTAAAATATGACCTCTCATATGAGGTTGTATGACAAAAAATATCCCAGAACTTATCCTGAGTGTAACATGGTCTTTTGTGGTTTAGGTTTTGATTTTTGACTGAATTGATTAAGCTCATAATTGGGTCCCCCAAATCTTGAAAAAGGAAACATCTACAAATTACAGAACTTGTGCGCATTTCCAAATATTTTCTGGCACAACTTCCTTTATATTTCCTATAGAATACATTTTAATTCCTGAGTATGCAGAATTATCTATTACCAGTTTTTTTAATCTCCCATTTTTTTGGTCCCTATCAAACCCAAAAATTAATAAAGTTACCTTATCATCAATAGTTTCGGGCTTAGGCAGAGATAAATTAAAGATATTATTGATTTCATCAACATAATTAGCATATTCTGAAAGTATTGATATTTTACTTTTAGCTAACTGTGATTCATATCTATTAATCTGTCTTACCACCTTAGGAGTAGATTTTGACCATATTTCTTTATTAGAAAAATGTTTTGCCTCAACAAACTGAAGTGATTTGGTATCAATATTAAACAATAGCAGATCTATCCTATCATGTGTATTATCATCTTCTGTTGATGAGAAAGAAATTTCAATATCCAAAACTACGACCTTACTATTGGATAAATAAGAATGTTTATGATATAATCTTGAAACACCTTCAGATTCGTAACCTGAATAATTTGAACAATTCTCTTTAATTCTCTGATAATTCTCTTCGAAATCTGATGCCAGTTTGTAGTCTGATAATTCTTTTTCAGTCAAATAATCGCTCCCATTATGGGAAATGACCGAAGCATATTTCAAGTGAGTTTTAAAGCCCTTTCTGTCGTAGCCGAAAAGCTTTCCACCTTTGTGATACATATCAATGCGATTGTCTCGTATAGCAAGAAAAACCTCACCATTTACACAATCCTGTTTAATTTTGTTCAACCATAAACTGCTTCCTGCCAAATTGTTTTTAATAAGCGCTCCTAATCGTCTCTTCATGTTTTTATCCTCCATGATATTTCGATAATTTCAAAAAAATGCTCACATATCACTTAAGTAATTTTTAATTGACATGCCCTCTGTGCCATATTTTATTAGACAGTTATTCATCAAGAAAAATATCCTCACACCTCCCACCATTCACCATCACCATGCATTTCCACATTCCCAAATAGATCATGATACTTTTCAGGCATAAAGCTGTGAATTGGCACAACTCTGCCCGGATTAAGGGCCTGGACAAACGCTTTAAGGTCTGAAGGAGCAGCGTGACCGGAGGTATGGATGCTCTGTTTACTGATGCCATGGGTATTCAGCCAGTCCTTTACATAGTCATAATCACCCCGCTCCCAGTAGCCTTCCCATTGAGAATAGATATATGAAGCACCCTCCAGGCATTCTCCCCTGTTCAGATCCTTTATAAACAGGGGCCTGAAGAGCAAAGTGTATTTGTCCGGGCTTTGTTTTACTTTTTCCATGAAAACCCGATTTGAAGAATGGCGCTTGAGTTTGTCAAACCAGGAATTTTTAAGGATTTGCACGCGCTGGGCATGGGGAACAAGCAGGGACATTTCCGGCCAATGTGACTGTGGAATGTTTTGATTTTGAGTGGCTTCAAGGATTACGGCAGTATAAAGATCAATGAGCAAAATACGATTACTTCTTTTGGATGCCCGCATAATGGAGACAACCCGGTCGACATTCTGCCCTGATGCATGGACCATGGCCAGTCCCTTGGTGTTTGAAAACGCTTCAACCAGTTCACTTTCAATATCAGTCTCTGATGGAAAGCTGAGTCCCTGATCAATCCTGCCAAGGGTTGATCCTTCCATAAGTAAGGTGTCTATATTTCTTGGAGGCTTTGCTACAATGTTATTAAAAAGCTTGGCCTTACGGCCGTGTCCCCGGAAATCTCCACTATAAAAAATCTTTCTGCCACCTGCCTCAATAAGCAGGGCATAAGCATCATAAGCAGAATGATCCACCAGATAAGGTGTAATCTTGAATGGACCTGCATAGAATGATTTCCAAGAATCATACTCCCAGCCTTGGGGAATTGGCGGAAATTTGTCAGGGAGGAAAGGCAAGGCTGCTTCCATTATTCTCCGTGCAGCAGGACCCAGTCCAACCTTAATTTCAGGGGATATGTGTTTGAGCAAACCAGTATGGTCAAGGTGGGTATGGGACAGAAAGACGCCCAAAAGGTCTGGGGCGCTGCCGTCAAGCCCTTTCACCACTGGAAGCAGGGACTTGTCATTGGATTCTGAGTCAAGGGGAAGGCCAATGTCCAGAATAATGCGCTGACCATCCTGTTCAATTTCAACGCAGCTTCCACCTATCTGGTTGCTGCCCCTGTGAATGCAAATATTCATATAAACTCCTGGATATTTAAATAATGACAAAAAATCAAGAATATTGTAACTGATACAGTTAACAAAATGCCTTTAGGCGTTTAGCACAAATTTCAAACAAACATGTTGGTCGTTACGGCAATTGTAAGTGGCATAGCAGTCCGTTGCCCGGAAGGGGCCTAATTTTCCGCGCAAGGTCGCGGAAAAAGCCCAGTTACTTACTGCTGAAAGCTTGTAAGAAAAAAACAAGAAATTTTGAACCACGAAGACGCGAAGGACATGGAGTTTAAAAGACAATGCTGCCTGTCTTCCTTTGCGACCTTTGCGCCTTTGCGTGAGAATATGATTTTGGGTTGCGGGCCAGGCCCGCATTGGTCTACTTGTGCCCTTTCCAGGCAGGATCCGGATCATCGTCATAGTCAACAGCCCACTCAAAATCCCGAGATTCATCAAAAGGAGTTTTGTCTCCTCGTCGGTGAAACTTTTTATTGTATAATATAAACGGCTCGCACAGTTCCTGCAGTTCTTTTATGAGGTTCATGGCATCATGGGTACAGAGCAGATTTTTCTCAGATAAAAACTGCCTGCCTTCCTCAGTGCTGAACCTGGAAAATACCCACCAGCCATACTTATAAAAATACGGGTTTGAATGCATATTTTGGGCATAGCTCATCATCCCTAGCCCCATTTCAGCAATTTGTTTTAAATTTTGATGGGAGGGTTCCTTAATACCCTTATTCCTGCATTCACGATTTTTTTGTTCTTCAGGATATTCAGTCCTGTCATCCTGCAAATCTTCCTCAAAAAGATGATTCATTTCCTTGACCTGGTTGTCAGTAAGCATAGCTTTGTTTTCCCCCTTTACTATGTCGAATAAATTTTTGCCTTCCCTATTATGAGAGTTGAAAGTTCTCCCCCGTCATGCCGGACTTGATCCGACATCCAGTCTTTTATCCTATTGAAAAGACACTGGATTCCGGCTTTCGCCGGAATGACGAACAGATAGAATCATGGTAAGTAAATACAAGTATTTAAGAGAACTTTTGGCTGTCCAGTTCTCTATATATATAAAAAGAGCCCGGATAATTTAACCGAAATTAAAAAACTCACTTATATAAGCATGAGGCTCAGCTTGGCTGAAAAATACTGCTGTTCAGTGCCGGTACTCATAAGGCCAACCAGACAAAATTATTTTTGAAATTTACTGAGAATCACCGTTCAAGCATTCTTATCTCGTTGATCAACTCGGTCATGGTTGCAGGGGAAATACCCTGCCTGATAATTCGGTCCGGCACAGGACTGCCCACAAGTCCTGATTTAAAACTGAAGGTTTGCCCTTTTGTCCGCAAAATCAGGCGGGCATTGATACTATCTTTTACATGCTTATAAGCATTCATTATCTGTTTAACATCTGGAAGGTTTTTGTGGCTAATCTCCCTGCATTCATTGCAAATGCCTGCACAGCTGTTCGATCCAGACAATGGTGAGCCTTTTCCACTGAATAAATACAGGCTTCCTCCACAATGCCTACATTCGTCCATGAAAATACCTTTTTCCCACAATTGCAGTAGAGATCCTATGGAAGCCTTGTGTCCACCAAGATAAACAAGACCGACAATAAAGGATTCCAGGTATGAGTAGTAATACCGAGGGGTGTTCATTATCAAACGAGAATTATCAAGGATTAAGGAGAAGTTCTCCTTAAACATTTCAGTTTCTTTTTTGATTTCACTTTTTGACTGTCTCGGCAGGGTAATTATTTCTTCAATTGACCATGTATCACCTGATTGCATGACTGCACCTCCAGGAAAGCCTCCTTAAAAAAGTGACAAATTTGATCATTATTTACTCAACATCAGTTTTGAATGACTGGCACTTATGAGACGCACCCCCAAATGGTAAAAAATATTTTTAAATTTGTGGGTCCTGTTTCAGCAGCAATAGAGATGGGCTTCTCTGCCGCCTGTAATCTCTTCTGATGGGCATATGCTCCTCCTTGGATTTGCTTTACAACCGGGAGCCTTTTATCGCACACAGGAAGATATTGGTAATTGATTCCAAATTTGAAAAGGTATGTTTTTAGTTTCTGGGAGAGATTATCAGGTGAGTATGACGTTTCTGGTCACATAAAAAATATTTTTGAAAAGAATCATCAAAAAATTATAGATGGTATGAAGGATGAGTTAAAATAAGCAAGACGTTTAACTCGTCACGGAAAAATTCCAAGAAATCAACGGTAAATATTAAATCCCATGGATGTATTTTAAACTCAGTCACTGACATTTTTATAGTTATCAATGGCAATCTGTAAATCATTTAGCATCTCTTCTTTCAACTTTTCCGGCTTGACCACCAGAACCTCAGGTCCAAAACTCAGAAGCCATTTCTTGATATCGTACCACCCTGAGGTGGTCATCTTCAATGTCACGCTGCCGTCAGTGCTATCAATTATTTTCTGGTCTGGGGAAAATTTTCTCTCTTTGATATACTTAGCCTGGGCAGGACAAAAGATCACCTCAAGCTCGACAGGATCGTCATAGACAAAATCAAAAGCCATGGACAGTTTCTCTGCCGGGTCAAAATCTTCTGGATACTCGAATGTTTCATCCAGCTTTTCCAGGGCCTCAATTCTCTCAACAGCCAAGATACGAATATTATTAAATCTGGTAGCCCTGATGAATATGTATAACCCGCCATTACTTTCAAAGAAATATAAAGGATCAATTCTAAACTTCTTAACTTTGTCATCCACAAATGAGAAATAGCTCACCAGGCAGGTTTTGTTGTTTAGCATGGCTGTAGTCAGTAAATCGATAATTTCTTCTTTGCCCGAATAATCCTTGACCCATTTGCCAGATGGTACAAATAGCGACTTGAGCTTGTTGATCCCCACTTGAAAGTCTTTTGGGACAAATTGAGAAAGTTTGGAAAAAGTAAAATTGATCCTGCTCTCTATCTCCGTTCCTGAGTACAGACTGGATTCAGCCCTTAACAGATACAAAGCAATAATCTCCGAAAAATTAAGCCGAATGTCCGGAACTGTGATATTGGGCAGTTTTAATAAATATTCAGCATCAAGCTTCCAGAGTTTTTCCTTATTTGAACCTTGCTTGTCATCATACAGCGGGAACCCCAAGTCCTGGATAATATCTAAAAGTCTGTACACATTTCTGCGGTCTATACCCAATGATTCAGACATGCGGTTTATCGTAGTCCCTCCGGGTTGGCTTAACATATCTACAGCCTTCAACATCTGAACAATATTTCTTCCTCTCATCCAGCCCCTCCATAAAAAGAAATCACATATATGACCATAAGTGTCATATATATGCCATTATGATCAAGTATACGATTAAAAACAAGTTTTTCTAATTGAAGCAACAAGGAGGAAACGATTATGACGGCAAATACCTTATCCAATGAACATCCTGAAGATCTTACCGACCCCAAAAGGCTCAAATGGGAACAACTGGCACGAGTTAATCACGGCGTCCTCTCTCCATTTGAAAAACTGAGCAGGTCCAGGTTGGGGGATGGATGGATAATTAAATATGAATTCTATGGTGGAAGTGTAAAATCTGGTTCAGCTTTGGCTTATGTTGATGATCCTGAGAACAAGTGGCAAAAAGAAGCCAAGCTAAACTCCAGAATCATTAACTTGCAACGTAACCCAAACCAGTATTTAGCAATAAGATGTTTTGACGCATTACCTGGCAAATTCTTGGCCATGGTCGGCGGCACAAAGCAGCGTTTCTGGAGTCAGCTGTTGTTTATCCCTGGGTCTAAAGAACGTCAGCACGAGCTTACGGGCTAACAGCTTGTTGAAAAAGTCCTTATTCTACTGGCTGTTCAAAAATTCCAAGTGTAAGGAACAAAAAAAGTTCAAGGTCAAAGTTTACCCCGTGAAACCTTCTTTTGTTTCACTGGGGCGTATTTATGATACGTAAGAGTTTGAACTTTTTGCAGCGACGCAGCAATTGGGAGATTTTCAACAACCAGTTAAACTGCTTTTAATATCAATTTATAAATAAGGAGGACCAATGCTTATCGAAGGTGAAAACTTCATGTTTTGGATAGCCCCTGAAGATCATAAATCTGTAGCACCCCTTAAAGACACTAACAAAATGTTTTCAAGAGTACTTGATCATTACCAGGCAGTTAACAGTAACTATCCTATAAACGAAGTGAAGCTAAAGACTCCTGATCTAAGACTTTTTGGCACTCAGGAGGAAATGGAAAAAACAAATCCCAATGATAATTTCTGGGGAATGAAATGTATTGCCAAGATTAAAGCAAGTGGCTCATGCCATATTGACGTCACCCTACCTGAAATAGGGGGTTTTTCCGTAGATATTGAGGATAAGAAAAATCTGTGCCCTGCTTTGGAAGACATAATCATGGCTATTATTTTTCAGGGAATAATTGGTTTTGATTTGGCAGATTTTATGGCAGTTATGAAGTCAGAACATGCTGCCTGCAATACATTCCAATTGTCAGAATATCAAAATGGAGAAAAGAAGGAAAAAGTTATTAAAGAAGGAAGAACCTCTTTGATTGCTATTTTTTCTTTTGATGAAAATAGAACTGCCGACAAGGAGCCCATAGATGTTATTTCTGAATGGGCAGAAGCTATTGAAAATTCTGGCACAATTGAAAATGTCTTTCTGGCAGGAATCATCAGGAAAGACAATCAACCAGACCGGGCAACTTTCCTGCATACGGCAAAGCAATGGGAATTGAATGATTAATAAATCTTATCCAAGTAAAAAGAGGGAGTACATGTCTCTTAAAAAGGAATTTGTTGATTGGGCCTGTTCATTATCCGGTTGTGATGGTGGGAATCCAGAGGCAGACATATGGGTGTCAGGCATTGAATGGGGAGGAGGCGATGAAAAATATTATTCAGAACTTCCCGACCATATAAATGAGGGAGAGCATATACCAGCAGGAAGGTATGACTGGAAGGACAGCCTGACATATACTTATGGACGAAATGTCGCCAAACTTGTTTCTGTTATCAAAGGCAAAAATGTTGAAGAATACCAGGAATATGCCAATAACGCCAAAGGTAATGAGTTATTCAGGCTGAATTAATATCCTATAGCATTTCGTAATACTGATGAATCTTTGTGGAAGCACTATCGTCTTGATAAAATTACAGGATTTGAGGAGAAGGAGTTATTCAGAACATGGTGCTTTCTGAACAGATTTCCTGCCATTGCAAAGATTGTTGCTGAGCAAAAAAAACCCAAAATTATTATTGGCACAGGGGTATCTTACCTTACGGATTTCTTTAGTTGTTTTGCTGGAAAAAATGGCATTAAAACTCATATACACACAGCTAAAATACCATCTGACAGCTCCAAGCCATCTAATCAATACCAACGCAGGTACTATTGGGCACACATGGATAATGGAAGCACACTGTATGTAATTCCATTTTTCTCAGGTCAATACGGATTAAACAGCAACTATCTTATCCAGCAGATGGGTGAGATTATCAGAGACCAATATCTAAAAATAAAATAACACACTATTTGTATTCATTGAATGCTGTGAGGCTTTCCCACTCTTTATACAAAAAAGAAGAGAAAGCCTCCCTGCCAAGATCCAGACTGAGCGCTGGGCAATGGGACTGTCCCGGTTTTAGGAAAAGTACATCTTCACACTTGGGTTACGGGAGTATCCCTCATTAGTGATTATCTGGAGTTTTACCAGCGAATCGAGGTAGCGTCACAGGCGAAGCAGGTTTTCATCATGGTAACGTTCACAATTTATCCAAAACGGTATATATAGATTTGTATAAATTTTCAATTTCATGTTCAAGACCATTCTTTACTTCCGAAAATATGCTTTTTTCAAAACCAAGAGAAATTTTGGCTATCTGATTTGATCCTCAGCCAAAAGACCATCCCCTGACAATTTTCCGGAGGAAAGCAAGAATAGGACCTGCAGCGACGTTTTAGATAGCTTGGGTATTGTTACTCCCAGCCAGCATTTATTCACTGAGAAAAAATCCACTGCTACCTTGCTTGGGGCTGAGTATAACAGGCAGGTATGACAAAAGTGGTCATATTAATAATTTTTTTTGGAGAATTATTGCTCAAAACTTTGTATCTATTCACCACATTTGCTATAAAACTATTAAAATACCCTGGATTCCGGCTTTCGCCGGAATGACGAAAAAGGGCAACTATTTGCTCTAACCGTCACCCCGGACTTGATCCGGGGTCCAGGTCTTCTTATTGATCTTGCTGAACAGTTACAAAACTTTTTAGACTGGGGTTTTGATGGATATTATCAGTTCCTCCGACATGGAGATTTACCGGCAATCCGCCAGAAAAAGGCTGCAGGCTGTCCGGGAAAGCAGGCGCATCCGGCATGAACACGCCTGGGATGTGGCTCGCAGGGCTGCATCCCTGCTAAAAGAGCACTTTGCAGCTTCTCGTGTTGTAGTGTTCGGTTCCCTGTTACGTCCGGAGGTGTTTGATGAACGTTGACGTGGATACGGCGGTCTGGGGAGTGACAGTTGAAGAGTACCTCCGGGCGGTGGCCGCAGTAACCGCCCTGGACAAAGAAATCAGTCTGGACCTGATCAAGATGGAGCCAGGACTTCAGAGCAATGTTGCCATCAGCAGTCAGATAGAAGCGGGAGTGGAGATATGAAGTTAGAGATCGGCCCTTACCAAGCCCTGCCGGGACGATTGGAAATGAGGATACAGGATGTGGGCCGAGTGGTGCAGAGGGTTTCCCTTTTAATGAAAAAGGCTGAAGAAACCGCTGATGATGGCTACCTGGACGGAGTGGCCCTCAATCTACACAGCATGCCCAGGTAATTCCTTAATGAGGATTCTGTCTTTGGTAACAACAAAACTTACATCCACGATATCTTCATATTTCTTGTGACCGCCGTAATATGTTGCTCTGCACATCAGCTCTATCGACTGGTCTACCGATTTAAGGCTTTCTTTAAAGCCTACCGCCGCTGATTTTACCAGTTGTGCGACTTCTTGATTCTCTCTATCGCTTTCTTCTCTTTTTACCTTCTCTGTAATATGAAACGCTATTAAGCCTGTTGCTATGGAGACAAAGATTATGAAAACGAGTGTTAACTCGCTGGAACTACCCATGCCAATTGAATTGACTAATAGTATCAAGACGACGCATCCCACTGCACATCCGGTAGCGCATGGAGTACTCGAGGGATCTTTGTCCATTTTTTTCGTCATATCTCAGGTTCTTTTTAGCTGCGTGCTTCGGGTTACATTCCCATAACGCCGCAGATGAGCGGAATTGAGGGACGGGCGCGGGGCTTGCGCAAGCAAGACCCGTGAACGGCCCTCAATTTCCGCTCGATCTGCTTGTTCGGCGATTTTCTGATTTCGGAAGGCTTTGAAGATGCCTTTTGATCATTTCAATTCCTGCGTTTTTTGAAGATTCTACTTCTTTGCTGTCATCAACAACAGCATTCCACGATAGCCCTCGATCTTTAGGAGTTGTTGACAAATCGGTTTGAGCGATTCTATTATCCTTCAAGAACGGGAGAATGATTCCAGCCAACTTCACAATGTCTGTCTGAGTTTTTGCTTGTTCATATCCATCCTCACTAGATCCAAATCCGCTTTCTAGCTTTATTTCTATGAAAATCGCTTGCTTGCCTGATGTTATCATTACATCGGGTTTCGCATTGCAAAGCCACCGGCATCGAAATAGTTTTTTTTCAAGAATGTTCTCTGTAGTTTCAATTTCCTGGATTCCATTCTTGGCCCATTTGCCGGGGAACCACAATTTGGATTTCTTGATTGTTCCTGTCCAAAACATTCCATACTGGTCAATAAGATCGGGATTCAGATTCATGCAGGAAAAAAGTTCTCTCAAGAACGAAATTCGGCTGTTATGGGTTTCATCTGAATAAACTGCTTGGTCACCAAAAAGAGAACCAATAGTCGCGAAATAGCGCGACTTCAGCATATAGATTGAAATCCTGAGGGTCCAAGCTTATGCCCGTAACATCTTTGATCCTAGAAAAGGTCTTTGAGCGGAAATTCAAATCTCCCAAAATTAGCGTCTGAAAAAGAAATCCGAAGTGCCTTTCTTCTCTGTTCAAATTATAGAATTCCATTTCAATCCTCAACTTTGGCGCAAAACCTCATCGAGCTCCGGACTGATATTTGTCACACCAATTGAACCAAATCTATTCTTGAAGAAAGTCAGTTGTCCCGGTTGGTATAAAGCAACAATGTCAAAGTTGACCTCTTCTGACCTAATTTTTGGCTCTAGATTCCCGAGGGTAAACATTTCACCAGTTGTTTGCTTCTGAAAATCATCTTCAAAAAGAATCATGAGTCTCTTCATTTGTTTCTCCTTTTCATTTTCGCCGAACCAGTTGTTACAAAGTTTCTATATATCATTCCAGCCGACATGATATACATGATTTAAGTTCATTGAAGACTACGTGCATGTTCTGACAGAAGTCCAAAACTGCCAATTTTGAACGGGGACTGGCTCTCCCAGCCCTTGATTTATTAAGTCTGTGTTTTACATCAACAACAAAACAAGGGCTGGGGTGCCTGTCCCCTGCTTTCCTTAGAAAAGGGCTAAACTATCACCTTATTTCAAGGTATATATTCAACTCTTTTGCTAAATATTCAGCCTCATCTTTTGTGAGATATGGAACCTTAATTGTCCGAGCCCAGAAAAAACTCTTTCCTGTAATTTCAGAGACCTTCCCAAACGGCATAGCCTTTATAGTTTGTCCTTTCCTTGGAACTGATGTGATGAATTCAACATCCCGATACGAAGTTGCGTCGTCCGGTGACTTTATGCTTCCATTCTTAACTCGGCCGGCAGCGACAAGACCTGTCCATCTGTGTGAAAAGAAAACGATATCACCGGGGTAAACGTATTCAACAAACCGTTTCGCACCCCCAAAGGCAGCCACCCGATTATTTTCCATCATGTACCAAATTGCATCCTCGTCCCAGCTCCTGTTGGTATCGAACAATACTCCCTTTACATGACCAGGATTAATATGGCGATCATAAGGTAAGGTGAAAAACTCGAAATATTTCTCATCATTTATTTCATAAATTCTATACGGAAGAAACTTGATTGAAATGCCTTGATGTTTCCAGTAATCAACAGCATTGATCAGGTTATCGTCAGCGGCACTGCCAATTATGATCAGATGTTGTTTTTTGTTCAGTTCCTTTGCATCTAAGGGCTGCTCAAGCTTGAATGCCTCCTTATGCGCCAGGGGCAAGTCGCTGCTACTGTTGGAGTACTGGTTGAATTTTTGCTGAAGTGTAGAAAGCGTCCATTGTCCTGCATCTTGCGCATATCGCAAAGATTGATTAACTGCTCCTTCGCCTGCCGTACCCGTCTTTAATTCAAAAATAATGAGCTCACCTTTTTTGTTTAATGCGTAAATAGCAGCTTGATATTGTCGTTCCTGGAAAATCGGCATTAAGCCGCCATCTTCAAAAAGAACATCCAGAATGCTCTCGGCAATGAGCTCTTCCAGGTCTTTTTCTAAACTACCAAAGCTTGAAAAATCCTTGAATGCTACCGGGTCTATTCTGTCGAACTTGCCGTGGGTTGATCGTAGTTTGTATAGCATTGGTTATCTTCTCCTTATTAAACTTGAGATTTCAAATTTCCTGGCTCTTTGTTCCTGGCTTTAAGCTCCTCACCCGGGCGGCCCGGGACTGAACCTGTGAGTAACTTACACCACTCGTTCCCAGGCTCCAGCCTGGGGACGTTTTTTTCTTGCGGCTCCAGCCGCTTCTTCAAAATGTGGCTGGAGCCACAAAAAAGTGGTGTCCCCAGGCTGGAGCGTGGGAACAAGAAAAAAACTGGATTCCGTCCTTCGCCGGAATGATGGCAAAAAGTAATAGTTTGCTTTAACCGTCACCCCGGACTTGATCCGGGGTCCAGTTTTTTTGAAGTTGCTTGTCATAAATAAAGTCAATGAATTTAACCATACCTTGCCTGGCCCGAGAGACATGCTGACCAGTATGAACTCAAGGGTTGCTTAGAGCCTGGAGTCCACTGGTGTACTTTCTAAGGCCAGGATGCCGAAAACGCATTCGTGAATGCGATGGGAGGGTTCGCCGCTGACAAAGCGGTGCAGGGCTTCCAGGCTCAGGGCGTATTCACGCAGGGCCAGGGATCGTTTCATGGCCAGTGCGCGAGGCCGCAGACGTTCCAATTGGTCGGGCATGGTGTATTCCGGGCCGTAGATGATCCGCAGGTATTCCCGACCCCTGCATTTCAGTGCTGGTTGAACCAGGCCGCGTTTGCCCCGGACAACCCAGTCCAGCGGTTTGACTACCATCCCTTCAGCGCTTTTGGAGGTAAGTTCCACCCACCATTCTGTAGCGCCCTGTTCCTGTTTCGGATCCCCAAGCTCCACGGTTTGGTGAGGTGTGACTTGCAACAGTTCTTCGTCTGCTTTGCACAAATCGGCCAGGATATTCATGTGCCAAAGGTGGTCCTTATCGTCGTAAACACGTCCCTCGGTGGCCAGTAGGTGAAACGGTGCGATTTTCAGGTCACAGAGCTCCACCACGGGCCAGCAATAGTTGCCGTATGATTCCACGTAACTGGCAACGCACGCCCGTCGCTGTCGCAGTCTGTCCAGCAATACGTCACATTCCAGGCTGGAGGTGGAGGTTCTGCTCTGCATGGCCAGGACGGAGTGCATGGCCGCATTCAGTCCGGCCATGCCCGCTGCGCCGGTGGGAGCGTACTGGGTGAGTAAAAGCTCAAGGGCTTTGGCTGACCAGGGCATAATTTCCGCATCCAGGCAGATCCAGTCCGTTTCCAGGCGCTGCCAGAGCTTTGATTGATCCATGGCCTGGCGCAGCCGGTCCAGGACTGCTGCCTGTTGTGCTGGCTGGGAAAAAAAAGGTCTTCCCGTGCGGGTGTATGCCATACCCAGTCCAAAATGGGCTTCAGCTCCGGTTTGCGGTTCGGGCAGGCCAAAATGTCGCTGGCAGGCCTCATGGTTCCTGCATAGAATTATTACGGCACGGGAGCCCATGTGCTTTTCCTGGCAAATGACTGTGGCGACACTTTGTTTGCGAAAGTAATTGAAACACTGACTGGGATGTTCCAGACAGTCGCCTTCGGGAGCGGTTTCCGGCGGCGACATGGTGGGTGGCAAATAAATCAGCCAGCGAGGGTGTACGGCGAACCGGCTGATTGTTTCCAGTGCAGCAGCGGCACTTGCCTCCAGGATGGTCACTCTGTTCATGATCCGGGAGGTGATGACCCTTTTGCCCAGCACGTCTGTAATGTCCAACAAGTCTTCCCAGGGGCGGTCTTTTTTGTTTACCAGGGATGTGTCATCATGCATTGGGCGGATTTGTTCACAGTGAATACGGTGGGTCGGAACCTGAACAATTTCCAGTTCGGGATAGCGCAGTGCAGTCAGCTTGCCGCCGAAAACGCAGCCCGTATCTATACAGATGGTGTTGTTGACCCATTTGGCGTGCACAACCGGTGTATGTCCGTAAACAACCCTGGCCTGACCGCGGTATGCAGCGGCCCAGTCAACACGTACCGGCAGCCCGAAGGTGTCTGTTGCTGTCATGGGCACGTCGGGCGTTTCCCCATACACGGCAACATCGCGCACCCTGGAGGAAGCCCGGCCCTGCAAATCTTCGCGCAGACCGGCATGGGCTACCACAAGCCTGCCCCCATCCAACAGATAATGGCTGATCAGCCCATCCAGAAATTCTCTGATACGCTTCAGAAATTCCGGCGGCTCACGCTCCAGCTGCTCCAGAGTCTTGTCCAGTCCGTGGGTGATCTGGACGGTTTTGCCGCGCAGTTTGCGCAGCAGCTTCATTTCGTGATTCCCGGGCAGGCACAGCGCGGCTCCGGCATTGACCATGGCCATGACCAAACGCAGTACTGAAGGAGAGTCCGGACCCCGGTCCACCAGATCGCCCAGAAATACAGCCTTGCGTCCTTCAGGATGGCGGGCCGTGGGGTTTTGGGCATCGGCCTGAACATTGTAGCCCAGGGCGCTCAGCAGTTGAGTCAGCTCTTCAAAACAGCCGTGCACATCACCGATGACGTCGAAGGGGCCGTGATCTTGGCGGAGGTCAGTCCACAATCTTTGTCGCTGAATCTTCGCTGTTTGGACTTCTTCCGGCGTGGAAAGTATCGAAAAATACCGGAATCCCTCGCGCTTCAGACCGCGCAGGGAGCGCCGCAGACGGTCGCTTTGCCTGCGCACCACCCTGGGGTTCATGGTCCTGTCCGGACGCCGGGCGTTGCGCTCCAAGCAGATGCCCGGATCCAGGTCGAAAACAATGGCCACGGCAAAGGAATGGAATTCTCTGGCCAGGGTGACCAGTGCTTTTCGGTCTTCCGGACGGACATTGGTTGCGTCCACCACGGTCAGCAGACGCCTGGACAGACGTTTGCGAACAATGGCATGCAGGATGTCAAAGGCATCCTTTGTGGCAGACTGGTCGGTTTCATCGTTGGCCACCAAGGCACGACAAAAGTCGGACGAAATAATCTCTGATGGTTGAAAATGGGTGCGTGCAAAGGTGGACTTGCCGCTGCCGGACGCTCCCGCCAGGACAACCAGGGACTGTTCCGGAATAGTCAAATTCGGGTGTTTCAGGCGCATAATGTGAACACCCCCATCTGGGTCGGAGGGCCAAGATGGACATCCTCATGTCCGATACCGGCCAGGCCCACTGTATAGCCGTAGCGCCGGGCCACCTCTTGCGTCCAGTTCGCAAATTCGGCACGGGACCACTCGAAGCGATGATCATGATGGCGAAACTGTCCAGGAGACAGAGAGGGAAAGAGGGCGTTGTGGTCCGCGTTAGGCGTTGTTACGATCACCGCTTTGGGTCTGGCCAGGCCGAATATTGAACGCTCAAACGCTGCCAGCCGGTCAGGGTCCAGGTGCTCAATCACCTCCAGAATACAGGCTGCATCGAAGCCCTCAAGGCGCTTGTCCCGGTAGATCAGCGATCCTTGAAAAAGATTGATGCGCTCGCTTTGCCCGGCCGAGCCTTCATCTAAGCGCAGTCGTCTTCGGGCTCTATCCAGGGCTGACAGGGAAACATCCATGCCTGTGATGCGCTCAAATTCTCTTTCCATGAGCAAAGCCCGCAACAACCGCCCCTCCCCGCAGCCCAGATCCACGATCCGCCGCGCTCCCAGCTTCTTGAGCACGCCGACAACCGCGTCAATACGATGCTCGTTCAGGCTGATGCGCTGCTCCAATGCATCTTCAGCCTTACCGGAGATTGGGCGGTCCATATTCCGCTCCGGATCATCCCCAAAATGGATCTCGCTTTCCTTTTCGGGCGTCAGACTGGCCAGGGCCTGGCGGGACAACAGGCGCTGGTGTTTGAGATACCGAAGGGTAATCAGCTCCTGTTCCGGATGTTTCTCCAGCCAGCCCCGGGCATGTTCAATCAACTTCCCCAGTTCGTCCTGACCGACCCAGTAATGTTTTTCGTCGTCTATGACCGGGATCAGAACGTATAAATGACTGAGCAGTTCGCACAGCCGAAGCGTCCCGGACAGAGAAACCTGATAATGCCGCCCCTCGCCCCACTCGGGAAACCGCTCGTCCAAAGGCAAGGGACGCAGGGTGACATTGTAGCCCAACGGCTCGAACAACCTTTGCAACAGTCCCTCACCATCCCTGCACGGCAACACGGCAACTTCAGCCGAGAGCGGCAGTGCAGATTCGGCCAGCTCAGGCCGGTCTCGACATGTGCCCTTGAGCGCAGAACTGAAAACCCTGGCCAGGGCCACGCTCATCAACGAAGACGCTGCATAGGCCCGGTCCGTTACATATTGCCCAAACAGTCCCCCTTTGCTACTGGCAGGACCACCCTTAGCAATACGATCCGGACGACCACGCACCAGCCCCATCTGGTCAATATCTAAGAGTAATGCAGCAGTACACGAATCTTCGCGTGCTTCCGGAAAAAAAACGTGAGCCTGCCCAAAAGGCAGCGGAAAGGTTTGAAACCGATCCGGATGCTTTCCCAGCAGATAGCCCAGGTCAGTGGCAGGAACGTGGGTGGTGGTGATGGTCAGGAGCATTGTTGAGTAAAAATCCTGTTCAGTGCTGGTCTATGAAGTTATGTACAGCGAAAATTTGCGGTGATTGCCTTATTACGCCGAGAGTGTGAATAACTAACGGATTTTATGTTCTGAGTTATGCACCTTGATCAGTGCCAATTTCATGGAAAAGGCCAGTTTTGTCTGGCTTGAGGGTGATAATATCAGGCAGGTATGACGAAAGTGGTCATATTAAAAAAAATTATTTACCATAAACAGGCAACCTGCCTGGGGATAGGTGATGAGCGACAATTATAATTCCCCCCTGACGACAATTATTTTTCCCTGTTGATGAACAAGTGTTTATCCTCGAACTCCATACAGGAGGCAAAGGATGATCACAGACAATCAAGTGAGGAAACTTATGAAGCTTTTAGGACAGGGGAAGACAATGGAGCAGGCATCGGCAAAGTGTGGCATGGATGTAAAGAGTGCCCGTAAGTATAGGGATCTGGACAAACAGCCAAGTGAATTGCAGGCTGAAAGGAAACGGGACTGGCGTACCCGCAGTGATCCATTTATCAAGGAGTGGCCAATAGTCACAGCGTTTTTAGAGATCAATCCTGGTCTTGAAGCAAAGACTTTGTTTGAGCACTTACAAAGGCAGTATCCTGGTCGTTTTTCAGATGGCCAGCTTCGGACCTTTCAGAGAAAGATCAAGGGATGGCGGGCAACAGAAGGTCCAGCCAAGGAGGTGTATTTTCCTCAGGTTCACAAGCCAGGTCAACTGAGCCAGTCTGACTTCACTCATATGGGCGAGCTTGAAGTGACCATTGCTGGCCTGCCCTTTGACCATTTGATATACCATTTTGTTTTGACTTATTCCAATTGGGAAGCAGGCATGGTCTGCTTTTCTGAAAGCTTTGAGAGCTTAAGTGAAGGGTTACAGCAGGCTTTACAAAAACTTGGTGGAGTCCCGGAAGCTCACCAGACAGACAGATTGTCTACGGCAGTGAACAAACCAGGGAACATGGAAGAATTCACAAGTCGTTACCAGGGGCTTTTATCGCACTATGGCCTTACAGGTCGTAAAATTCAGGCAGCAAGCCCCAATGAAAATGGAGATATAGAGCAAAGGCATCATCGCTTTAAAAGGGCTGTGGATCAGGCCCTGATGCTGCGTGGCAACCGGGATTTTTCTTCGCGTAAAGAATACGATATTTTTCTAGAAAATTTGTTTATGCAGTTAAACCGCAATCGGCAGCAAAGATTCCAGGAGGAGCAAAGACTTTTACGTCCTCTGCCGGGCAAAGCATTACCATCGTGCAGCAAATTTACAGTTGTTGTCGGTCCGAGCAGCACCATAAGGATTAAGAAGAACGTGTATTCAGTTCATAGTCGTCTTATCGGTGAGCAAGTGGTAGTCCGTCTTTACGCAGAATACCTTGAGGTCTGGTATGGACAGAGGTTTATTGAGCAGATTCCTCGACTGCGTGGCGCAAGCAAGTCCCGCATTCAATACAGACACATAATTGACTGGCTGGTCCGCAAACCTGGAGCTTTTGCAAACTACCGCTACCATAGCGATCTGTTCCCAACGAGCCGTTTTAGGATGGCCTATGATGACCTGAAGAAAGTCCATGCTCTTTCCAAGGCTGCCAAGGAATACTTACAGATTTTAAAACTTGCGGCTAAAGAAAACGAATTGGCGGTGGACGATGCTCTTCGTTATCTATACGAGCAAGGTCAACCAGTGTCCGCAGATACTGTCAAGAGCATTGTATCTTCCGGCCAAAAGCCTCAACCGATAACTGATGTTGAAATTTCAGAAATTATTTTAGGTTCTTACGATCTTCTTCTGGATGCCCAGGAGGTGACACAATGATAGAGCAAAAACACAGCACCCTTTCCGGCTATCTAAAAGATCTGTATCTGCCGTCTTTCCGCCAGAATTATCGTGGAGAAGCAGATTTGGCCCGTCAGGAATCTCTGGATCATGAGGAATATCTGCTTGAGCTAGCCAGAAAAGAGTCTGAAGGACGGGCACTCAAGCGAACCCAGAGATATCTTCGGGAGTCCAAGTTGCCAAATGAGAAGACTTGGGAAATGTTCGACCGGGAACGTTTGCCTGTCAAGGTAAACAGTCTGGTGCAAAATTTATTGGAAGGGTCTTTTGTTGGCCGCTTTGAAAATGTCCTGGCTTTTGGCAACCCGGGAAGTGGCAAGACCCATCTGCTTTGCGCTATCGGGCATGAGCTGATCCAGCAAGGACGCCGAGTATTGTATGCACCCTGCAGCCTTCTGGTTCAGGACCTGCTGGTTGCCAAGCGGGAACTTAGCCTGGCCAAACAACTGAAGAAGCTTTCCAGGTATCATGCATTGATCATTGATGACATAGGATATGTTCAACAAGACCGGGAGGAAATGGAGGTTCTGTTTACCCTGCTTGCTGATCGCTACGAGCGTGGTACGGTCATGCTCACGAGCAATCTGCCTTTTTCGAGATGGGAACAGATTTTCAAGGACCCTATGACTACGGCCGCAGCCATTGACCGGCTGGTTCATCACTGCATTATCCTGGAACTTAATTTGCCAAGCTACCGTTTGGAAAAGTCCCGAGAGAAACGGGAAAAAGGGTGAAGATATGGAGCAAATAACCCGGACCAGGAAAGAGATCGAGGAGGTGGTTGTTTTCGTACGGCTTGAGTTGTACAACAAGGATTTGCCATGTGGCCCAGCCTCCATCAGAAAGAAAATGGAAAAATATGGTGAAGTTAAGATTCCGTCCGAAAGGACAATATCCCGAATTTTGGCCAGACATGGATTAACCCACAAAAGAACGGGTTGGTACGAAGGGGATGAACAAATTGGGTAGTAGGTGTCGGGAATAATCATTGTTGTCGATCAGTGGGGCAAAATGATGATTTTTTGCGCCCAGAGGAGGCCCCCCGGGGGGCCTCCTCTGGGCCTCCCTCTGAGCTCGTCCAAATAGACAACTAATCTTTGGACATGGAGGGTGATTGAAAGGGGATTATTTGGGAGTGGCTGATGGGAATTATAATTGTCGTTGACAGGGAAAAATAATTGTCGTTGAACAGATAGGGTTTATAAAAGAATTTTTCAGCCACCCGCTGCGCTCGACGTAAAGGCAGACTGTAAGACAGACTGACGCAGAAAGATATCATGTGTCTGTCTTTTCAGTCTGGCTTACTGTCTGTGGCTAATAATTCTTTACCAGGCAGGGCTGACGGAAAGGTAGACTGAATAATTTCCTCCTGGCGACTTGCCAGAAGGTAAGGATGCCATTGCATAGCGGCGAAGCAGAGAGTTGCACCGCAGGTGCTGACAGCTTTTCGGCGGGCAGGTCGCCCGCAGAAAGATATCCTGTGTCTGCCTTTTCAGTCTGACTTACTGTCTGTGGCAAATAATTCTTTATCAGGTGAGGCTGAGGTTAACCAAAATTATGGTAGTTTTTTACAAAGAATATTGAAAAAAATTTTTGGTTACCACGATCATGCAGCTTCCAAATTTGGTCATTCCCCAGCTTGACTGGGTAATCCATGTCTTTGGATCTTCAGATAAAAATGGATTACCGGGTCCGATTGTCCCGGAGACCGATGCGCGGCCAGCCATGATAATATATGTGGCTTAAAAAAGGTAGGAAGGTCGCTAATATTGATTAAATACTTATTTAAAACTCTTGCTGATAAATCCGCCTTCGCCGTGGCTTCCTGCTCTGTGCTGCCAGTCTTTGCTCAAAAGCTATGGCAGCCATTTTTCTGTTCTGGAGTGAATTGACCCCATTTACGACAGGATTGTTTTCTTCTAACTTATCCAAGTATTCCAGTATTTTTTGTTTTTCGATATCATTGTAACTTTCTTTGATTGCAAAGGGGCATTTCTCTATAAGC
The DNA here is from genome assembly GCF_000934755.1 of Desulfonatronovibrio magnus. Classification (NCBI taxonomy): domain Bacteria; kingdom Pseudomonadati; phylum Thermodesulfobacteriota; class Desulfovibrionia; order Desulfovibrionales; family Desulfonatronovibrionaceae; genus Desulfonatronovibrio; species Desulfonatronovibrio magnus. The sequence goes on from NZ_KN882187.1 coordinate 47,553, forward strand.
CCAAGGGGTTTAACCGTTCCTAATGGCTCACCTGTGTCCCAGTGATATTCGATGAACAGATAGGGGCGTGGTCCGATTTTATACCTGGAAATGAGAAAGCCATTTTTACCTTTCAGCCAGACACCCGCATAAGCATTTCTTGCGTATATCTTGTAGACGTATTGGTCTTCCAGCTCATCAATCCCAAGATAGTCAGTGCTGTCCTGCATTTTTCTTATGAAATCAAGAAGGTTATTTTCATTCATGAGATGCCCAAACAAATAAATTAAGAAATTATAAAATGAAATTATTCGCCAGCGACAGCGAACATTTCATTTTCTAAGTCCAAACGCCCGCGAAATGATGTTCCGGCTTCACTTTGCTTTCAACATTAAATTTTCTTTGGGCAGATGTGCATGGTGTTCATATTCAAGCTTTACATGCAGAAGATTGTGAAAATCTTGCAAGGAGTATGCTTCTTTTGGAAAAGAATTTCTGTGATAGCCTTGAGATGAATCGTATTCTTGGATTCAAACAAGAATTCCACCTCCCAAACGAACCCCTCACTATCTCTAAATTGGGGTATGGCTGCACTTAGAAAAACGAACCTATCCAGACCTGATCATTGGACAGGCGAATAATCTATACTGCTAAGCTTCAGCGTGACCGAGCCAGGGACCGGGAGTTGCGTCAGGTCGATTTCTTCTTCCTTGATCGGATAAGAGAAACCAGGCCTATGTTCGAGTTCCATGGCATGACCTCCAGTTGTTTTGCTTTTCTTCTGATGTTTATGTAAATATAAAAGAAAATAGTATTACGCATTTTTTGAAAACCAAAACTGGCTGTACTATGTTGAGCGTTATTACAATATCTGGTGATGAGCAAATTATTATTATAATTCCCCCCTGACGACAATTATTTTTCCCTGTTGAGTAACGAATGATTATCCTTGAACTCCATACAGGAGGCAAAGGATGATCACAGACAATCAAGTGAGGAAACTTATGAAGTTTTTAGAACAGGGGAAGACATTGGAGCAGTCGTCGGCAAAGTGTGGCATGGATGTAAAGAGTGCCCATAAGTACATCATAAGTACATAATTGACTCAAGCAGGCCTTTCTCACCGTTGGGTGAGTATATGCTCCTGGCTTGAGACTCATCGGATTCAAACCACTTATCTTCCTAAAGGAGAAGGGGGTGTTATCTCAGTCAGAAACTTTACTGGCCCGACCTTTGAACAGCCAAAAGTTTATTCTGCCCTTGGGATAAGCAGCATTCCAATAAAGTCGAGGAAAACAATGACCTAACAAGAGTAGTGCCGACAAAACAAGCCAGAAATAAGATAGCATTTTGAAATAACAGAGAATTTCGCTTAAACATGCGGAAACTGGGGTTAGCGTTTTGGTTTGTACTGACTTATTATACTATTTAATATAGGGAGTCTACCTTGTGACTTATAGTAGCAACAAAGAAGGTATGTCTCTATTATCTCAGGTGGGAAATGTTCGTTTTCTGATTTTATTGGTATTGCGTAAACATTAAAATCGCCCATAGATATGACAGTATCAATAGGAGTTCCTATGACATTAGGATCATTTGTCCATCGATGGTTCTTGAATTTTGGATCCCCTTTTTTCAATTCTTTACTATCATTTGCAATATTTTTCCAAATCCTTCCTCGTATTGATCCTATAGTTTTACCTATATACCAAATTTCATTCATGTTTTCTGTTAGTGGAATGTTCCAGTCTGTTTCTTTACACTCGGAATAGATATATATTCCGCATTGGTAATTTAACTCATAAAAAATATCTTCTCCTCGAAGAGGATTCCAAGGATCGCTATATGTAGCTTTTAATTTTATTTTTGAACCAAATAAATTATTGTATGTCTTTAAACATTCATCAATATCTTTAACGACCATATATTATCTCCTTCTTTCTCACTAACGCCAAGCCTTAGCGGAGTGCGCCTTTGGCCAGTCCGCTAAGGGCGCATGTTTAAGGATAGAGATCGACCATGTCCATTCGGGCAAAGCGCCAACAATCATGGCTGATGGTCGACTTTATCCTTCTTGATTAGGCTATGGCCTGTACAATGCACCCTATTGTACTTTCGAGTTGGTCAGCGACCTTCTTGATATCGCTTACTTCTTTTAAAAAGCCAAAATCAAATTCAAATAGAACATAAGTGCTCTGTTTGTAATGACGAGGAAACACGTTGACGAACGAAGGCCATACCACTTTATTGAGGCATCGCCAAACTGCATCGCGTACTGCCTGATCGAGTTGATCATCATCCAATTTTAAATTTAAATTAAAATCCTCATTAATTTCCAAGTAAAAAGAGTTGCTGTTGATATTAAATATGCTTTTCCCAAGATGAGGTTTGCTTGAATCCCACATTTCCAGAAAATTGAGAACGGAATCATGCACAGGTGGAGACATACGAGGAACAGGGTATAATGAAACCTTTCCAAATTTCTTTGTTCTTTCAGACTCGTTCCATTCCGATGCTAAAGACGAAAATACAGGGAACGCTAGTTCTGGAGCACAGAATACAAATCGATTATTTGGAAAGTCGTTTTCACCATGAAATGCAAGATATTTTTCTCGAAAAACTGAAAATTGCCGCAATAGCGAAAATGCATTTATTCGCTTATCACGCTCGATGCGCATAAAATGAATCCACTCTTGATATTCTTTTTTCCTTGGCAAATTGTATTTTAACGAATTCTCAACCAAATCTATCATTACATTTAGGCCGATATGCCTAAATCGCCCAGATCCTGCTCCTGCTTTGTATGGCTTTGTATAAAATTCCGATGTGCCGTAAGTAATAAATAGAAACTCTTTTTGCTCTTTCAAATAATGCAGAGATTCCGAAGTGGTAACTATTCGGTTTGTTTGCCAATCCTGATTCCATCTTCCACTTTCATCTGAATCTACCTTAGTTTCTACTACAACTGAAAGATTCTCGAAAGTAAGCTCAATGTCGAATGGTTTACGGCGCTGCGCATGTTCAAGGTTACCAAGAGGCGGAGTGCCGAAAGCACTTTCTACCACATCGAGTTTCCCTATACCATCCAGGTCTTCAACAAGCCATACTAACAACCAATCATGTGTTTGCTCATTTTTATAATTCATCGAATATTCCTTCTTCGCCTAACAATGTTACCGAGATTTAGATAACATTTTAAATGGCATCGCTATATTTTTTTCATTTGCCTTTCTAGATCACGAATCCGTTTAACAACTTTGCTGTATGTTTTTATCAGGTCTGTAAGAAGATCCCTTGTGCTAAGATTACATTGTTTTTCATTAATATATCGCTTCAGAAAATCCTTTGCTGGTTGCTCTAACTCTTGTTCATGATCATCGATTATTTCTCGCAGCAGAGTTCTAGGAGTTGTTGTGAGCCGATTTACGATTTCTTCCTTGGCTTCTTCTATGACAACAGCAGCATCTTCTTCAGCCATTTTACGGTAATTTCTGAAAGCCCAAATCAAGTAATCAGAACCACCAGCTTTAGCTAAAGTACTCATCTGAGTATTAGACGCGGGCTCATAAGGGGCATAAACCTTTAAAGATTTGACGTTTTCACCGAAAGTTCTAGTCTTCCATTGTTTAAAAGTTTCAGCTTTTTTACGATTAGGAATTCGTTCAAGTTCTTCTACCCAGCCTTCATCATCCTCGATGAGAATACCGTATTTCTTCAAAATCCTAAGGTTGCTACTCATTTATAACCCCCATAATTAGTTTCCATTTAGAAATGTTTAACAATCTGAAATTATTCATTACACTGCAGTTGTGCCCAATCAAATTTATTACGCGATGTAGTCACAAATCAACCCCCACAACAAATCCACCCCCAGGATAGTGCAGCTAGCTGACCACCGGCAAAGGACTAACCTCTTGCAAACAGTTCTTATACGCTTCAAGCTGGCCGGTAAAGTCTAAAGACTTCTGCTCGGGGGGGAGTCCTTTTCTGTGCCATTGGTTTAATCCTGCAATTCGGCAAATTTGTTCCACACGCCCGACTTAAACCATGCCGGAATGCGGTCTGTTTTCATGGTTAAGAGGCTGGCATCGGTGACTTCTGCAAGCCAGATTTGCGTCGGCCCGGAGTTGTCAAAAATGTAGGCTCGATTTGTATAACGAATAGCTTCCGGTAATAAATCCAGTGATCGGTAATAGCGGGATGTCACTTTGTCATCAGGTACTGAATGCCCCCCAAGACGAACTCGGTTTCGTATACGGGAAATGTTGATAATAGGGTCATCGGTCGCTATGTAATACAAATAGGTGCGAAAGCCTCGCTGCTGGGCTTTTTTCAAAAAATCGACCTTGTCAGCGGAGGACATGACGGTCTCGAAAGTAAAAGAAGTTCCGCGTTCCAACAGTTTGCGCCGAAGAAAGTCAGCCGCCACCGAGGCAAAATAGGAGTTGACCACCACATCAAAAAAGCTCAGCTTGTCATCGCTAAACCGCAAATAGGCCGCCTCATCCAGCAAGTTTGCCTTATCAAGGAGAACGGAATCATTGAAAAAGGCTAAGATTTCCGATTCGGTGGTCGCTACGCCAAACATTTTCAGATCCAGAAAATCATGACTCCTGATTGCCAGCTCGATCTCATCAGGGTTGATATAGACGCCAAGCAATTCAGGGCGAATCACAGATTTGAGCGTGCTCTTGCCGGAGCCGTTGGGGCCGGCAAACATGCGCAGACGAGGGATATGACTCATTTCAGCACCCGTTTTTCCCCCACTCTTACGGGGGTGGGCGGGGCGATCTTTTTGACTATAGTGCGTGTACCGTCGGGGAACACCTCATAAACGATGCCGTTTTCACTCTGGAGCACGCTGTGGCCCGAAGCCAAAGTCTGCCAGTAGGCTTGTGTTCCAGCAGATTGAGCCAATTCAGGAATGTGTTCTTCTAAAAACTGCATACTTTTTTCGGAGATAGGCATGGTGTTTTCCTTTGTTATCATTCAAATGGACTCGGATAGGGTAAAAGTTGCAATCCGCCTATTACCGGGTCAGCCTTTTTACCGCCCATTCATTTTTACGAATATTGCTGACCCATTTGCTGCTGTCACTCATATCCTCACGGTTACGCCAGATCCCTACGAACGGCTCATCAGCAAGTTCAGGTTTTTTTTACTGCCGTTGCGTGCCCCATAGCGTGTTTTTAAGAAAGCTATGAAATCTGCAACTTGATGCTTGGCTTCGGGAGGTAAGGTGGAATAATCATGTAAAAAATTATCCTGTCTCATCATCTTTACTCCGCTTATATTTTTTTTTCGGCGGTCACTGATATTCCTCACGATAAATCATTGATTTATCCGTTAATGGATTAATGACAATTAACCAGTCAAAGCCTTCAAAATCAGCCGTATTCACAGTATATAAGCCATTTATTCCATGATCTTTTAACGTTGCTGCCAATGCCACATCAAACATCTTTTTTCGGGTTGTCACGGTTTGTAAAAGCGTAAAAAAAGTCTGGATTTGTGTCTCTTTATGGGCGAGTACCCGAACGCCGGTATCAAGGTAATCTTGGACGATACGGCTCGCATCTCCTATGGAAAGAGGGTTTTGCAATGTATGTCTTGTCATTACACTCATAAACTCAGTGAGTACTTGCGTTGACAGGCAGATCGACAATTTCCCTTCGGCATTGTCATTATTGAAGACATGTTCAATAAAATGTTTCGCCCGTTTGTGAAATTCAGCGTCTTTGTTATGCGTAAATTAACAGATTGGTGTCAATCGCAAACATGATGGTTATCCTCGTTCCGCATAGATTTCGTCCCGGTCACAATGAACGTCTTGTCCTAAATTGAAACTACGAACTTGAAACGGCTTGCGTTGACGTACTTTTGGCATCGTTGTGGGCTGCATGTCGTGCTTTAATGACTGCAAAATATATTCTATGATATGAATTCGTTCTGAAATTGGGGCATTTTCGATTTTTATAAGTATTTCATTGGCAATCATGGTTGTTCCTCCCTGTCAATATATACTGATTCAGAATTTACTTTTATTGCCCTCAACCCCCACAACAAATCCACTCACAGGATAGTGCAGGTAGCTGACAGCCGGCAAAGGACTAACCTCTTTCAAACAGTGCTTATACGCTTCAAGCTGGCCGGTAAAGTCTAAAGACTTTTGAACCGGGCTGTAATCCTCCGGACAGACCCCGTGCCAAGCCATGATAAACCGCTTTTAACCCCAAAAAAGATGTGACAAACACATCAATTTTTTTAGTTGTCACAAACGCGTAATGCTCCTGCCTGTTTTTTCTGGATTCCGGCTTTCGCCGGAATGACGGTAAAGAGTATGCATCTGCTTTTAACGTCAACCCGGATCCCGAATCAAGGTCCGGGACAGGCTTTGATCCGGGGTCAAGTATTTTGCATTTCGA
>NZ_KN882188.1:0-26174 GCF_000934755.1 Desulfonatronovibrio magnus
AAAACCTGTCACCCACAAGTGAGCCTAAGCGACCGAAGCAATCTGTAAGGTAAAACCATAATGCTCTGAATTTATTACATATACATTTGTAGTTACTTGTAAGACCAATAAGGCCCAAAATTTGAATTCTTCAGCCTTCTGTTTGAAAAGTCCAGAAAACTCTAAATTATTACAAAAAATTAATTATCACGCAAATAGTTGCTGTTTGAATTTTGGGCATTGGTTGATGGTTTGGCAAGAGTCAGAGTAAACTCATGCTGCCCCGGACTACACAAAGGGCAGCCACTGGAAAGAAGCAGCCATTCAGTGCCAAGATCACTTATACCCGCGTTTTCCAGAAGGTAAGTAGTAGTGCCGTGCTCCCATAGCAGAGGTCTGCCGCATTTGTAACACTCCACGTACAATAATTCAGGATCAAACTTGTCCTTGGACATACTCTGTATTCGATGTGCATCAATGGTAATTTTTTTCATATTTAATCAAACTTTTTATTATATTACTTATTTTCCGATACAAAAATTATCAAAAATTGAATTAAGCACCTCATCCGGGGTAATGCGCCCTGTTATTTCATCCAATGCAGAACATGCATAATCCAGTCTCACAGACAAAAGGTCAAAAGGAAGTTGAGCCTCAGTGTCCTGCACAAGAAGATCAAGTTCATGAACCGCTTTGTTCAGACAGACCATTTGTCTCAAATTAGGTACAAGCTTTCCTTCAGGAGCAATCATCTGCCCCTTGAGGGCCATTTTCCTGATGGACTGAATAAGTTCATCCAGGCCATGTCCTGTTTTGGCAGATACTTTAACAACTACAGGATATGACTCCAGGTGATCACTCAGATAGTTTTGCGTGTTCTGAACAAGATCCCATTTGTTCAAGGCAATGATGATCTTTTTTTTGTCCATTCTTTTAAGAAATTCCAAGCCTTGCTGACAAATCTGGGTTACAGAATCAACAATAAACATGACAATTCCTGCTGAATCGGCTATTTCCCTGCCTTTTTCAAGGCCTTTGAGCTCGACCATGTCATCTGTATCACGAAACCCTGCAGTATCTACCAGCTTAACAGGCAATCCCTGGACATTAATCATTTCCTCAATGTAATCTCTGGTGGTGCCGGGCACATCAGTAACTATGGCCCTTTCCCTGCCAAGAACAGCGTTCATCAGGCTGGACTTACCAGCATTAACGCAGCCAGCCAGCGCAACAGTCACTCCCTCGGACCAGATCCTGTTCTGTTCATAATCCTTCATCAGGATATTGATCTCATCAATGCACTTCCTGACCCTGTCGATTAAACTGCCTGGAGAAATACACTCAAGCTCTTCTTCTGGAAAGTCAACTGTCAGACATAATTCTTTTCTAAGTTCTTCCAGCGTCTGTCTGAGATTCGCAATTTTACGGCCAAGCCCCCCCTGAAGCTTCTGCCCTGCAAAGTAAACCCCGGTCCTTGTAGGAGCGTTGATCAATTCCAGAACTGCTTCTGCCTCTGTAAGATCCATTTTGCCATTGAGAAAAGCCCGCTTGGTAAACTCTCCAGGTTCTGCCTGCCGGGCACCTGCATAGACTGCTGCTTCCAGCACTGCCTCCAGGATGGCTGGGTTGCCATGGCAGTTTATCTCGATTACATCCTCCCCGGTGTATGATCCTGGGCCAGGCATATAACACATGAGTACTTCATCCAAAACGTGACCTGCACTGTCTTTGATCCAGGCATGGGTCAGATGATAGGGTTTGAAGCTGGTGCGACCTTTCCAGTGCAGCTTAGCGGCAATGGTCAGGCTCATGCTGCCGCTGATCCTGACTATACCCACGGAACCTGTGCCTATGGGAGTTGCGATAGCAGTTATGGTATCATGATTATCTATCATATTAGCGACTTGCTCTTGAAAGCCTGTCATGAGAAAGATTGTTTAGCTGGTAGCTGGTAGCTGGTAGCTGGATTTTCCTGTTAGCTTCTAAGTAACTGGAATCGTATTGCCAATAAAATCAGATGGTTATAATTTTCATATTTTTACGATTTTTGCTTATGATTGATGCACATTTGCCAGAAAAGTTCCGTCAAAGATGGGAACTTTGAGCCTGGCACAGGGACTGTCCCTCGCTGTGTAAATTTTATCATTTAAGCAAATTTTTCCAGGAACCAATGCAGCATCAATCTTTTTTATAGTACCTCGCAGGGACTGTCCCAATTTCCAGAAAAGTGACAGGCTCTTAAAGTTACTCACAGGTTCTGTCCTGGTCCGCCCAGGTGAGGAGCTTACAAGCAACTAAAACCATATTGGAAATAAAATCAAATGCTTACATATTTCAGTATATTTACTCTTGTTCCCAGGCTCCAGCCACTTTTTGAAGAAGCGGCTGGAGCCGCAAGAACTAAACGTCCCCAGGCTGGAGCCTGGGAACGAGGGGTGTAAGTTACTCGCATGTTCGGTCCCGGGCCACCCTGGTGAGGGGCTAACAACTAATCACAGATAAATCGATCAAAAACACATCAAGCACATGGAATAATCAACCAATATCCAAAACCTTCCACCTTCAGCCTTCAGCCTTGAAACCTTCATCCTTGAAATCTCCAGCAATAAACCAGCAACAAAAAAAGGGCAGGAGAAAATGAATCTCCTGCCCTGAAATCTTACTCTTGTGGTGGTTTTCGCCGTTTGTTTCGGGGCATGATAAGCACTCTTTTCATGGGGCCGTCACCTTTACTTTTAGTGCGGATTTTCTTGTCACTTTGCAGAGCCATATGCACTATTCTGCGATGATATGAGCTAAGTGGCCTGGTGCTCATGGTTTTGCCGATTTTTTTGGCTTTCTGGGCCAGCAGATGTGCGTTTTTCTGCAGCTTTTCAGTCTGTTTTTCCAGAAAATCTTCTGTATCAAGCTGCACCCTGGCCGCACCCGGCCAGTTTTTGGCTATGATCCTGTTGGCAATATACTGTATTGCGCTTAAAGTCTGTCCATCGCGTCCAATGAACAGTTCAGATGTATTTTCGTCCTTTATGATAACACTGATGGGCTTCACAGAGTCATCAATTGTAATTTCAGCCTCCGGAGATAAAGGACCAATAAGATTGTTCATAAGCCCCTGTATATAGTCCCTCAATGCAGGATCGCCTGCCTGTTTTTCCGTACTCTCTTCCCGAGGCTCCTGGTTAAGAACAGCCTTTTCTGACTGGGGTTCTGCTGCAGGCTTATGATGATTCTGTTTAGTGCTTTCCTTTACTTCTGTTGGAGCAGAAACTTCAGGCTCTGCTTTTACCTGTTCAGATCCAGCCTTTTGAACCGGGTGTTTCTTATTATCTTTATTGGCTGCTTTTGGTTTTTTTGCAAATTCTTTTGGGGGCCGTTCCTTGATTGTTTTTTCAGATTTTTTATTTTTTGCCTCGGCTGGCTGATCCTTAGTTTCATCCTTACGCAATTGGGAGGCCTTCAGCTTGGAATCTGTCTCGGCTGGTAATGATCCTCCTCTCTTTCTTGCCATGATCCGGGCCTTTTTTACACCAACAAGCCCGAAAATACCGGAAGAACCTCCACTGACAATTTCAATTTCCAGCTTGTCCCGATCAATACCATAATGTTTGCAGGCTATGGCAATAGCATCATCAACATCCTTGCCTGAAAATTCAACATAGTCTTCCATTGTTACTCCTTAAAAATAATTGATGAGCAACTATTCACAACGGATTCTGGATTCACTGATTGAAGTTAAAAGCAATGGCTGGATGGTCAAAACCAGCTTAATAGTACATTTCCAGCTTAGTATCCGGATAACCTGCAATGCTGACCCCATGCTGATGCAGAGATAAGCGTTTTTTGATTCCCATATATCCGTGCTAAAACCCAGTTCCTATAAAGCAAGGAATACTTTTCTGACCACTGTCTAATGGATCTTTTGAAGTCGATATTCTTAAGCCGCTCAACCTCTTTTGGCATGAATTAATCTAATACCAGCAGTAAAGGATCAGGCAGTTGGTGAATCCATATTATCTGAAGTGAATAGCTGCAAGATAATGGCCTGTTTTCCCAGTCCTGTCTCTGTGGTCGCGCGGTCAGGCCCGACTCGGGCAATGCGTGCAAAGCGCTTCCTCAATCAGGTCAAATGCCACTCCGGCATTTGCGTCAGTCTGGAAAACAGGTTGAATTTGTCTGAACAGCTATAATTTCAAAGAACATTTTTGGGGGCAACACTCATTATTATATAATGAAAGTCCCCTTGGTTGAAAAGAAGTAAGCCCTTTCAGAGCCATACATTCACAATACTACTTTCTTTTTCTTTTCTTGCCCTGTTTTGCAGAACCTGATGGTTTGGTAGGTTTACTTTTCTCCACTTCCTTTACCTCTTTCACTTCTTCCGGCTCATCTTTACCATCAGCCTTAACCAGTGGCTTGTTGCCGGCACTTCTGAGCACCCACCATTGCTGACCGATGGACAATACGTTGTTGGCTAACCAGTAAAGAACAAGCCCTGAGGGAAATGTGATGAATATGAAAATAAACACCAGAGGCAGAAACAGCATAATCTTGGCCTGCAGAGGATCGCCCGGAGGCGGTGCCATTTTCTGCTGCAAAAACATTGTGGCACCCATTACCAGCGGGGTAATGTAAAAGGGATCCCTGGCCGACAGGTCAGCCAGCCAGACAATATCCGTAAAGGGCAGATATTCGATAAATGTGGCATGCCTGAGCTCCACTGCACCCATCAGGCCCTGGTACAGGGCAATGAACACGGGTATCTGAACCAGAATAGGCAGACAGCCCCCGGCCGGGTTGACCTTGTAAGTCTTGTAAAGGCGCATCATCTCTTCATTCATTTTTTGCCGGTCATCTTTGTATTTCTCACGAATCTTGGCCATCATGGGCTGAAGCTTTTTCAGCTGATTCATGGACTTGTAGCTTTTCTGCGCCAGGGGCCAGAAAATGATCTTAATGACCAGAGTCAAAAGCAGGATAGCTACGCCATAGTTGCCGGTGTGACTGTGAAAGAAATTCAATGAGATGATCAGAGGCTTGGCGATTACATTAAACCAGCCATAATATATAGCCCTGTGCAGCTCTGCTGGAGCATCAATTAAATAGTCCCTGTCTTTAGGACCTATATAGTAGGTATTAGCCATGGATCTGACCATACCCGGTTCAATATAAAGAGTTTCTGAAACAGCGATACGGTATATTTCATTTTCCAGTTCAGCGCGCAGAACAGTTTCGCGGTCATTGTGGGGAACAAAAGCCAGCAGAAAGTAATGGTTGCCTATAGCGCTCCACTTCAAGCCATTCTGGTGAACAAATCCCTCCCGCAGCTGTTTGTCCTTTTCATGGCTTAGACCACTTTGATCAAAGTAGGCCACACGAGTAGGGTTGTATCTGTCACCGCTGAATGCCGGGGTGGCCAGAATATTACTGATTTCACCAGCAACCTGTGCTTCAGTGGAGTTAACAATCTCCAGTTCTTCCTGGATTTCATAGGAATCACCACGAAAAGTGTATGTTCTGATAATGTTTACGCCGCCAATACGACCTGTAAAGGTCAGGGACTTTTCGTCAGAATCACCCAGGAAAAGATCTTCTCCATCAAAGGTCCACTCGCCTTCAATCCATGTAGGAACCCGATTCCAGGAAACACCCATTGGCCCTCTCATGAGAGATCTCGGAGTGATAAGGTCTATATAGGGAGCATCCGGTTCAATGGACTGCCTGAACTGTCTGAGTACAAAATGTTCCAGTACTCCGCCTGAGCTATTGAAAGTAGCTTCAAAAAGAGGGGTCTGCACAGTAATCTGTTTGCCCTCAATAGCCTCAAACTCAGGGAACTCCGGTGGTACAAAGTCTTGAGGTGCAGCGCTGTCAGGACGATACTCATCTGCTGTTGACGGCATTTCCTGCACTTGTTCCTGAGATTCAGGGGCCCTTTGTTGTGGCGGGGCTGGTGGAAAAAGGACATTCCAGATTACTAAGACTACAAGAGAAAGAACTACCGCAATAAGGACTCTATGAATTTCCATTATGCTTTCTGGCTCCTACGAAATGATTTAGATGGGCACAGGCAATTTTCAGCATTCACCGTGGGACTTATCACTTGTCCAGCCCGGGTACCCTTAGACATTGACCAGGGAAAAAAGTTCAGGGAAAAGTGTTGCGGAACTGGATCAACCCCCGGCCTGCACAGGGGATTGCAGCGAAGAAGTCGGTACACTGTCAATAAAGTACCCTTGGCAGCACCGTGCATATGAAAAGCTTCCACAGCGTAATGTGAACAGGAAGGATAAAAACGACAGGCCCCTGGAATAAGCGGGGACAAGACTTTTTGATATAGCTTGATGAAGATGATAATAATATATCGCATAAAAACCTGGTATCAGTTCAGCCATGTCAGAGAAAGCCGGGAACTGACGCCGCTGCATATATTTAATTTATGATTTGTAAGCGTCTCATCCTGATAAGTCCGTTACCAGAACGTCAGGGCTGCCTGGTTGAATAAAGCCTGTTTTCTCTAACAAACCCAAAATATCTCTATTGACAATGTGCTGATTAAGTCTGTCTAATCCTGGCTTTTTTTTGCAGACTACAACTATATCAGCTCCTGCAATTACTTCATGCTGGTGCAACCTGAAACATTCTTTTACGAGACGCTTTATCCTGTTGCGCAGAACTGCCGGTCCGATTTTTTTGGGTACAGCTATGCCTGAGCGAAAGTGCCCAAGGTTATTATTCTGGATAAAAACAATAAAATTATCCGTTAAATAACGACGGCCCCTTGAGTAACATTCCAGATAAAGGGGCCGCTTAGTTATGCGTAAATGCCTGCCATATGTTAGACGGACAATCTTTTTCTACCCTTGGCCCTTCTGCGATTAATGACTGCACGACCACTCTTGGTCCGCATGCGAACGCGAAATCCGTGGGAGCGTTTGCGTTTAACCCTGCTGGGTTGATATGTTCTTTTCATGGCGATTTCTCCTTCTTCTAAGTAACTAAAACCAAATTAGTAATAAATTCAGAGCATTATTAATTTACCATACAGATTGCTTTGGTCGCTTAGGCACCCTCGTGGGTGACAGGTTTTCAGCAACAACAACCCTGACACCTCAGGTGTCATTGCGAGCGAGTCTTCGAGCGCGGCAATCTCTAACGCGCTAAGGCTATTACACCTCTTTTTTGTGGCTCCAGCCACTTTTTGAAGACTATCCCAACTTCCAGAAAAGTGACTGTTCTTCAATGTGGAGGCGGCTTCCAGCTGCCTGGAATTAAATAGCCTGCAGGATGCAGGCTCCACTTTAAAGGCGGCAAAAGAGCCAGTCCCCTTCCAGCTTAATAATGTGTCGCTGCTGTGTTATAACAGTGTTTGATACTCAAGTGGGGCCAGGGGTGCCTTTGTCCTGCTTTCTTAAAAATGAGGCTAAAATGCTACAAAGCAAAAAATACCGAAAAACTTGCCGCTGCTGTACTTAAAATGTGCAGTGCAAAAAAGTAAACAAGAAAAATAACCTGAGATAAACTGATAGTCAAGGCGCAATTAAGTGCGTGAATCGGTTCGAAGCGCTTACAGGTTATTGACTGTGCTCCACCAGTGGTGCCAGCAAAGCTTCCTGCAAAGCTTCATCAATAGTTGGGTGAGCAAAAATATATTTTTTAACTTCCTCTCTCGTCCATTGCTGATCAGTTATGACTTGAGCCAAGGTCACCAGGCCGGAAAGTCCATGACCAGTTCCGGTAATACCCACTACCCTGTCCCTGGACCAGAAAACTTTTATAAATCCCTGAATACGCCCATGACTCTGAGCAATAGGATTGGCCGCCAGTTGTGCGGCTGAAACACTGAAGCTGCCATCTTTGAGCATTAAATCTCTCTGCGTCAGACCTGTTCTGATGACTTCCATGCCACCGTAGAGGCAGGTGGGCACAGAATTGACAATGTAAGGATCATTAATCTTTCCAAGTATACGTTTCACAACGTACTCAGCCTGATGAGTTGCTGCATGGGCATACATGGACCGCCCGTTGACATCGCCTACAGCATATATTTTTTCAGCAGCCTGAAGATACTTATCAGTTCTGATCCATCCGGGCCCGAACGTCTGGGCCCCACTTTCCTCAAGATTTATGCCCTCACTGTTGGGCAGCCTGCCCAGGGCCAGAAGACACTTTTCGGCTTCAACGCTTTCATTGCTGTCCAATTGAATCTTCAGTACTTTTCCCTGGCTCAGAATTTTCAAAACTTTGACCCCGGTCCTGACAATCCACTTTTCACGCTTAAAGTATTTGGACAACTCACTGGAAACCTGTTCATCCTCTAAGGGAGCAATCCGGTTCATAGCTTCAATCAGGGTAATTCTGGAACCGAACCGGCTGAAGATTTGAGCAAGTTCCAACCCAACAGCGCCAGCCCCTACTACAGCCAGAGTTTTTGGAGCCTCTCTCATTTCTAAGACATCCGTGGAGGTCATAATCTTATCATGATCCGGTTTCAGATCCTCAGGAAAACCAGAGCGGGAACCCGTAGCCAGAATCAAATGATCAAAGCCAAGATGTTCTTTGCCTGCCAGCAAACTTCCATTCTTTCCCAGACTGCCCTGACACTTGAATACATCAACACCCGATTTTTCAAGCCTGGCCTGCATTTGTTTACGTGTAGAGCTGATAATACTGGTTTTTCTGGCTTGCAGACGGTCTAAATCAACAACAGCCTCGCCCCTGGCCAGCCTTAATCTTTTCTGGCTTTCAAGCTCTATTATAGTATCTGTAGCTCCAAGCAGAAACTTTGTGGGTATGCACCCCCTGTTCAGGCAGGTGCCACCGAGTTCATGGCCTTCCACAAGGGCTGTTTTGAGTCCGTTTTCTGCAGCACAAAGAGCCCCGTGGTAACCGCCTGGACCTCCGCCCACAACAATCAGATCATAGTGCATTTTATTACCTTTATGCGTAACAGTTAAAACATTAGACTTCAGACCTTGGTCTTCAAATTATCCGCACAATTGCATGGACCTTGCCGCCAGCACCTCATCCAGCCGTTCCACCGGAGTGAACCTGGGAGCCTGTTTCACTGACTCAGGGTCAGACTCCACCCTGGACAATATATCGATCAGATCATCAACAAATTGATCCAGAGTTTCCAGGCTTTCAGTTTCTGTAGGCTCCACCATGAGACATTCCTGAACAATAAGTGGAAAATAAACTGTGGGCGCATAGTGACCTTTGTCCAGCAGGGCCTTGGCAATATCAACCGCACGCACTCCTTTTCTGGCCTGCTTTACAGCTGAGGCCACAAATTCATGCATGCAGATCCTGTTATGGGGAATATGCAAATGGCTTTCTAACCTTTTTCTGAGGTAATTTGCAGACAGAACAGCGTTTTCAGACACCCTGAGCAGACCCTCCCTGCCAAGGCGCAGGATATAGGCGTATGCCTTAAGCATAACCCCGAAATTGCCATAAAAAGGTGCGATATAGCCAATGGTGTCCGGGTAGTCATAGTTAAGAAAAAACTGACCATCTTCAAGACGCACCACTCTGGAAACCGGCAGGAATGGCTCCAGCTTTGAGTTTACCCCCACCGGGCCTGAACCAGGTCCTCCACTGCCGTGTGGCGCAGCAAAAGTCTTATGAAGGTTAAGATGGACCACGTCAAAACCTGCCTTGCCTGGAAGCATTTTCCCCAGGATGGCGTTTAAATTTGCACCATCATAATATAAAAGACCATCCACGGAATGAATCATCTCTACAATTTCACTTAAGTGTGTCTCAAAAAGGCCCAGAGTATTGGGGCAAGTCATCATAATGCCCGCAGTTCTGTCATTGACCACTTTGCTCAATGCTTCAGGGTCGATTATGCCGTCCCTGGATTTAATGGTCACCACATCAAAACCCGCAATGGCCGCTGAAGAAGGATTGGTCCCATGGGCTGAATCCGGGACAATAATCTGGGTTTTGTCATTCCCTTTTTTGCTGTGATATGCTGCCATGAGCATGGCCCCGGTCAATTCACCGTGAGCACCGGCCATGGGCTGCAGAGTATAAGCATCCATTCCGGTAATGGCGCACAATAGTTCCTCCAGCTCATAGATAACCTGCAGAGCGCCTTGGGTGTAGAGCCCTGCCCCACGCAACTGGGGCAGAAGGGGATGCAGCTCTGTAAAACCCTGCAAAGCCGCGACCTGCTCAGTAAACTTGGGGTTATACTTCATGGTACAGGAACCAAGTGGATAAAAATTGGCATCTACACCAAAATTTCTCCTGGAAAGCTTAGTGAAATGTCTGACCACATCCAGCTCGCTTAACCTGGGCAGATCAGGCTGCCCGGACCGGCAAAGCTCTGCAGGCAGCATCTGTTCCGGCTGTGATCCGCACTCACAGGTATGCGGACTGACCCGACCTTCAACTGTATGGGCAAAAATTGTCTTCATCTTTTACCTATCCTTCAATGATCCCTCTCATTAGTTCTGTGAGCATGCCGATATCCTGCTGACTGTTCTTTTCCGTGAAAGCCATAAGCAGGCAGTCTTCCATTCCCGGATAGTACCTGCCAAGAGGAAAACCGGGCACAAAGCCCTGGGGAATCATTCGACTCAAAAGGTCATATGCATTCATGGGAAGTTTAATAGCCAGCTCATTGCCATAAAAAGCCTGATTAAGCATTTCCACACCCTGTATGGAACAAAGCCTTGAAGCTGCATATCTGGCCAGCTCCATTCCTTTGGCAGCTATGCTGCGCATGCCGTCCGGACCTGTGAGGCAGACGTAGGCAAGTGCCTGGAGCGCGCAGAGGCTCTGGTTGGAGCAAATATTGGAAGTGGCTTTTTCCCTTCTTATATGCTGCTCTCTTGCCTGCAGGGTCAGGACATATCCTTCCCTGCCCTTTACATCTTGAGTGCGCCCTACAACTCTTCCGGGCATCTGCCTGATGAGCTTTCTGATACAGGTCATTATTCCGAGATACGGCCCGCCAAAGCTTAATGGCAGCCCAAGAGACTGACCTTCTGCCACGGCAATGTCCGCCTTCATCTCACCGGGTGTCTTGAGAACACTTTGCATTATGGGATAAACAGAAATGATGGAGACAACCCCATTGTCCCTTGCTGCTGAAAATAAATCAGAATAATCCAGTATGTAACCGAAAAAATTTGGATTCTGCACAACTAAGGCTGCGCATGAGTCATCCAGCGCACCCTGCAGGGTTTCCAGGTCTGGAAGACCATCTTTTTGTGCAACAACTATAAGCTCAAGATGCAAATTCTTTGTATAGCACTTGAGCATGCTCTGGTAAATGGGATTGATGTCTTCGGATATGATTATTTTCCTGCGCTTTGTCTGACGAACAGCCATCATCATGGCCTCATAGATTGCGGTTCCGCCGTCATAGACGGATGCATTGGCATAATCCATATCCATCAATCTGCACATGGTGCTTTGATATTCAAAGAGAGCCTGCAGACTGCCCTGAGAGGCTTCTGCCTGGTAAGGAGTATAGGCAGTATAAAACTCTGATCGGTTTACCAGGGCACTAACAGCTGCCGGAATGTAATGATCATAAAACCCGGCACCGAGAAAACTTTTTAAACCGGTACTGTTAAGGGAAGCAAGGTGTCTGAGATGTTCTACTGTCTGCATTTCGGATTTGCCCCGGGGAACATCAAATTCCGGAGAACGCAAGGGGCTGGGAATATCCTGAAACAGCTCATCCATGCTTCTTAGACCTATGGTCTCAAGCATAATTTGCTGTTGCTGCCTGGTATATGGGATATAAGGCATGAGCTTAACCGTCTGCTGTAAGTTCTGAATATTGTTTGGGGCTCAGAAGATGGTCAATATCCCCGGCCGGTTTGATCTTAACGATCCATCCCTTGCCAAAGGGGTCCTCGTTAATCATCTCCGGAGCATTTTCTAAACCATCATTGACCTCCACCACTTCACCTGACACTGGTGCATATATTTCACTGGCAGCCTTGACCGACTCAACAACACTCATCTCCTGCCCCTGTTCAAGCATTACTCCAATCTCAGGCAACTCCACAAAGGTAATGTCTCCAAGCTGCTGTTGAGCAAAGTCAGTTAAACCGGTGACAATTAAACCCTCTTCCTGCTTTACCCATTCATGCGAACTGGTATACAAAAGGTCTTCTGGTATCATAGGTTAAATCCTTCCTCTTATACGCTTAATTTAGTAACTTACCACTCCAATCCTGTAAAAAAAATTAGTCACTGACAAGACCAGCAAGGTCCAAAATCCAAGTTCTTCAGCTCTCTTCCCTCTTCCTTCAGCCTTCAGCCTTCAGCCTTCAGCCTTCAGCCTTATTTAAGGAACTGCACTGCTAAAAAAGTAAAGCTACCTTGATGTTTTAAAAAAAACAATTACAAAAATTCCCGTTGGATAATTTGTCCATGTCTTGCTTTTCATTCACTGCTGGACTAAAAGTATCTGTTGTTATCCTGGCGGACTGGAACTGAGGGAGATCAATTTTATGAAAAATGACATGTTTGCAGTACAGTAACATTTTGAAATATTTGCATTAAAATTGAAGTCATTTAGAAGCTCCTCACCCGGGCGGCCCGGGACTGAACCTGTGAGTAACTTGAACCCCTCGTTCCCAGGCTCCAGCCTGGGGACGTTTTGCTCTTGCGGCTCCAGCCGCTTCTTTGGAATGTGGTTTAAGCCACAAAAAAAGAGGTGTTCCCAGGCTCCAGCCTGGGAACAAGGAAAAGCCTGGATTCCGGCTTTCGCCGGAATGACGATAAAGAGTAATTGCTTGCTTTAACCGTCACCCCGGTCCCGGATCGAGTCCGGGATGACGGATCCGGGGTCCAGTTTTTTTGAAGTCACTTGTAAGCTCCTCACCCGTGGGGACCGGGACTGAACTTGTGAGGAACTGCCTTGATAAGTGAAGCCTGCAGGTAATTCCCTCGTTTTAAGGCTCCAGCCTGGGAACAAATGCCAGGCACCTGATTTTCTGGTTACATGAATTATGAAAATATCCATCAACAATATATCAAAAAGCTACAGCGGTGAAGAGCTGTTTAAGGACCTGACCTTTGAAGTCAATCCCGGTAACCGCTTGACTATAACCGGCCCCAATGGATGCGGCAAAAGTACTCTGTTAAAAATGATTGCCGGACTTATCCAGCCTGACTCCGGCAATATTTCCATACCCCAGGGTGCAAGAATCGGATATGTGGCTCAGGACATCCTTGAAACAGAGCTTGATTCCACACTTCTTGAGTATATCCTGAGCGTTCTCCCCGACTGGGGGGATTTCTGGAAAAAATGGCAAAATGCCATCTCTGACAATGATAACGAAGAACTGTCCAGACTGTCCAAAGTTCAGGCTGACATGGAAGAGCAGTATGGCTATAATCCTGAATACCAGGCTGAAAAAATTCTATCTGGACTTGGATTTGAGGAAAAATCCTTTACTGCACCCCTGCGGCTTTTATCAGGAGGATGGCGTGAAAGGGCCAAGCTATCCAAGGTACTCCTGCAGGGTGCTGACATTCTAATTCTGGATGAGCCTACGAATCATCTTGATCTTGAGGCTGTAGTCTGGCTCGAGGACTATCTCATCAACTTTTCCGGAATGCTTGTTCTGGTAGCCCATGACCGGGTTTTCATAGATAAAATTGCCAGCCATATACTGCATATGGGCTATGACAGGCCCTACTTTCGACCCGGGAACTACACCCAGTTCATCAAGTGGCATGAACAGCGCGAAATGCTCAAGGACAAAGAAAGACAGAAACTATCTCAGCAAATTAATCATCTGCACAGCTTTGTTGAACGTTTTCGCTACAAGGCAACAAAAGCCAGACAGGCACAGGCCAGGCTGGCACAGGCAGAAAAACTTTCTGCAAAGATGCGGGACTTCTCAGCTGAAAATAAAGGCCGCAGCCTCAGTTTTACCTGGCCCAAACCCAGAAAGGCCAGCAAGGTAGCCATCACCTGTGCTGATTTGCACTTCACTCACCCAGGCAAGCCCAATATTTTTCATGATTTGAACTTTCAACTTTTCCATGGCCAGAAAATTGCCCTTATGGGTCCCAATGGCTCTGGGAAGTCCACCCTGTTTAAACTTATTCTGGGGCATTTAAAACCGGAACAGGGGCAGATTCACTTGGGACGCAACACATTTCCTGCCTATTTTACCCAGCATCAGACTGATACCTTGTGCCTTGAGAACACTGTTCTCACTGAAATCAGACGCCTTGCTCTGGAAAATCCTACTGAAGAAGAAATACGTTCTGTGCTGGGTTTGTTCATGCTGGACGAGACCTTTTGGAACCGTAAGACCGCAAGCCTTAGTGGTGGAGAAAAATCAAGACTTATACTGGCTTCCCTGTTTCTGACCAAAGCCAACCTTCTTATGCTTGACGAACCAACCAACCATTTGGATATGGAGAGCAGAGAAGCCCTCATAGCGGCCTTAAAAGATTTTCCTGGAGCTGTTTTTATGATCGCCCATGACAGATTTCTGCTTTCCAGCGTCGCTGCAGAGGTCTGGTCATTAGACAGTTGCCATATTGTCCAGCATGGAGTAGGGTTTGATAGCTACTATGAAAGCCGTATCATGGACCCATCAGATGAAGATCTTCGGGATCAGCCGTCTGCAGCCTGTGAATATAAAAAAAGCGCTGAATCCGCTAAGGAAAAACGCAGACGCGAGGCAGAACATAGAAATAAGATTTATAATCAGCTCATGCCTCTGAAAAATGAATATACCCGGCAGGAGGCCCGTCTGGAAAAATATCTGGGCAGACAGGAAGAATTGGAAACAATTATGGCCTTGCCTGAAACTTATCAGCAGGCTGAAAAATTTAAGGCATTGAGCATAGAATACCAGAGCCTTATTGAAAAAATTGAATTCATAATGACAGACCTGGAAAAACTGGAAAAAAATATTTCAAATCTTGAATCACAAAAACTATGATAACTGATAACTAAAATCCCATGCTGGAAAACTCCATTACCCAGAAACTGGTCAAACGGGCCGGGCTTGATGAACAACAAATCAAGGTCATCCAGGCCGAACAGACCAGAATCAGAAAAGACTTTGCCAGAGCTGCGCTTTCTCTTGGCATAATCAGCCCCGAAGATTACCGGGACTTCAGCGCTGAACATCTCAACCTGCCGGTAGTGGACCCTTCAGCCCTGAATGTGCCTGAACAGGTACTAAACCTGGTGGATAAGGGTAAATGGACCAAGTACCAGACTGTTCCATTTCATGTGCATGACAAGCACCTTTTCCTGGCCTTTGTTGACCCCCGCAACATAACAGCATTGGACGATATTCGATTCATGACCGGTATGGAACCCGTGGTACACCTTGCAACCAGGTCTTCCATCAACAAGGCGCTTGAGAAAATATCCGACAGCTGCGGTGAAAATCTTGACGAACTTATGGCAGATATGGCTGCCTCTGAGATTGCTGTCTGTCAGGATTCAAATGATCGCGATGAAACCTCCACTCTCGAGGCTGCTTCTCAGGTACCTGTGGTCAAAATGGTCAACCTCATAATAATGGAAGCTATTAACAAGCGGGCCTCAGACATACATATTGAACCTTATGAAAAAGATTTCCGAGTTCGAATGCGTCTGGACGGCATGCTCAAGGAAGTCATGCGGCCGCCCATTGCCATGAAGAATGCCATCACTTCCAGGCTGAAAATCATGGCCCACCTCAACATAGCAGAAAAACGGCTTCCCCAGGACGGTCGCATTAAGGTACGCACCCCATCAGGCAGTGAAATGGAATTTCGTGTCTCCATTCTGCCCACTTTGTTTGGAGAAAAAGTGGTCATGCGACTTCTAGATAAGTCTGCCCTGCAGGTTGATATGGTCAGGCTCGGTCTTGAAGAGCAGTCTTTTCTCGCTTTTGAGGCTGCCATAAAGAAGCCTTATGGGATGGTGCTGGTTACCGGCCCCACAGGATCAGGGAAAACCACATCCCTGTACTCCGCCATTATGGAACTCAACCGGGAAGGCGTAAATATTTCCACAGCTGAAGATCCAGTGGAATTCAGCCTCAAGGGAGTTAATCAGGTCCAGGTTCATGAAGAGCTCGGCCTTACTTTTGCTGCAGCGCTGCGCTCATTTCTACGTCAGGATCCGGACATTATCCTTGTGGGAGAAATGCGCGATCTTGAAACAGCGGAGATCGGCATCAAGGCAGCTCTGACCGGACACTTAGTTCTTTCAACACTCCATACCAATGACGCAGCTTCCACGCTGACCAGACTGATCAATATGGGTGTTGAAGATTTTCTGGTAGCTTCATCAGTCAACGTCATCATGGCCCAGCGTCTGGTGCGCAGACTTTGTCCTGCCTGCAAGACACCTGACGATACCGACCAGGACAAACTTCTGGAAATGGGCTTTACCAGAGAAGAAATTGGCCAGTCCAGCATATACACCAATGGTGGATGCCATGAATGCAGCCAGACTGGATACAAAGGCAGAACCGGGCTGTACGAAGTGCTCACAGTGACTCCGGCCATCCAGGATCTGATTCTGGGTGGAGCAAGAGAAGCAACTTTAAAGAAAAAAGCGCTGGAAGAAGGAATGATCACCATGCGTCGAAGCGGGCTGATGAAGGCCGCCCAGGGTATAACCAACATTCAGGAAGTGCTGAGAACCACAACCTGACCCATACTTAAGCCATATTCAAGGCTACACAGTAAACCATGCCAATATTTATCTACAAAGCCAAAAGCAGAACAGGCAGAAAGATCAAGGGCGATCTGGATGCTCCCAGCCTGGACATGGCTGAAAATGCCCTGAAGCGCAAGGGATTGTCGGACATAAAAGTCAAACCCAAACCCAAGGATATACTTGAGGGAACTTTTCTTGAAGGCGGAGTCACTTCCAGGGATATGGTCGTCTTCAGCAGACAGTTTGCCACTATGATCAATTCGGGCGTACCTATTCTGCAATCTCTGCAGGTAATGTGTGAGCAGACAGAAAATAACAAACTGCGGCGCAAGCTCTACGAAATCAAAAATGATATTGAGGGAGGTAACTCTCTTTATGATGCCATGAGCAAACACCGTGACGTTTTTGATGATTTGTACACAAACATGGTGGACGCTGGAGAGACTGGTGGTGTACTTGATGTTGTTCTCGACCGTCTGGCCAAGTATATTGAAAAGGCAGCCAAACTCAAAGCCAAGGTAAAAAGTGCCCTTATTTATCCGGGCGTAATTATTACCGTTGCCGTGGCGGTCATTGCCATTATCCTCATCTTTGTCATTCCGACCTTTGAGCAGATGTTTGCAGATTTTGGCGGTGCCCTGCCCGCTCCCACCCAGATTGTAATCAACCTGAGCCGATTTACCACTGAAAATTTTATGTATATCATCGCCAGCCTGATTTTGTTTTTTATCGCCTTTAAGTTATTCTATCGCTGGGAAAAAGGAAAAATTCTGGTGGACAACTGGGTTCTTTTTTTGCCAGTTTTTGGGCCCTTGCTGCGCAAAGTGGCAGTGGCCAGATTCAGCCGCACCCTGAGTACCATGATATCTTCAGGCGTTCCCATCCTGAGCGCTCTGGATATTGTATCGCGCACATCAGGCAATAAAACTGTGGAAATTGCAGTTCAGGAAGCTAAAAAGAGCATTGCTGAAGGCCAGACCCTGGCCGAACCACTCGGCGAGACTGCCATTTTTCCACCCATGGTCATACATATGATTTCCATTGGTGAAACCACAGGTGCCTTAGATACAATGCTTGGGAAAATTGCCGATTTTTATGATGACGAAGTGGATGTTGCTGTAGATACTTTGACCTCTTTGCTGGAACCTATTATGATCGTTTTTTTGGGAGTGGTTGTGGGTGGACTGGTCATCAGCATGTATCTGCCCATTTTCCAGATTGCGGATGTTGTAGCTTAGCGGAAGGGGGAAGGCTGAAGAAATTTAACCTTGGACCTGAGACTTTAGACTTTGGACTGTAGACCTTGGACCTTGGACCTTGGTCTTCAGACTTTAGACTTTAACAAGCCTAATCATCACCAACTCAAATCAGGAGTTCTGAATTGAAAATTCATCAATTGATTGCCCAAAACAAACCTTTTTTTTCTTTAGAGTTTTTTCCTCCAAGAGAAAAATCTGCCTGGCCTGGTTTTTTTGAACAGGTAGCAGAACTCAAGCAGGTTGATCCTCTATTTGTTTCAGTCACCTATGGTGCTGGAGGAAGCACTCAGGACTATACTCTGGAGATAGTTACCAGGCTCAAACAGGACTATGGTCTTGAACCTATGGCGCACCTGACTTGTGTCAGCGCTTCTAAGCAAAGAATATCCGACTTTCTGGACCGGCTCAATCAGGCCGGTGTGCAGAATGTTCTTGCCCTGCGCGGTGACCCGCCACAAGGCCAGACTAAATATGTACCTGACAACGAAGACTTTCATTTTGCTTATGACCTCGTGAAATACATCAAAAAACGATATCCAGGCATGGGAGTTGGAGTTGCAGCCTATCCGGAGGGCCATGTGGAAGCGCCTGATTTGGAAACAGATATTTATTTTCTCAGGTTGAAGTTAGATACAGGCAGCCAGTTTGCCATTACCCAGCTCTTTTTTGATAATGATCTGTATTTCAAGTTTGTTGAAATGGCTAAGGTTAGAGGCATTGAAAAGCCCATTATTCCAGGAATTCTACCTGTTACAAGCCTTGGGGTCATTAAAAAAAGCATAAACTTAAGCGGAGCTACACTGCCTGAAGGATTCATGGAGTCTCTGGAACAGGCCCATGAAGAAGGCGGTCCAGCCCAGGTCAGGAAGGTTGGCACTGAGCATGCCATAGCCCAGATTCGTGAACTGCTGGATCGTGGAGCCCCGGGAATTCATCTTTACACCCTTAATAAGGCTGACACCTGTTTAGAGATTGTCAAAAGCCTGACTCAGTCATAACGTATTGCCTTACCCTGATGCGGGCTTAGCCCACCAACCAGTTATCTGTTAATTGTTAATTGTTATCAGGGTAAGGCACAGAATTCAGGCTCTTGTTCTTCAACAATTAACTATTAACTGATAACTATTAACTGATAACATTTCCTTGTTTTTTATGACAGGGTTTCAAGAGTAAATAACTAAAGGAGTTTTAATAATGACCAGACAACCAGTTGTTGCCGTAGTCGGTGCTACAGGTGCAGTAGGCCGTGAAATGCTTAAAACTTTAGCTCATCGCAATTTTCCTGCACAAAAAATTATCCCTTTGGCTTCTTCACGTTCAGCCGGGTCTAAAGTACCTTTCAATGACCAGGAACTTCTTGTTCAGGAACTGACAGAACAGTCTTTTGATGGCATTGATCTGGCCATCTTCTCTGCCGGTGGTGCCACATCTGAAAAATTTGCACCCATAGCAGTCAGATCCGGCTGTGTTGTGGTAGACAACTCCAACGCCTGGCGTATGGATGACAATGTTCCTCTAATAGTTCCTGAAGTTAATCCTGACGCTTTGAACAACCATCAGGGCATCATCGCCAATCCCAACTGTTCCACCATTCAGATGGTGGTTGTCCTTAAGCCTCTGCACGATGCAGGCAAAATCGTCAGGGTCATAGTTTCTACATATCAGGCTGTGTCCGGATCCGGGCAAAAAGCCATAGAAGAGCTGGAATCTCAGGTCAGGGCCTTGTTTGGCATGCAGGAAGTTGAGTCAAAGGTTTATCCACATCAGATAGCCTTTAATTGTCTCCCCCACATCGACATGTTTCTGGAAAATGACTATACAAAAGAAGAAATGAAAATGGTCAATGAGACCAAAAAAATCATGGGTGACGATAATGTTAAGGTCACTGCCACCACAGTACGCGTACCAGTATTTTATGGTCACAGTGAATCCCTGAATATAGAAACTGAAAAGAAGATCACCCCCCAGGAAGCCAGAGCCATTCTCACCCAGGCCCCGGGCATAAAAGTTCTGGATAATCCATCTGAAAAGATTTATCCCATGCCCCTGTTCGCAGCAGGAGAGGATGAAACCTTTGTAGGCAGAATCCGAGAAGATGAAACCATTGCCAATGGCCTGAACATGTGGGTGGTGGCTGATAACATCCGCAAGGGAGCAGCCTTGAATGCTGTGCAGATTTCTGAACTGCTTTTGCAGAAAAACTTATTGCGGGTCCCATAAAGGAGCACCAAGTGACTGCTATTGCCTCAACCCAGGAATACATGGAAAAGCTTATCAGCCTGCCAAGGCCCGGAGAGCAGAATATCTTCGCCTTTTATGATCATCGGCTGGGCTTGATCTGCCGAGATCCCAGACTTATGCTTATACCTTTAGATGATCATCTTATTCACCGCGGAGACGGCATATTTGAAACTGTTAAATTTATTACCAGAAAGATTTATCAGTTGGATGCCCATATGGAAAGAATGAAGAAGAACTGCCGCGCCATTTTCATTGATCCTCCAGTGCCGTTTACCAGAATAAAGGAACTTGTGGTGGAACTTGCCGCAGCAGCAGACAATGATGATGGGTATTTGAGTTTATTTATTGGTCGTGGACCTGGGGGATTTTCCATTGACTACAGAGAATGCCCTCAGGCCAGCCTTTATCTTGTGGCCCGAAAATACAACCACCTCCCCCCCAGCTTCTGGGAAAAGGGCGTTACCGCCTGCAAATCTGACAAACCGGCCAAGCAAAGTTACATGGCCCGGATGAAATCAGTTAATTATCTGCCTAATGTACTGATGAAAAAAGAAGCCATAGACAAAGGCTATGACTTTGCCCTTTGTTTTGATGAAAACGGATTTCTTGCTGAAGGCAGTATAGAAAATGCAGTCATTGTTAATCAGGCGGGTAAATTAATTGTGCCCGATCTGAGCAACGCCCTGACCGGCACTACCCTAATGCGAGCTCTTGACCTCATTAAAAACGAGGTTTCTTTTATTTTTCGGGGTATACAGGAAGATGAAATATACGAGGCCAGGGAGGTGATCCTGCTTGGAACCACCTTAGATGCTGTCAGTGTGGTCAGATATAATGGCAAACCCATCCATGATGTCCGTCCAGGACCAGTGAGCAGAAGGATCAGAGAGCTGCTGCTGGAAGATATTCAAAAGACAGGGTTGAAATTTTAACGCAAAGGGCGTAAAGAATAAAGAAGTTTTCTCATTGGCCGGGGAACCTACTTGTCCTGCCCGGTTGAATTGCTCCAAGAGCAATCCCCAAGTTTACCCCGGTTAAACTTTCTTTGATTTTTTTATGACATAATTTCAGGAGTGAGTTACTATTCAACTACCCTTATGACAGTCATGATCAATGGGCATTCGCAGAACTTTTTCATAAATCTTCAGATAATCATTGATCATACTGTCCAGCCCATGCTCGAGCAATACATACTCATGTGCTCGGGCAACCATCTCCTGCACCTTTTGTGAAGATTCCAACAAAAATTTCATGTTCTCCGCCAGCTTTTCCGGGTTTTCAGCAGAACTGACCAACCCTCTTGTTGTAACCAGAAACCTTAATCCCCCGGCATCTGTAGCAGCAACTGGCACCTTATACCTGAAGGCATCCAGAACACTGCTTCCGAGGCCTTCTTCCCGAGAGCTCATGACAAATCCATCCATAATTGGATAAAATCTTTCCACCTCCTCATCAAAACCCATAAGCAGGTAAATGTCATCCAATCCTCTCCGGTTGATTTCTTCTTTGACCTCAGCCTCGAGTTCACCCTGACCAAAGTGTAGAAAAACAAATTTTTTGTCAGAGATGCCTGAAAGCTTATCCACAGCTTTGACCATGGTCAGCGGATCTTTATGAGGAACAAGAGCCGCAATGGTACCAAAAATTTTGCAATCAGGAAGCTTGGCCCTGACGGACAATGCTTTGGCAGAAGGTTCAAGAGATTCGCGTGATGTATCAATACAGCTGGGAATAACTGCAATGTCTTCCAGAGGCATTACATTGGAGAGAATATTTTTAATGGCCGGTGATATGGCCACCACTTGATCGGTAAACCTGTACTTTAGTTTGGACAGGATATTGGAGGGCCTGAAATCAACTCTTCTTGTATAAACCACAGGGCATCTGTGCAGAGGCTTGGCCATAATTGCTAGGCTCTGTCCCTTGCCCGTCTGCGCATGCAGCAGATCATAATTACCTCCGTATTTCAATAGGTACCTGAAAGCATGCTTTTGGTCATTTACTGAGATAACAGGCAGTGAATGCTTTAGACAGATTTGCTCCAGGGGCCGGCCTTTAAGGCAAAGAAGCTTGACATGCAAACCTGCTTTCATCAACCCTTTCATGAGAAAAAAGGTCTGCCTCTCCCCTCCTCTCCATGTTTTTTCAGTATTAATCTGCAAAATATCCATATATTTTTCTACAACTGTATCTGTTCAATTTATAAAAAGAAAGACAGCTCCCAGTCTGGAGTCTGGGAACAAGAAAAAACCTGGATTCCGGCTTTCGCCGGAATGACGACAAAGAGTAATTGTTTGCTTTAACCGTCACCCCGGACTTGATCCGGGGTCCAGTTTTTTTTGAAGTTACTTGTAAGCGATTTCTGCCAGAAACTAATGCAGTGTCAAACTGAAAGACCCAGCATCCGCGTCATTTGTCAAAATGTACTTAAAATTTTATGTATTTCACGCCTGGTCAGCTCCACAAAGTCAGGGAATACTTTTTCAAGCGTCGGCGTCATCCCCATCTCCCAGGCAATTTCCTGAGGTTCAATCCCCATAACTGTCAAAGTGGGTTTGCTGCCCAAAAGCTCAGCCATTCTCAATGAATCAAGCAGATCAATATCATGCAGGGAAACCTGTTGCTTTTTGTTGTGAACAAGATCCTTTTCCTCCAGCCTGTACATCGATCCAGGCTCCTTGCCTCCCCGCACTGCATCCAGAACCAGAAGGTGGTCATACTTTTCAAAAAGATAAAACAGATCCTGGGTAAAGGTTCCACCATCGGCAAAAAAAACATTTTCAGGCCATTCTTCCTTTTGCAGCGTCTGCATGCAATACACCCCGACCCCTTCATCCCGGAGCAGAATATTTCCTATGCCCATCACCAGTAATGTTTTCATGAAAACTCCACAATACAAATAGATTGCCAAAAAACAAAAGGCCGGATTTACCGGCCTTTTGAAGTACAGTCAACTATTGCTGAATTATCTGATTATTCAACAGAAATTACATGTTCCTCACCAGTTTCAGCGTGCAGCACGTGCACAGCACAACCCAGTCACGGATCAAAGGCGCGAACTATGCGCCCTACATTAACTGGACTGCTTGGGTCAGGAACCGGAATTCCGATAAGGGCCTCTTCCATGGGTCCTCTAATGCCTTTATCATCTCTGGGGCTTGCGTTCCAGATTGTGGCAGCAATAACCTGATAATTTTCAATGTAATGATCATCAACTTTAATATAGTGCAGCAAGGAGCCACGAGGTGCTTCAGTAAGTCCCATGCCTTCACCCTCGGCAGGAACCTCTGAGGGAACATATGTTTCTTCACCAGGCTTTACCTCACCCAGCCATTGCTCAACTGCCTTAGCCACCATGAGCGCTTCTTCTGCTCTGGCAATATGTCTTCCAAGGATTGAAAAGGCCTTGTCACCAAAGTCGCGCATCTTGTTAAATCCTGCTGCCTGCGCTGCCGGGCTCAGTTCTGGATTGGTGATCCACATTCTGGCCAGTGGTCCTGCTTCGTGAGGCAGATCATTGTATCTTGGAGCTTTGATGAAACTGTAGGCTCCTTCCTTGTAAGGATCAGGAACAGTTTTACCTTCACTGGGATGCAGGCCGGTAGTATCATCATCAAACCATGAATACTTGACATACTCCAGAATCTGATCTGTATCTAATGGATAATCCTGTCCGTTGGTGTATACCCCGGGTTTGTGCAGAAATGTATTTTCAGCATCATCCAGTGGGAACACTCCAAAGGAGATCATGTTCTTGCAGCCCTTACCTGTTTCCAGAAGATCGGGGTATACCCCGCCAAGAGCGTAAACCAGAGGCAGATATTCATTTTCAATGAATTCAGATACTTTCTTAAACCTCCACAAAAAGCCCACAATTTTATCCACAGTGGGTATCTCTGTGGTGCCGCCTGCAACCAGGCCCTGAACATGCGGCATTCTGCCTCCGAACATGGCCACCATTTCATGGCAGATGCGCCTGATCTCAAGCGCTTTAAGATACTGATCCACTCCCACCTGGTTAGTGGCAGCATCGACTCTGATATCATTATTTTCATACCTGGGAACAAATGGCGCTACATCAGGACCATTAACGTAATCCAGAGCTGCCAGATGATAAAAATGCAGAATATGAGACTGCAGATAGTTGGCTCCAAAAATCAGGTTACGCATGATACGGCCATTTGTATTGACCTTAACATTAAAAGCATCGTCCAGAGCTCTCACAGCTGCTGTGGCATGAGCTGTCGGGCACACACCGCATATCCTCTGCACCAGCTGTGTTGCGTCTCTCGGATCACGATCAATTAAAATGTTTTCAAAACCTCTGAACATGGGTCCGGTACAGTGTGCGTCAACAACTACTCCGTCCTTGACTTCCACTTCAACCTTAAGATGCCCTTCAATTCTGGTCAGAGGATCAACCGAAACTTTTATTTTCCTGGCCCCTGAATCCATGGAAGGGGCTTGATCTGGCTTTTTTCCTGCCATTGTATTACCTCCTTAAAAGGTGTTAGGGCGATTAGACTGCCTCATAAAATGGTGACATCATATCCGGGAAACCGGGCTCTACACAACCGATGCATACTGCATTTTCCACGCACCAGTTAACGCCATTATTCCAGCGTCTTTTCCAGCAGTCGGCATTGACGTGGGGTGCTTTGCAGCCGATTTCATAACGGCAGGCTTTCTTTTCAGTAAAGGTCTTGCTCATGACGCCCTGATCGTAATAACTTCTGTAAGGACAGTTATCATGAATATTGGAGCCAAAAAAGAGCTTGGGCCTTAGATGATTGTCAAGTTCAGGAATACCATAAAGCAGCACATGGGCCACGGTTCCCACCATCCAGTCTGGATGGGGTGGACAGCCCGGTACATTGATTACCGGCTTGTTAATGTTGTTTTCCTGATAAATCTGAGTCACTGGAACAGCATCAGTTAAATTACCCCAGGCAGCTGGAATACCGCCGTAGGCAGAACATGTACCAAGAGACAGAGTAGCAGCGCATTTACTGCCCAAAGTCTTGGTCATCTCCAGCATGGTAATATGCTCACCATCCCGTTCACCTACGTAACAGTACTTTCCATCAGCAGCTTTAGGAACTGAGCCTTCAATGGCCAGGAAAAATTTCCCCTCATACTTGTCAGCCACCTCGAAAAGGTGATCCATTGCCAGTACACCTTTTGCTGCCATGACAGTGGGGTGATACTCCAAGCTGATAATGTTCAAGAGAACATTCTTAATACTGGGGTGGACAGCATTAAGAAGTGAGACGGAACATCCGGTACAGCCCTGTCCCTGGACCCAAATCACAGGTGCTTTTTTGGCCTCATTTTCCATGGCCATCAAAAGACCCGGATGGATCATCTGGGAGATTCCCAGGCCAGCCACGGTCCCGCCGCAGATTTTAACAAAATCGCGTCTGGTTAAGCTCATAACCCTCCCTCCTTGGTTAGAAATGCCAGCGGTTACGTTTTAGTAACCGTTTGTTAAAAAAATAACTT
This sequence comes from Desulfonatronovibrio magnus, assembly GCF_000934755.1. Taxonomy (NCBI): domain Bacteria; kingdom Pseudomonadati; phylum Thermodesulfobacteriota; class Desulfovibrionia; order Desulfovibrionales; family Desulfonatronovibrionaceae; genus Desulfonatronovibrio; species Desulfonatronovibrio magnus. The sequence goes on from NZ_KN882188.1 coordinate 25,639, forward strand.
AATCTTGATGGATTAGTTAATGTTCAATTAATCATATTTGAAACACTATGGCAACAAAAATTTCAATGAATAAGTTATATTATATTGTATAATGATACGCATACGTTTTTGTTTTTTTGATGCATACCTTGTAAGCTCCCCACTCAGTCGGATTGGGAGCGAACCTTTGAGTAACTTGTACCCCTCGTTCCCAGGCTCCAGCCTGGGGACGTTTAGTTCTTGCGGCTCCAGCCGCTTACAAGTAACTACAATCGTTTTGCCAATAAAATCAGATGGTTATAATTTTCATGTTTTGACGATTTTTGCTTTGATTAATGCACATTTGCCTGAAAAATTCCGTCAAAGATGGGAACTTTGCGCCTGGCACAGGGACTGTCCCTCGCTGTGTAAATTTTATCATTAAAGCAAATTTCTTCCAGGAACCAATGCAGCATCAATCTGTTTTATAGTACCTCGCGGGGACTGTCCCAATTTCCAAATATGGGACTGTTCTTCAAGGTGGAGGCGGCTTCCAGCCGCCTGGAATTAAATAGCCT
>NZ_KN882188.1:26184-28403 GCF_000934755.1 Desulfonatronovibrio magnus
GTTCTTCAAGGTGGAGGCGGCTTCCAGCCGCCTGGAATTAAATAGCCTGCAGGATGCAGGCTCCACTTTAAAGACAGTTACTCGCATGTTCGGTCCCGGGCAGCCCTGGTGAGGAGCTTCTTAAGAAGTGGCTGGAGCCACAAAAATGAGGTGTTCCCTGGCTGGAGCCTGGGAACAAGGAAAAGCCTGGATTCCAGCTTTCGTTGGAATGACGATAAAGAGTAATAGCTTGCTTTAACCGTCACCCCGGTCCCGGATCGAGTCCGGGATGACGGATCCGGAGGCCAGTTTTTTTCAAGTTACCCCTAAGCTCTAATTATGTTACATGTTTTTTAATACCTGTCACAACATAAACAGGATCACTGATCCAGGTCTGTTCTGTATGGGGATCATCTTCAGGTCTCCACCAGTTGCGAATGCTTATGGTTTTTATATCTCCTACAGCACCGGTATCAAGCATCAAGTCCTGCACAAGTCCCAGCCGCTCAAACTCGTGCAGTTCCTGCCAAAGATGTGTTACTTTGGGAGGAAACCAGCGATTACTGAATCCAATGCAGAATGTACCGCCCGGTGCAAGCACCCTGACGGCTTCTCTTGCAACCTGATAAGGATCAGTCAAGTATTCTACCGAAAGGCTGCACAATACCGCATCAAAAACTGCGTCTTCAAAATGCAGAAACGGCTTTTTGTTTAAATCATGGATTACATGAGACGTAAGTCTGGGATTTGCCTCCATTTCCTGACTGTTAAGACCCAGTCCGGTAACACTGAGGTCAATCTCAAGAGGCAGATGTGAATGTACGCTGCTCATCAAGTCCAGCACTTTCATCCCTGGCCGGATGTGCCGGGCATACTCACGGGCGAGAAACTCCATGGCCTGCGCGTCAATGTGATTGACCATCCTTGGGGCATGGTAAAAAAAGGCATCATCAGAATCATCGACCCTGGAAAATCCTGACCTGATAAAATCAGTTGGTCCATGGGACATCCGAGCCTGCATTCCTGGTCCTGTGTCCAGAATTTCTTCAGCCCAGTGAGAGAGCCTGCCCCCTGTCTCACTTCTATTGGGAGCGTAGTTTTCTACTGTGGCGCTGATGGTCAAATGATAATCAGTTAAAGGGTGGGAGCAGTCAACTGTAAGTTCATTTTGATTAACATTAATAATTCTGCAGGGCCGGCTGTCCTGCGGAAAAAAATGAACTCCTCCCAGCAGGCCTCGGGGATAGAAACGCCCTGGAGAGGGTTCCAGCGGTTTGCCAAGAAACTTTTTGCGTATAAAATGATTAAGATTAGTTTTGATGGTATCACTATTAGATCTGGCAGGTACTGCCTGACCGGGGGGATATTCTTTAGTAACCTGCCCGGAGTTGGACTCATCCAGAAGAGCTTCCTTGAGACCAGGGGGGAATATATCTCGCCAAAGATTCACTTTGCGCGCAAGATATTTTTCAGTGTGCTCGGCTTGCGAACTTTTCCAGTTAACCTCAAAATTGATGGTAGCTAAACAATTAATGTCTAATTTTGTCATTTCCTCCTACTTTGCTCACCCTGAATTGGGTTCTAATAGTTAATAGTTGATTGTTAATTGTTAATTGTTAATTGTTAATTGTTAATTGGTAGTAGCTCTTCACCCGGACGGACCTGGACCGAACCTGTGAGTAACTGTCTTTAAAGTGGAGCCTGCATCCTGCAGCCTATTTAATTCCAGGCGGCTAGAAGCCGCCTCCACATTGAAGAACAGGCCCTTACACCCCTCGTTCCCAGGCTCCAGCCTGGGGACGTCTTACTCTTGCGGCTCCAGCCGCTTCTTCAAAATGTGGCTGGAGCCACAAAAAAAGAGGTGTAATAGCCTTAACGCGTTTGGGATTGCCGCGCTCGAAGACTCGCTCGCAATGACACCTGAGCTGTCAGGGATGTGGTTGCTCAAAACCTGTCACCCACAAGTGAGCCTAAGCGACCGAAACAATCTGTATGGTAAAACCATAATGCTCTGAATTTATTACTAATTTAGTTTTAGTTACTTATAAATTGATTGTTAATTGTTGAAGAACAAAAGCCTGAATTCACTACCTTACCCCGATAACAAATAACAGATAACAGAGTTGTAAACACAGCCAGCATCAGAATATAATGACACAGACTAAAGTGACATTGTCAATGCCTCCAGCCTTCAGCCTCCAGCCTTTATTCTTCAGTCTTCAGCCTTCAGCCTTCAGCCT
>NZ_KN882188.1:28523-49900 GCF_000934755.1 Desulfonatronovibrio magnus
CTTCAGCCTTCAGCCTTCAGCCTTTATTCTTCAATCTTCAGTCTTCAGCCTTCAGCCTTCAGCCTTCAGCCTTCAGCCTCCAGCCTTTATTCTTCAGCCTTCAGCCTCCAGCCTCCAGCCTTTATTCTTCAGTCTTCAGCCTCCAATCATATAAAATTAAACCCTGTTTCAAACATAGTCAATACGACCTGCTGGAAAAAATCCTTTCCAGGGCATCTCTGCGAAAAGAAAAAATCTCTTTGAGTTTCGGCAGGACAAGTAATCTTCGCACTGGCTCAGCCAGCATACCGAAGTATAAAGAATAATGAACGGTATCGGTAACCTCAACCCCTGCATCAGTCTGTCTGAAATGATGCTGATGGTGCCAGAAGCGATAAGGGCCCTGTCTTTGTTCGTCTACAAAAAAATACGGTTTTTCTACATGAGTGATTTCTGTGATCCAGCTCATGGGTATCCCGGCCACCGCCTTGATGCTGTATTCAATTATCATCCCAGGATACATATGCTCTGCATCTTTATGCTTAATGTCAAAACACATCCAGTCAGGAGTGATGCGGCATAGGTTTTCCGGCATGGAAAAAAAGTTCCATGCCTGATCTAATGATATGGGAAGAGTCTGTTCATAGCGTAAACGATTCATAATTCTCCTTCAGAATGCACGTTTTAATTCAACAGCAGGAGCTTATCTTTTTTTATCAAATGTTTAAGAAAACAAACAGATATCTGTTCACCACTCTATTCTACTTTCAGTTAAAACCTGCTTTTGAATAGATATTCCTTGAGGTTTACAGCCTTAAGCATTATGAACTTGCATCTCTGGTGGCAACGTTATTCTCTGTCAATCCTTAAAGTCAATCCCTAAACTCAGGCATTCAACCAATGGATAATAATCATCAATTAAATTCAGAAAATCTGACCCATGTTAAACTAAATGACAAAGACATCTATCTCCTGGGCACAGCCCATGTTTCAAAACAAAGTGTAGAGGATGTCAAAAACGCGGTGCATGACCTGCAGCCCGATGCCATCTGCGTTGAACTCTGCCCTTCAAGATATCAGGTGCTGGTTCAAGAAGACGCCTGGCAAAAAATGGATATTTACCGTGTAGTTAAAGAAAACAAAGCCCTCTTTCTTCTGGCCCAGCTTGGGCTGAGTACATTTTACCGAAAAATTGGGGAAAAGCTCGGGGTTAAACCTGGAGCTGAAATGCTGGAAGGCGTCAATCAGGCGGAAAATACCGGAGCACGCCTGGTCCTGGCAGACCGCGACGTCAACATAACATTAAAACGCATCTGGTCTTCCTTGTCTATCTGGTCCAAATTTAAACTTCTAAGCCACCTTTTTCTAAGCATGATGTTCCAGGGCAATATTGAAAAAGAAGATATTGAAAAACTTAAAAATAAAGATCAGCTGCAAATGGTCATGGATGAATTTGCCAAGTCTTTTCCCCAGGTTCAAAAAACTCTTGTTGATGAGCGAGACCAGTATCTGGCCCATAAAATATCCACAAGTCAGGGGCATAAAACGTTAGCTATTGTTGGCGCGGCCCATGTGCCGGGAATTGTCAAATATCTGAGCCAGAACATTGATCCAGCCCCTCTGACAGCGGCACCCCCGCCTGCTGTCTGGCCCACTTTTATCAAATGGGGCATTCCCATCCTCATTGCAGCTCTTTTGCTGATAGGTTTTCTGACTCAGGGTACAGCTCACTCAGTTCAGTCCATTTATATCTGGGTTCTGGTCAATGGGATTTTTTCCGCTATAGGTGTAACCTTGGCCATGGCCCATCCCCTGACCATTCTGAGTGCTTTTCTGGCCGCACCCATAACAAGCCTCAACCCTACAATGGCAGCAGGCTGGATAGCAGGTCTGGTGCAGGCATGGGTTAAAAAACCCATTGTCAAGGATCTGGAAAATCTGCCCAAGGCTCTGACTACACTCAAAGGATTCTGGCTCAATCCTATTTGCAGAATTTTGCTTGTTGTGGTATTGGCCAATCTCGGCAGTTCTCTTGGCACGTTTGTGGCCGGTACATGGATAGCAACCAGGATATTCTAAGCAGGCTTTACGCACAGCCCAGTTTTTTCAGGCTGAAGACTGAAGACTGAAGAATATGTTTACTGGGCATTTTTGCTCTTTCATGGTTGAAAAACTTTCTTTTTTTCTAAGGATTGAAGCGGTAAGCTACTAAACTGTCAGGTATTATTTTACATGTATGGCTGGAGTTAATTGTCCATCATACACCACTATACAATGTCTCATTATAAAAAATCCAGGAGCGCTTGCTGATAACCATGAAGTGCATTTGTGAAAAAAATCCGGAAATCATATGTGGAAAAGGTACGCTCATATTTTTCTGTCGGGCTGTGGACCTTTTACATCATGTTCGTAAGCATTGTGAGCAAAAACTCCTGCTCTGGGAAGATATCCCAGGCGGTGTCATTGTGCGAACCCTTTCAACTCATGACTTTCTCAAAACTTTCTGTCTGTCTCCGGAGATATCCGACCCTGAAAAACAGGCTATCAAGTTTGTATTTCTCGAAAAGGGAGACCGTATTGATCCTGCTCATCTTGCAAGTATACAAAGCATACTCAACTATGCCCGTGTCCTTGATGCAGCAGATCTGTTGGAAATTCTTGAAGAAAACAGGCTGACAACTTTTTTCCAACCCATAGTAGACATCAGAAAGCAGAGCATTTTTGGGCATGAGTGTCTGCTCAGGGGGCTGGGCAATAAAGGAGAAATAATTTCGCCCGGATACCTTTTAAATAAAGCAAGAGACTCGGAAATACTGCACCGGTTAGATCGACAGGCCAGAGAAACTGCCCTGACCACAGCCCAAAATTCCAAAGCCATGGGACATCTTTTTATCAACTTTATTCCCACAACTATTTATGAACCGTCCAACTGTCTGAAAAAAACTTTCGCAGTCATGAAAAATCTGGACATTGATCCCAATAGAATAGTATTTGAAGTTGTGGAAACTGAATCTGTCAGAGATACAAAGCACCTCAAGGGTATCTTAAAATATTACAAGGAACAAGGGATGAAAACCGCTCTGGATGATATGGGCAGCGGATACTCCAGCCTGAGGCTGCTCACGGAAATAATGCCGGATTACATCAAAATAGACGCAGCAATCATTCGCGATATACACCAAAACACTCTTAAGCAGTCTATTTTCAAAGCCCTGTCCAATGCATCTTCAGATAATGGCATCAAAGTTCTGGCTGAAGGAGTCGAAACCAAAGATGAACTTGACTTCATTCTTACCTGCAATGTTGATTTGGTCCAGGGTTATTACTTTGCAAAGCCTCAAGCCGAACCTGTCCAAAAATTACGTGATTTTCTATAATTATGCCCCTTCCTGACAACAGATTTTTTCCCATGCTTAATGAGGCTTTGCAAACCATACGTGCTGCCCGGCCGTTTATTCTTTCAGCAGTATTAGTATACTGTGCCGCTGCTGTGGCTGGTTGGGTTTATCCCGGCGAACTCCAATTTATGGAAGATCAATTTATGGAACTCGCCAAACGATTCCAGGATTTAAACTTTATTGAGTTTTCCACGCGTATTTTTATGCATAATCTGGTGGCATCTTACCTTGCCATGTGTTTTGTGACATTATTCGGGATCATTCCCATGATCCTGGCTGCATTCAACGGTCTCCTTCTGGGCTGGTTTGCAGGATGGCTGCCCGAGGTATCATGGATGCAACTGGCTGTAATGCTTGTACCCCATGGCATGTTTGAATGGCCTGCCATGTTCATTGCCTTTGGCGTGGGCATGTGGCGAGGAATGGGTGGAATGTTTACCGGCACCACCCTAACCTGGTGGCAGCTCTGGAAAAAAGCCAATTATGCCTACTTTTTTGTCGTCGTACCTCTGCTTTTTGTTGCAGCCATCATAGAGGGGCGCTATCATTTACTGACATGATATTTGTTTTAACATTGCCAAATCTTTAGCCTACTGATTCTCAACAACTGAAATTATCCGGGATTTCTTATGTCACAGGAAAAAATGGAAGTTATGGTCCAGGAACTCTGCAGTTATGCTCTGGACCGTGAAGATATCAAATGGATGGTTGATACTTTTCCTGAATCAACAGAGCTTGACAAGAACAAGCTTGAGTATGAACTGAATATTTTAAAAATTGTAACTGCTGGGTGGAGTATCTCCTACTACCTTCAGGACAACCCGGCCAAGGACTTAGTTCTCGAGCCTTTCTGGAAAAATATACATGATGTTTCCGATGGATTATCCCAGGCAACTGGACTTCTCATTGGCAAAAACATAAATTTTTTCCAGACCCTCAAGTCAAGGTTAGACAGCTATGTTCTGTCCATGTCCAGGTCTAATGATGATAAACCAGCCCTGGCCATTGGCTTTGAATTTGCCAGGCATTGCAACTCGCAGGATGACCTTGCGGTTTCCATGGCCGGTTCCAAAATGTTTATGGCAGTCACTGCAGGAGTAAAGCAATTACTGGAGGCTGCAGAGCTGTTGCCTTCTTCTTGAGTGTACAAACAACAATCGACGTAATAGTTTAGCCCTTTTCTAAGGAAAGCAGGGGACAGGCACCCCAGTCCCCCTCCGGGCTGTATGCCTCCGGGCAGGAAGCCGTGCCACATGCAAATGGCTAAACTGTTACCAATCGACAGATATCCGTTGCAAACAACACTGTTACTATAACTTAGATTCCGACCCATGGCAGTCGGCAGTATGGAGATGTTATGAAATACCGATTTAAGAAAAGCTTTTACATTCTAATTGCTTTGTTAGTTCTGATTGGAGGCGGTTATACTTATTTCAAGTTTGCAGACAAAATAGAACCTGTTATCACAATGCAGCCTGAAATAACTTATACTAATGGACGTCAGCCTCTGACTGTTCAAGCCCAGGATCTTGGACGAGGTCTTAAGGAAGTCACTGTCAGAATCATTCAAAATGGTGAGGTCCATGGTGAGAATATCCATGATTTTGACAGTGCCCTGCAGTCTTTTGAGAAAAAAATTGACCTTGCTGACTTAAGTCAGGGGCAATTTCAGGTGGAGGTCATTGCCCGGGACAGATCTATCGTCAATTGGGGCAAGGGAAATGTTACTAAATTTAAACGCAGCATGGTCTATGACACCCGGCCACCATCCATCTCAGTGTTGACCAATGTCCACAACCTGAACCAGGGAGGTTCCGGGCTGATTATGTATAGCCTTTCTAAGGATGTGGTTAAAACAGGTGTGGTCCTGGGCGATTATTTTTTCCCTGCTTTCCAGCAGCCTGACGGAACCTATCATTGCATGTTTGCATTTCCCCATGACGCTGATCCTGCCAACGATGTTCCCAGGATCATGGCGATAGATATTGCCGGCAACGAGCAGATCTCAGGGTTCAACTATCACGTCAATGCCAGAAGTTTCCGCGACGACCGCCTCAATATTGGCGACAACTTCCTGCGTTCCCAGATGCCCCAGTTTGAAACTGACTTTCCCCAGGAACATGATCCATTTGGAATCTTTTTGCGAGTCAATAGAGAAATGCGTGAGGACAATCGCCGCAAAATAGAAGAGATTGCTACAAGAACATCACCCATCCTCGACTTTGACGGTGTATTCATGCGTAAGCCCAACTCTGCTCAAATGGCTGGCTTTGCAGATCGAAGAACATACTTTTATCAGGACCGGGAGATAGATCGGCAGGTTCACCTCGGAGTCGATCTGGCTTCAGTTGCACAGGCGCCCATTCCAGCTGCTAATAAAGGCCAGGTGGTCTTTGCCGGCCCCATAGGTATTTACGGACAAACAGTAGTCATAGACCATGGTTTAGGGCTTCAGACCCTGTATGCGCACTTAAGCAGCATAGATGTTCATGAAGGGCAAACGGTCAACAGGGGCGACTCTATTGGCCGTACCGGCACAACAGGACTTGCCGTGGGTGATCATCTGCATTTTGAAGTCCTTATTTCGGGCATTTCCGTTAACCCGATAGAATGGTGGGACGGCAGCTGGATCAACAACAACATAACATCCAAGCTGAATTAAAATGATCAGCATGTTGGCTGACAGGCTTACGTGCATCCGGTCAATGCGTCAGAGATTACCAGTAAATTCCCTGATGCAGCTTTTTTTATGTTGACAAACCCTGATTATACTATTAAACATTTTTTCCAGCTGATCAGGGGCTGTAGCTCAGTTGGGAGAGCGCTTGAATGGCATTCAAGAGGTCAGGAGTTCAATTCTCCTCAGCTCCACCAAATATCCATAAGGGCTTGCAGGCTATTTACTTGCAAGCCCTTTTTCTTTTTTCACAACAGGTTTCACAACATTTGAATTTAGTTGTGGCATAATCTCAACCGCCCGTGACCGCTCTGCGGAGTGATGTTCGTAATAATTAGCAAGTATCATTTTTACGCTTGTCCCTGCCATGTCTGCAATTGTGGAAGGCTCAAGGCCATTGTTTACAGCAGTGGTTATCCATAAGTGGCGGATATCATACATACAGACCGGATACTTAATCCCCACCTTTTCTGCTACGCTGGATAATCCTTTGCCCAGATCGCCAACCTGCCTGCCCTGATATTCAATGAGATACCCGGACCTTGATTTAAGCTGGTTAATCCTCAGTTCTCAGTTGTTGTGAATGAGATTGGGGACAGGTTCTTTGATTTCTATTTTTCAGGCAAATGTGCATCAATCATAAGCAAAAATCGTAAAAATATGAGAATTGTAACCGTCTGATTTTGTTAGCAAAACGATTCCAGTTACTTGTAAGCTCCTCACCCGGGCGGCCCGGGACCGAACGTGTGAGTAACTGTCTTTAAAGTGGAGCCTGCATCCTGCAGGCTATTTAATTCCAGGCGGCTGGAAGCCGCCTCCACCTTGAAGAACTGTCACATATTTGTTCCCCTGGGGCGGCCCGGGACCGAACCTGCGAGTAACTGTCTTTAAAGTGGAGCCTGCATCCTGCAGGCTATTTAATTCCAGGCGGCTGGAAGCCGCCTCCACATTGAAAAACAGTCCCGTATTTGAAAATTGGGACAGTCCCCGCGAGGTACTATAAAAAAGATTGATGCTGCATTGGTTCCTGGGAGAAATTTGCTTTGATGAAAAAATCTACACAGCGAGGGACAGTCCCCCTCCGGGCAGGAAGCTGTGCCAGGCTCAAAGTTCCCATCTTTGACGGAACTTTTCTGGCAAATGTGCATCAATCATATGTAAAAATCGTAAAAACTTGAAACAGGCTCAACACGTTAGAGATTGCCGCGCTCGAAGACTCGCTCGCAATGACACCTGAGCTGTCAGGGATGTGGTTGCTGAAAACCTGTCACCCACGAGGGAGCCTAAGCGACCGAAGCAATCTGTATGGTAAAATCATAATACTCTGATTTTATTAGCAAAACGATTATAGTTACTTGTAAGTCTTTATGCAGCCTTCTTCAGGCCATCAAGGCAGGCAGTGAACTTCTGGAACAACTGCTTATCATGCTTGCATCTCTGCAGATCATAGAGAGAGTGGCCGGCGCGTCTTTCACTGAGGCTGTTCCATATATCCTCAACCAGGCAACTCAAGTCAACCTGATCAAATGCAGCCACGACGGCCTTCACCTCCATTCCGGCTACAATGAAATTCTTGCTATATCTTTCCAAAGCTGGTTAAAATGTTAAGTCAAGGGAGAAACACCCTCATCTCCTCTCGAAGCACAGCAAACTGAATCATCAACAAATTTACTGCCAACTACTGCCAACCTTATTGGCGCCAAATTAAGAGTCATCCTTGCTGGCAATACTGATAATATACTGATATTTAATGGTTTTATTGTATGGCATAGATAGTGCTTAATAGTTGAAAAATATCAACACTCAACCACGGAGAAACGTTATGAAAAAATTGTGGAGAAAGCTTTTCGGAACAGCGGCTCTGGCCTTGATGCTCTGCTTGACCGGACTGGTCATGACCAGCGAAGCCCTGGCCCAGCGGCTCGTTGACAATGGGAACGGGACTGTGACGGACACGGTGACGGGGCTGATGTGGACCAAGGATGCTAACCCGTTGGGCCCCTTGAGTTGGTATGACGCCATGGCGAGATGTGGCTCTTTCAAAACCGCCGGTATTGACGGCTGGCGGTTGCCGAGCAAGGATGAGCTTATGTCATTATACCATGCAATTCTAGGCGGACATCCCTTTACCGGGGGACAGTCCTGGTACTGGTCCAGCACGACCTTCGCGGACGACAGGGCCGACGCGTGGGGCGTATACATGGGCTTCGGAAAAGTGTCCGTCCGCAGCAAGACCAACCACAACTACGTGTGGCTGGTCCGCCCCCATTACCGGGGTGTACGTATATTGCCGTAATTTTTTCAATAAAATCCGTGACTAAACTGAAAGGAGAACCATCATGAAGACGTGGACCAAAAATATTTGGACTGAGTGCTTTCATGACGTCTGCAGGGAATAATCTCCGACAATTCATAACGAACCCCTAAAATTACATCCGACGTCAAGACCTTCGCCTGCCACGTGTAGCCGGTCCGTGCTGGACGGTGAGGTGCTTAGGAAGTTTGTATTATTTGGTCCTTCAACCCCACCCAATCACAGAGGTATATCATGAGAAAAATGTCGAGAAAGTTTTTTGGAACAGCAGCTCTGGCTTTAGTAACTTACCGTTTCAATCCTTAGGAAAAAACATGAAAGTTTTTTAACCTTGAAAGAGCTATAATGCTTAGTAACCTTATTCTTCAGCCTTCAGTCTGAAAAGTAAGGTTATCGCCCCTACTTAACGATCCTTGTTTAAATTGGGTTGTGGGCAAAGCCCGCCTTAGTAATCTGCCTGACCGAAATGGTCATGTTTGATGCGGCCTTTGCCTGATGGTGAGTGGATACCGGTGAGACAGCGGTGCTGGACAGATGAAATTAACGGACAAGGCATGTTACAAACAAATCATTCAAAAACGCATAGCATAACACAGAACTTAACTTTCAATACATACTGAGGAAATTATGGACAGAATAATCAAAAATCACTTTTGTTTTCCTTATGCTATTACTTCAATTATGTTCGCACTTTCTCTTTTTGTTTTCTTTAAGCCAGCACATGCACATCATTGGACAAATTACCACCAGACAATTCATTGCTCAGTAGAGGTGGAGAGACTTTTTATATTTGGAGAATGGCACCAGATTAGCGTGACTTTCACATCAGCAAATGATCCTCAAGCTACGATCACTTACGAATGTACTCATGCAGCAGACGAAAATGCACCGGCAAAATTCGATTGTAACGTTGTCAGGGAGCAGACTGGAGATCAACAATTTTATGGCAAAAAAAGTGGAGTGAACCCATTTTTTTTTCCAAGAGCTGCCACCCAGTGGCAAGCATGTGACGATGTTTATAAAGAAGCAGACCTTTTGCTTAAATGATTGTTTGCATATATTTCATCTTTTTGAGCAGAAAAGTTGATATCCTCTTTCCGGGGAGGTGAGCGGGATAATATCTGTGCCGGACCTGAAGCTGAACAACTGAAACCAGTTTCCGGCTGGAAGGTGGAGCGCAAGGCACTGCTACCTTTTTGGTGGGCTTGGAGTAGGTCACTCCTACTCCACCCCCAGCCCCTTGAACACAGCATCCACAGGATCGGCATAGAAACTGGTCTGGAATTTGGCAAAGAGTTCGCCGGGGATGGTGGGGATATCTCCAACACTGCTCATGGGGATAAGAACCCGCTTGGCTCCAGAATCAAAGGCCACCTGCAGGCATGCGGCCAGGTTGTCCGCCGGGATAATGCTGCCGCCAAGACTCATATCGCCCACAACCACCAGACTTCCCATAACAGGCCGGGCCATTAGACCTGAGCACAGGGCAAGCAGGCATGGCAATGTCATGGAGAGATTTGGGCCATTATTATTCATGTCCACTATATGCAGATGAAAATCTTTTTCTCCGGGCTTGCTGACAGCACTGATCCTTGCTGAATGAGCCTTGAAATAATCAAAGGCCACCTTGATGGGCTCCCGGGCCTTGCTTCCTGCTCCAACCCCTGAAATAGACAGCTTGCCGTTGCCGGACGTGACCTGGGTTTCTATCCTGTACAGACCCAGATGGCCATTGTCTCCCACTCCAACAGTGTGCAGGGTTCCTGGATTGGGAGGCCCCTCAGGTATGAGGGAACTTCCGCCCTGTTCAGGTACACTGACAAACTTTTCCTCCCTGGTTTCCTTTTCAATATAGCTGAAATGCACGTCATAAAACTCCATGCCCCCCAGCTTTTTGAGCTGTTCCTTAACCCTTCTGCGGGATTCAAGAGCATATTTCAGACATCTTTCCACTGCTTCCTTGTCGTATTCACCGTGGGGATACAAAAGTTTGAGCAGACCGGACACACCTTTGCGTACGGCAATGGTGTCCCTCTGGTTCAGGTTATTGCCCAGGAGGAAATATTTATCTATGGCATCTGCAAAGGTGGTCTTGCGCATTTCCCGGAAATATTCAGCCATGTAGTCAACAATCAATCCGTAAAGATTGGTGAAATACTCAGGCCGCATCTTGGGGATTTCCCAGCCCGGGATATAAAAATGCATCCGGTCAAAAAAAGCGGTATCAATCATGGCCTCAGGAAAGGGCACAAATAAATGGCTGGTCTTAAGCAGACTTTCCACGCTCTGGTTCAGGTTGCCCACAAAGACCATGGAGGCATCAGCGCTTATGGAGTCCCTTCCTCTGGAAAAAGATCCCGATGCCATGAAATCCTTCATGATCTGGACCCCGTCCTTGTCCTTGAATCTGATCCCGGCCACCTCATCAAAGGCCACCACGTCCCAGACTCCCACCAGGCCCACCCTGCTGGAGCTCATATTGTAGAAAAGATTGGCCACCGTGGTCTGCCCGCCTGAGACCAGAATACTGTTGGGACTGATTTCCTTATACACATGGCTCTTGCCTGTACCTCTGGGGCCAAGCTCGCAGATATTGAAATTGTTCTCCACAAGAGGAATCAGCCTGGCCATGAGATGCCATTTGGCCCGGCCATCCATGGTTGTGGGCTCAATGCCTGTGGAGCGCATGAGTACGTCTAACCACTGTTCCTCAGTAAATGCCTTGCGCCCATTATAAACTGTGTGCATATCCATGTTGGGCATCTGGATGGGCTTGAGCTCGCTTATGGAAAAGGGAGAGCCTTTCTGTCCTTCCTCATAGAAATAATTAATGGAGATTATGCACCAGATACCGCCCATGAGCAGCTTGTCAAATTCCTTGACTATATTGGTGGTGATCTCAACCCCACGGACTCCCAGGTTGGACAAAAAAGCCTCATAGCAGTCCCGGCGTTCATTAAGGGTGACCGTGACCTTGTCGATAATCTTGAAGCTGCCCCGCTCCCTGATAATGGATTTGACCTTTTCAGCTTCATCCGGGCGGACATAATTCTGGGACAGGATGTCCTTGACGCTTTTAATGCCGTCCTGGATGACATCTTCATCGTCTGAAGCGCAGTAAATGCCCAGAAGGTATTCCAGAACATATACCGGAACATTGGCTCCTTCCTTGAGCAGTTTGGTCAGGTCCTTGCGGACCACCTTGCCCTGGAAGTGTTCATTGAGCAGGGTGTCCAAGCTGGGAGTAGTGTTTTCCATGGGTAAGTGCTAACCTTGTTTATGTCCTGTTTTGAAAAAAATCCGGCTTTGATCTTGCTAAATCCTGCTTACCGTGAATAACTGAAGTGGACCCGACCATCTGACCATAATTCAATTTCCTTTCGCAAGTCATTAACAGACAGGCTGTCTCCGTTTTCAAAGGCTTGTCTGCCTTTTCTAACTTTGTCCAGGACATAAAGGTTGTACATTATGTCATCAATGTCTGACGATTCAGGCATGTGTGAAAGCACTTGAAGAGCTTCCTCTTTTAATGTTTCCATGATCCGCCTCCACAAAATAAGGTTCTAAAAATCATCAATAAAGGCCAGGTCAATGTAAACCGGTATTCGCTCATACTCAATGCCTGTTTCCGGATCTCTGAGTACCAGCGAATATTCCCTGGTGCTGTCATAACCGCCCTTTTTCAGGAGCAGCTTGACCACTCTCTTTCTATCCTCCATGGAGTCTGAAACAGAATCAAAGGTAACCGTCTGTTCACTGCTCATCAGCTCGCTGCCGTCCCTGACGGAGACAGCAAGGCTTCTGGCAAGCACACGCTCGGATACCTTGTCGGTCTGAATCATTTCCACTTTATGGATGGTATTTACAATCCTGCGGTTGGAGCCAAGCACTGATACCCCGACCCTTTTAACTGCATCTTTTTCAGCAGCTTTGGTATCAAGCTCTCTGACCCGGATAACCGGCAGGATAATTTCCTGGGGCATTGCTCCGCCATGGGTGAACCTGGCCCCCCCGGAAAAATGAAATCTGCTCATCCCTTTGGGAACCCAGAACTCCATATCATCACTTGTACCAGCAGTCCTGGCCGTACTGCCCTTCCAGGCTGCATCGCTCCTGCCGAGATTGCGGCCTATTATATAGCGCTTTCTGGCCTTAATGGCTGTATCAGGTTTTTTAAAATTCACGCTCTTGTCCAGGCTGGTCAAAGCGCTGTCCTGATAAAGGAACCCGTGATCAGCAGTGACCAGGACATTGGAGCCGTTCAGGCTGTTAATGATAAATTTGATTAGAGAGGACAGCTCATCAATGGTCTGCCTCACAGCAGCAAAAGTCTTTTTCTCTGATGCGGCATTGTCACCGGTGGCATCAATCTGGTTATGATAAATGTAAATAACCCGCCACGGCCGGATAAATTCCCGGCCCTGGTCCTTGTTCATGGTCAAAAGATCCTCGGCCCGGACTGCAATACCCTCATATTCTGACAAAATCTCGTTTCTTTGCTCCAGAGAAGCGCAGGGCCTGCCATCAACCAGCACCTGGTCAGTATCTTCCCGGTAGCCATAATCCTTTCGGGGCAGAAGAGCAGCCATGCCCAGAGCGGTATAGCCTGGCAGAACACCCAGCATGGAGTCCAGCCCTGCCTTGAACCTTGATTTGGTGTTCATGTCCCGGACCAGTTCTTCTGCAGCTTCAAAGCGCAGGGCATCACTGATAATTACAAAGACCTTGCGCCGTGGAGTCTTGAGGAGGGGGCTTACTATTCCAGAAAAAAACTGATGCTGCACACGCACTTTGCTCACAAACCATTTATTGAGCAGACCTTTTTCACCGTCCATGAAAGAACCCCAGCAAAGGGAAATCTGATCCAGATACCAGCCGCAGTAGCAGGCTTCCACCTCTTCCTGCACAGGTTTGAGCACGTCCCACCCGGCCAGCTCCACCTCGTCAGCTGCCTCGTGAAAGGTCCGGTAAAGCTGATCAAATCTGTAAAGCTCCCCTGTATAGGCATGAAACATATCATCAGCTGATCCATAGCTAAAACCGGGATCATATTCCCGGCGCAGAGCCGTAAGGTCCAGAGCTGCTTCCAGGGCTGTATAGGCGCTAAAGTATATATTGCCTTTAGAACTGTACTGATCAAGGCTTACCTTGGCCCAGTGACCGTCTTTTCTGCGGGCGATAATACTTTTAAGCTCATCAATACTGCACTCTGCATGACTGACCATTTTTGTGCGCAGCAGACGGATCAGGCTTTGCTCAACCTGTTCAAAGGTCATAATGTCCACCAGGTCGGGCAGATCAAATTTTCCCAGCTGGCTGTCTAAGTTCAGATCAGTTGCAACCCAGGCTGATGCCTGTCCGTAGCTTCTAAAGTGTCCCAGGTGTGATCTCCACTGAGAGGCAAATACTGAAACATTGGCTGCAAGTCCCTGCTCTTCAAGTATAAAATGCTTCAGAGAATCGGGTAGCTCCCTGTGCAGTCCTGCGGCCAGGTCAGTGACCAGCAGGCGGATAAGCAGATCATAAAGACCTGGTTTGTCAGAGCGGTAGCCGAATGTCCGGACCATTTCCTCCCAGAAGAATTCATCAAGGCCGAATTTCTGGATTTCCTGCCAGGAGCCCGGCTCACCGCGGCAGTCAGATTCCCGGCCCTGGTACATCTCCCCGAACAAATTCATGAGAATATCAAAAATGGATGCCTGGTCAGCCTTGGTGAGCACAGCCAGCATTTTAATATCCAGCTCCCGCTCCCGGTCATCAGGGGTGACCAGCTTTTTGAGCCGGGCAAACCTGTCTTTGTTGTCAAAAAACTTTCTGCGTCTGCCTAAGTGTTGGTGCATGGACTGATTGGCCAGCCCCAAATCCCCAAGAATCATGCTTGGCCTGTCTGCACTGAACATATAGCTATACATGCGAATGTCCAAGAGCCAGTCCTGGTCCGGTTCAGGCGGGGCATACGGGGCGTAAAGCAGGTATTTGCGGCCTTGATCACCAAGTTCGATCCTGACCTTGATCTCAAGCTGGCTGGAGTTTTTCAGATTTATCTTGTCCACATGGCCCAGTTCAAGACCAGGGACAACATCCACAAACTCCTGCTCCGGATCATGCCAGAATACAATACGCTGGTCCTGTTCATGGAAAAGCTGGTTAAGGCTGTCGGTTATGCGGGTGGTATTCATTTTTTAATTAGGCTGAAGGTTGATAATAAGGCTGAAGGTTAATAGGCTGAAGGCTGAAGTAATAAGGCTGAAGTTTAATAGGCTGAAGGCTGAAGGGAAGAAGGGAAAGGCAATAATGCACTTTAACTTACTCCAAATCCTTGAGCTTATTCTTTGTATTGGCGGCTTCATCAGTCCAATGATGCCACATGATGTAATCCTCATGCATATCCATATCAGCATCATCAGGAAGGCCCCTGGCTTCCAGATCATCAAGTGTTGTCTGATATTTTTCCTCAAAGGAGCGAACCTTGCTTTCGGCCAGGAAAAGCCTATTTTTCAAGTCAGAAATCCGCAGAGCCACGCCATGAGTGATGACTGCTGTTTTTTCTTCCTGGGTAAGGGATAAAAACCGGCTTTCAATATTGTCTTCAAAACTTGATGCTTGTTCCATGTTTATACCACCTGATAAAATAATTAGGCTGAAGGCTTATAAGAAGGCTGAAGGCTTATAAGAAGACTGAAGGCTGAAGGCAGGAAGGCTGTGAATAGACTGAAGGTTGGAAGGCTGAAGGCTTATAAGAAGACTGAAGGCTGAAGGCAGGAAGGCTGAAGGGGAAGAAGAAGTACCAGCGTAACTGTTCACCATATTTTCAATAAGACTATTATAGCAACCTGGATTCCGGCTTTCGCCGGAATGACGAAAAAGGGCAGCTATTCTGCTTTAACCGTCACCCCGGATCGCGGATCAAGGTCCTGGACAGGCTTTGATCCGGGGTCCATGTCTTTTTATTTGACTTTGCTGAACAGTTACGAACCAGCAAAGAATATGTTCAGCTCAGTTTTTTCCTTCAATATTAGTAAGCCTTCTTCCTCTTCCTTCAGCCTTCAGCCTCAACTCCTTCAGCCTTATTCCCTCAGCCTTTCCTCTCTGCCGTCAGCCTTCAGCCTTCAGCCTAAACACCTTCAGCCTTATTCCCTAGCCTTTAGTCTTCCTCAACGAACATATAAGTCCGTTAAGTACTTTTTCAGTTTCAATCAACAACTTTTCGCAATCTGCAGACATGATCTCTTCACAATAGTTTAAACGTACAGCAAGGGAAAATTGATACCGCAGCTCACGTAAAGAACCAAAAGCTATTTCTAAAAACCTGAGATAGTCTGCCTGACTAAAACGGGCACAGCCTTCCACGATGTTTGATGGAACGGAGATAGCAGCCCTTCTCATTTGAGATGTCAGGCAATAAATTTCTTCCCTGGGAAAACTCGCAGTCAATCTGTAAATTGATAAAGCAACCTCATCTGCCAGTTCAAAAGCTCTAAGTTTAGTATGATCCCTCACTTTACTTTACCCCCAATATTTTCTCTAAAGCCTTCCCATCTTCAGCCTTCTTCCTTCTTCCCTTCAGCCTTCCAACCTTCAGCCTTCAGCCTTATTACTTCTTCCCTTCAGCCTCAACCCCTTCAGCCTTATTACTTCAGCCTTCAGCCTCAACCCCTTCAGCCTTATTACTTAAGCCTTCCGCCTTCAGCCGCTCAACTAACCAGACCTTAATAATTGACTGACGAGTAACACCTATGCGGGCAGCCTCACGATCCAGAGACTCAACCACCCATGCCGGGAAGTCAACATTGATGCGCTTTTGCTTCAGATTGACCCGTCGCGCTGTGGACAAGTCAAGATCACCAATTATGTCATCCTGGCCCTGGTCAAATTTTTTATCAAAGTCTTCAGCTTTCATATAGATCTACCTCTGTTTTACGAGCTCGCCTGACCGAGATCAAACGGATTTTTCCATCTCTGTAAGTGATGACCGCAGACCAGTGTTTTTCATTGATAAGGCCTATAACCAGAAATCTAAGCTCATCTTCAGATTTTGCCCGTATTTCAAGAAGATAAGTGTCATTCCAGAGTTCCTGAGCTTCTGTAAAGTCAATACCATGTTTTTTCTTGTTGGCTTGACTCTTTTGGTCATCAAACTCAAACACATGCATGAGTAATATTTATTCCTATTTTACTCTTTTGACAAGATGGTGCTGATTGAAAAAAAGCAGCCTCAGCCTCTTTGACCATAGACAAGGGGCTGTCATTATCCATTATCGCACTCCTTTTCTGCTCCTCGCCTGCCTTTTTTTCCTTTTTCATTCTTCCTTCTTCCCTTCAGCCTTCAGCCTACACACCTTCAGCCTTATTACTTCTTCCTA
Organism: Desulfonatronovibrio magnus; assembly: GCF_000934755.1. Taxonomy (NCBI): domain Bacteria; kingdom Pseudomonadati; phylum Thermodesulfobacteriota; class Desulfovibrionia; order Desulfovibrionales; family Desulfonatronovibrionaceae; genus Desulfonatronovibrio; species Desulfonatronovibrio magnus. Next base: position 45,255 of record NZ_KN882188.1, read on the forward strand.
TCTTCCCTTCAGCCTTCCAACCTTCAGCCTTCAGCCTTCTTCCTATCTTCCCTTCAGCCTTCAGCCTTCCCACCTTCAGCCTTCTTCCCAATCACCGCCTTGACCTCAGCCAATAGACCTCCGAACTTGCCGTAATTAACCTTGACCCCGTCATCCAGGTCTAAGGATATGCGCTGGTCTGCGAAGTGGCGCAGGAGTTCGTCAAAGCTTCGCAGTTCATCCAGCTTGTCCTTGATGCTCTGGATTTCCTTTTTAACCTTGTTTCTGACAGTGTTTGTCCCGGCATTGTCAAACTCGTGTTCCAGAAATTCCAGCCTGGCCTTGTACTTGCCCATAAGAGGGGTGACATACATGCCCCGCATCCTGGACAGGGTAGCTTCATTGTAGCGGTGCAGATAGACCAGACATTGAAAGGCCCGCTTTTTGCCGCTGGAAAACAGCCAGTAGATGGGGCGCTTTTTATAGACCCGCAAATGGTAGTCCTTGAGAAATGAAGTGCTGATAAATCTCCTGATGGTCTGGATGGATGTTTCCCCCTGTCTTGGATCAAGGCTGTCTGCAATGAATTTGAGATTTTCCTTCAAGTGCTCCTTTGGCCAGGCAACGGCAATGAACTCCTGAAATCTGGCGGTGGCATCCTCGTCAAACCAGTCATCATCCATAATGGGCAGAATGCCGTCCCCGTCAGCAGGAAAGTTCTCGTACCTGCCCGGATCAAAGCCTTCATTTGCGCTATTGGCATAGATGAGGCCCGGCTCATCAAGTGAATACCTGCCCATCATACAGCCAATGGCATAGGAGATAAGCTCCTTCATGGTATCAGCCCGCAGCATGGCCTCCAACTCGTCCTCAGATTTGCTTCCGCCATAACGGTAATGAGGATTGCAGGTCAGGGTGATCTCGTTCAGGGGCACATCCGGGGTCAGTTCATCCTGCAGGCCGTAGGCTTCAATGAAGATGCGGTTGTTCTCTTCTTCTAAGCGTTTCATTTCGTTGGTCATTTCCTGCCAGTGATTGCGGACATTGGAGTAGGTTGAGGATATGTTGTTGGATCTGTGGTCAGGGTTGAGCAGGGGAAATATGGTAAAGTCCCAGGATGTTTCGTATGAGTCCCAGTCGGATTTGGATTTGTGGATGAGCTCTTTAATTTGTAAAGTGATATTATCAACTCTTACTAAAGGAAGCTTGGCTATCTCTCCGGGTGAAAAATTCAGGGTTTGGCTAATGCTCTTAATTATATGGTTGCCAACTTTTGAGTTTAATGCTCCCAATACATTCGGCAAGTATTGTTTGTTGTATACAGGACAAACACAGCTTGCATCGTCATATAAATGCCCTTCACAAGAGTATCTTGCAGAAAAATTTGACGATGTAATTTTTGTCCACGATAATCCTTCTTTGAAATAAAGATCTGGATTACGCTCACCATATTTATCAAAACTTTTAAGCTCATCCCCATCTCTTAGGAAGTTGACAATAAATTCCTCGTTTCCATACCATTTCCTAAATTCCCCCCCTTTATTATGAGGATACCACTTGAGATCACTTCTCAACGATTCTTCATGCGACCTACACCCAAAGAAAATATTATTTCGAGAAACCTCCCAATAAATCCGAAGGAATTGGGCATTATCACCAGTCATCATTCCCTTTTTGGGGGATGCATATTTTGTTATAGGTGGATATTTTATAAAAGTATCTCTAAGCGCTCGGCTCACCCAATAAGCAATCGGACTCCCGGGAATCTTTTTGAAGTCTGAAGCAGAAACAAAGAAGCGGTTTGCCCCACCTGTTCTAATTGTCTCAATCTTGGCTTGCTCTGACTTTTCATCGGTAAGCCGCAGATAGGTTCCCTTATATTTCTCAAGTCTTTCGTTAAACAGTACAAAAGTCGTAGTCTGCACCACTTCTCCGCTGATACTGTCAAAGGCCCTTGCCCCAAGATGGGCCATGGTGATGATCGTTTCTGTATCAAGAAGTTTGTTTCTGAGCTTTTCAAAGCTGGACAAAAACATCCAGCTCTGCATGGTGATCAGGGCTGAAAAACCATGTTCTTGAGTCATTTGAAGATTGCGATCAATAAACATGGCAAACAGGTCTGACTTGCTGTCCGGATAACTATCCTTGGCAAATTTCTTCAACATGGGATTCAACCCCTTATTCCCCATATAAGGCGGATTAGCCACCACAAAATCATACTCCCCAGCCAGAAGCATGGCCTGCCTGACCAAAGGCTCTACCCTCTCAGCCACTGCCATGGCCTGCATATCCCCTGCTTTGGCATCCTCTACTGCCTTTTCCAGCCCGGGCAAAGCTGTTTTAAGTTCATCCGGCACTGTCAAAAGTGAACCAAAGGTCTTGCCGTGTTCAAACAGGCACAGCAGGGATTCAATTTCTTCTCTAATTACCTTTTCCCCATCTCCCTGCGCAGATCTTGAAAGCGCATTGAGCGTATCATCAACCTGCAGCCCGTTACTTTCCTGAATGGACATGACATTGAGCTGCACTGGGTTGTCCGCGCTCAGGATACGGCGATCATCAGCCCTGGCCTTCATGAACAGGGTAAACCTGGACAGCTGGGCGGCCCGGTCATCAATATCCAGGCCGTACAGGTTTTTCTCCAGGATCAGCCTGGGAATATCCCTGGTGCGGTAACCCCTTTCCAGATAGATTTCCTTGAATAAGTCATATCCTTGGGCCAGGATATGGCCTGACCCGCACCCCGGGTCCATCAGGGTAAGTTCTTCAGGATTCAGCTCATTGGGCGTGATTGCATCCAGTCTGGCCTGGACTTCCGGCTCCTGGTCTGCCGGTTCAATATAAAACTCCATCTTGTGCCTGAGGCTGGATTCCGGATAGGTCATGAGCCATTTGCGGCCCAGGGTGTTCTGGACCATGTACTTGACTATCCAGTTGGGTGTGAAGAGCTGGGTGGCTGCCGGAATGTCTTCTGATTTGACCACCTTGCCTATGACCTGGCCCTTCTTTTCAGAAATATAAAACTGGTACAGCCAGCCCACTATTTCAATTTCCTGCCAGTCTGTTTCCGGTATTTCTTTAACCAACGTCCGCAAAGGCGAGTTGGTCTGAAGCAGATTATCCGGCAAAAGAAGCTCCATAACCTTGCTGAAGCGCTCAAACAAAAAAGGCATGACCTTGTTCAGGGCGCTGCACTGGGCAATGATGAGCATGCGGTAAAGCTCGTGATCCCTGTCTCCGGCCAGCCTGAGTTCTGCAACCTTTTCCCTGTCCAAGCCAGGCAGATCTATGGATGCCGCCTTTTCCAGGATTTCCGGTACGTCTGAATCTCCGGAATTGCTGAGCACTCTGTAACCGTGGCCAAGATAGTCGTGCAGTTCCATATAGCGCAGGGCCACAAACCTGTTGAACCAGGTATAGGCGGCTTCTTCCATGACCTGGTCAAAGCCTTTGCGCTTGATAAGGTCTTCAAGCTGCTGACGGGTCTTTCCCACTTCTCTGGGCAAAGGCCGGCCTGCGATAACAGCCACATCACCCTGAATTTCCACAGGTTCGATTTTGTCCTGGGACAAGCCTAATATCCCGGCCCGGTCAGTAACCGCCTTGATAAACTCCCGCCTGGCTGCCGGGGCGTATGCTTTTAGTTTGCTGGTGTTCATAGTATTTCAGACTGGATAATCTTTCCGGTTAATGTTAGTTGACTAATGCGGGCTGTGCCACAACCCAAAAAAGATATTTTAACCGCCCGTTCGAAGACTCACTCAAGACGCAAAGGGCGCAAAGGAAGAAAGAAGTTTTTTCATTTGCCGGGGAACCCAGTTAAACCCGACTGCGACAGAGACTACGTCTGTTTAACAAGGCAGGCGGCAAATGAAAAGGCAGCCTTTTTGAAAACCGATGCCCGGTTTTCAAAAAATATCTTCTTTATTATCTTTAGCTTTGAGTCCTTCGCGCCTTTGCGGTTCAAACTTTCTTGTTTTTTATGACAGGGTTTCAAGAGTAAGTTACTAACGAGGCATCCTTGAGAATATTGAACAGAATCGAGCATCAAATATGACTCCTACAGTATTTAGAAAACACGGATACAGATTTTTCTTTTTCTCAAGAGAAGAAACAAGAATGCATGTTCATGTTGTTTCAGCTCAGGGAGAAGCTAAATTCTGGCTGAAGCCTGAGCTGGAACTGGCCACCAATTACCGCTTTTCCAGAAAAGAACTCAAAGAAATTGAATCAATAATTGAGGAGAACTATCATGAGCTTACCAGCGCATGGATTAAACACTTCCACAATTGAGGTCACTCATGTATCCAGCCATGGAATCTGGATTCTGACAGATGATAAGGAACTGTTCATGTCTTATGAAGAATTCCCCTGGTTTAAAGATCAGCCTTTAAAAAATATTTTGAATGTACAGGAACAGTCTCCTGGTCATTTCTACTGGCCGGAAATAGATGTTGACCTGACCGAAGAAATTATAAGACATCCCGAGCGATTTCCTCTCAAATCGACAGGCTGATCAAAGGCTGATCGCAGGCTGAAGGTGTTTAGGCTGAAGGCTGAATTAATAAGGCTGAAGGTTGGAAGGCTGAAGGGAAAGAAGAAGAAGGACCAGCGTAACTGTTCACCATATTTTCAATAAGACTATTAAAGCAACCTGGATTCCGGCT
>NZ_KN882189.1:0-31690 GCF_000934755.1 Desulfonatronovibrio magnus
TATGGCCCCTGGAGCGACGGCATGAGCTTCAACCTGACCAGCGGCAACCTACCGGGCAAGGCCACTCTTGTATCTCCCAGCGGGAGCATCAGCAACAGTCAGCCCACATATACCTGGAATGCCGTGAGTAATGCCACCTGGTATCATCTGTGGGTCACAGATTCATCCGGCAACCGCATTAACCAGTGGTACAGCGCCTCTGCAGTCAACTGCAGTTCCGGGAGCGGTACATGCTCTATCAGGCCTTCGGTGACTTTAAGAGCCGGCAGCGGAACCTGGTGGATAAGGACATACAATGATAACGGTTATGGCCCCTGGAGCGACGGCATGAGCTTCAACCTGTCAGGAACAACAGGAGGCTGGACCCAGAACTTCACCTCCACCCCCACGGGCTGGCAGCAGGATGCCGGTTCCTGGAGTGTGGTCAGCGGAAGGTACTGGTATACTGAAGGCAGAAGTGTGGGCTTAAGTAACACATCAACGTATAACCAGACTTATACAGATGTGGATTTTTCTGCAAAACTCTGGAGGAACGGGGATGACAGCAGTTCCAACAGGATTTGGGTCAGGGCAAGTGGTTCAATCTTATCCAATGGGTACTTCAGCAACGGTTATTATTTTCAATATACCAGAAATGGAAGCGTTAGTGTATGGAAACGCGTAAATGGAAATGAGACAGCTGTTAAAAACTGGTCCAGTTCATCTGCAGTTAATACAGGGTCAGCATGGAATGTACTCAGGGCAGTCGTACAGGGTGACAGAATGTCGTTTTATGTTAACGATATACTGGTCTGGAGCGGCAGAGACAGCAGTTTATCTTCTGGGAAAGTTGGTGTGGGTATGCATTTTTACAGATCTTCTACAGGCAATGCCTTGTGGGTTGACTGGGCGAAACTTTCCATACCTTCGCTTACGTTAGGTTCTGAAAGTGTAATTTATGAAGAGAAAAAGCAAAATATTAATGGCAGGGATGAAACAATGGGTCACTCCGGCGGTGTGGTTGACTAAAAGAAGTTATGAGAGGCGCTGAGAACATCTCTGCGCCTCCAGCCACATTTTGAAGAATCGGCTGGATCCGTAAGGACTAAACGTTCCCAGGCTGGAGACTGGGAACGAGGGGTATAAGTTACTCGCAGGCTCCGTCCCGGACCGCCCGGGTGAGGAGCTTCTAAGCGTGTAATATATAACAGCTTATAGAAATCTTGATGGTAAGAGGAGCATAAAGATTTGAAAACAATGGAATCCGGTAAAGCCATGAAAATATTACTCCTGCTAACAATAATTACAGCTACATCATTTTTCCTGACCGGTTGTGCTGAGCAAGGTGCGAATACTTTGGAAACTGTTGAGCAAAGTGAAAACCGGGGGTTATTAGAAGCTCCTGATAAAGGGCCAGCGACCGATTATGGATATAATGCTGGTCCGACTAATGATAAGCATGGGATGAAAGAGATGGAAGAAACACCTCCATACCAGGATCCTGCAGTCAACGATGATCATACGGGGTTTAGTGACGAGCATGCCGAATTGATGGAAAAAGCGGAAAAGCATGGGCGAATCCCGATTATTGTTCATTTAAGAATACATGACACTCCCCCTGGTATTGAAGTTTCTGATGAAGATAAAGGGAAGATCATAGTTAGAACACAGGAGCAGGTGATTAATCGTCTGCTGGAATCTCGTGCTGACAGCGGTGAAGATTTGAGCATAAAAACCTTCATGGTAACCCCTGCTTTTGCTATGCAGGCAGGCAAAGAGGAGATTAAAGAGCTTATCACTTACCCTGAAGTTGAATATTTATCCGAGGATACACTTGATGCTCCGGGAGGTTAGCGATACAGCCTGTGCTAAACCCACCATGATTACAATGAAATTCAACTGCAGGACTAAGCATTTTTAGCGCGAGTTCGTATACAAGGCCCAGTTGTATTGGGAATTGAGGCACTTGACTTCTTTGATGAGGGATACAAAGCCGGCCTGGCGGAAAGTGGCGGCCACATAGTCCAGATGGTACAGGTAGAGTATGTAGATGGGGCGGGGGTGGGCCTGCAGTGATTGTTTTATATTGTTCAGAACTGGAGCAAGCACCTCGGGCAGGAAGGGATGATAGAAATGAAAGACCGTGGGAACAGGAGGTGGAGTGTAGTCTAAAGCGTTTACGAGGTTAAGCTCAAAATTGGAACATTTCTGTCGGGGATTTTTATAGGCCTGGATGTTTTTCTTTGCAATGGCGTGGAGATCCGATGATATCTCCACGCCAATTATTTTTTTAAAGGGGAAAGTTGAGGCGGTGAGCATAACTCTTCCCTTGCCGGATCCGTAGTCCACAAAGGTGAATTCTGGATGGTTTACAGGCAGGGACTGAAGCATATATCTGGTAACTCCCTCTGGTGCCGGGAGATAGACTATGGCGTTGGAACTGGATTTGACATCGGATATTGACAGCTTTGACGTGGAAATGAGCCCTGTGGTGTCTGTTCCGTATTTGCGGTCAAAGGATCTGTCGCTGCCTGGCATGTATCCCAAAAGATAGATGAGGATGTAGCGCAGGGACAGGATGGGTCCGATCATGACTAATGAATCCTTGATGATGGCGAGTTTTTCTTTCCAGGTATAGTTCATGGAGTTATTCCTTTTGACTGGTTGACTATGAGTTTGTACTTTCCTGATTTTTCCGGATTAATCAGAGGTTCTTCTTTAAAAACCAGGCCGGGGAGCATTTCATCAGGGAGCCTGGCTTGCACAGCCTGCCTGAGATGATTATCATTGATGCCGGTTTCTTTGGTGTAGCGAAACACAAAGCTTTGCAGACTGATCTGCACAAACTGGAATTGCTTGAGTCCACTGATGGAATTAAGTTGCAGGGCATGCATGTATGAAAATGTTTTACCTCCCGGCAGCATAAGTACATCGCTTGATCTTCCGTCTATGGATTTGAAATGGCGGAATTTGACCGGGCATTCATGGTTGTCGGGTGCCATGGTAATCCGGTCTCCAATCCGGTACCGGATGATGGGGGTTACATGGCGTTCAAGAGTGGTAATCAGGATATTCCCCTGAGAAGCAGGCTGATCATGGTCATTGACAACTTCAAGAATAAATGAATCTTCGTTGAAATAGTACAGACCGCAATGGGGGCAGTGTTGACCCAGCCAACCGCATTCTATGGGGCCATATATATCAACACATTTGCCTCTGAATACCTCTTGAATGAGCGCTTTCATATTGGGAAGCAAGGGTGAACCACAGGTGGCAATCAGTCTTACAGGAGGGTAGACAATGCCGTTGTTGCGCGCCCACAATGCAAGGGTATGGAGCATGTCTGTAGGGCAAAAAAGCAAGTCAGGCCTATGTTTTTGTATGAGTCTGCTTTGTTCATCCAGGGGGGCTGTTACGTTAATAAGCTTTTTTTGAGAGTTGATGATTTTTTGCAAAGGGCTGTCAGCCTCAGATTTATCCTCGCTCCAGATAATGACAGTCTTCCACCAGGGTTTCCAGCCATGAATCTGAAAGAAGCGAAGCTGCTGGAGTTGTACTATTCGAAATTCTCTGAGTGAGACATTTACGGTTAATGGAACACCGCTGCTGCCACTCGTGGACAGGGAAATTAAGTTTTGATCCGCAATATTCCTTTTGGAGCGCATTTGAGGTGACACAGACCTGAAATCGAATGGATCTGTTACTGGAACTTTATGCAAAGTGTCCAGGCTGACACTGCGCGGACTGGTAATTCTTTCAAGATAGAACGGTGATAAATGATTGCGCATGAGAGTATGCAGTTTATTGTTCTGCAGGCGAGTCAATTTTGCGCGTGGAGAGTATGGTAGCTTGCGCATTAAGTAATATGCTGAGATAAGGTTTAGCATGATGTTTGAATCCAAATATTATCAGGCGCTTAGTACAAATTTCAAGCCAACATGTTGGTCGTTGCGGCAATTGTAAGTGGAGTCTGTATCCTGCCGGATGTTTTTAAAAAAAGGCCTGCTGGAAGCAGGCCCCACTTTACAAAGGGCAGCAGGAAACAGGCACCCAGCCCTTGTTTTTTTGTTGATTTAAAAAACAGACTTAATAAAACAAGGACTGTAAGAGTCAGTCCCGGTGCCACATGCAAATGGCCAGCCTGTTACAATGATTGTCATTTCTGTTTAAACAAAATATTATATCCCAGCAGGATAAAACCACCCATAACAGTTGATGTCAAGAGGCAGGCCAGTCCTGCAAAAGATGCTGCCAGTGCTATTTCGCTTTTTATGCCAAACAGGCCTAGCAAAAGAATATGCGCTCCCTCCCTGACTCCAAGAGTACCAAAAGACACTGGCAAAGAAAAAAGTATTGTAGCCATGGTCCAGACGAAAAAGTGAGCAATGAATGGGATATGTGCCCCAAAGGAGAGCAGTAAAAAATAACCACCTGTGCTTATTAGTATACGGTTTAAAAAGGTAAAGCTTAGAAGAATAAAAATATTGCAAAGCTTAAAAAAAGGTTTGGTCAGCTCAGTCAGGCTCAGGCTGGTAATGCGCGCTGAGTTGACTCCTGGGATTTTACATATAACTGCCTGGGCCATACTCAGGAGTCTCTGGCGCAAATTATTCAGGATGGAGCGTTTTGACAGCAAATAAAGGCAGCACATCAAGAGGGGCAATATAATTGTAACCACAACTACGACAGGATAAAAGTAGTTGTTAATGGCACCAAGCATTTGATGGTCAACAACATGAGGGACAACAAACGCGTATATCAGGATAACAAAAATTACACTGTCTAACAGGATGTATAGTTTTTCTCCAAGAACCGCCACAGCATTTTTTTCATAGTTTCCGGAGTCCCTGCCGGCAGCTATAGCACGGTATATGTCTGCTCCCACCCCACCAGGCACGAAATATCCTGCAAAGATTCCTTCCCAGTAATATCTCAGAAGCCTTGGATAAGGCATTCTGATTCCATAAAAATATCTGAGAATAAATTTCCACCTGAGGGCGGAGCACAGTATAAAAAGTATATAACCAGTAATAAATGACAGAAAAAGATACTTGAGGTTGATGGCAACAAGAGCATTAAGAAGTAAAGAAAAGTCTACATGATAAAATATTATTCCCAGGAGAACAACTGGAATGATGATTTTGACAAAGCTGTTCAGGTTCATGATTTGACTTTGGAAATCAGCATGCGCAGCTTTCCATTGGGATCAGGGGGGATGTTATCTGTAAATTCAATTTTGTATTCAATTTTATTGGAAACATGATTCCTGAAGCCTTGCAGTACTTTTTGATGCAACTCTGGCAAGTCCACACCCTGAAGGGCGGCGATGATGATTCTTACCAGATCAAAATTCTCCTGAATTACCCTGTACTGGAGTATGCCGGGGATATCTTCCATGACCACCTCTATCATGGGTCCTGCACAGCTGGTTCCATCCCTGAAGCGCAGCAGGTCGTCGGTGCGGCCGATGATTTTTTTGATGCAAGGCAGATTGTCACGGTACTCCGCTTCCATCTGGTCACCCAGCTTGTAGCGAATGAGCGGGATGGACCTTATATGCAGGTCGGTTATCAGTGCAGTGCCCTTTTTGCTGTTACGGCCATTTCGGTCAACCACTTCAAGTATATCCCAGTCGTTATGTACATGAAAATACTGATCATTGCTGATCCTGCGCCAGGCCACATTGCTCAGTTCCAGGGATCCGTAACAGTCAATAAGGCTGTCCGGCCCGAAAGCCTGCTGCAAAAGAGACAGGGAGACAGGATCAAGGATTTCTCCAACTGAGGCGCAAATCATGGGCCTGGGAATGTTGATCCTGTTTTTGCAGATGTGCATGGCCATCTGAACAAGGTGTGATTTGTTGGCGTAAATGACCTGGGGCTTGAGGGTGATGATTTTGTCCACCAGCATATCTGTAGGGTCGGCAAAAGAGGCCATATGTCTTTTCATAATGCCGAGAGACTGCAAAAGGGTATCCTGGCCCCGGATATGTACAGGAGAAGCCACCCATAACATTTCGTGCCAGGGGCGGTAACCATTCAATATAAGAACCCGCATGAACTTGGCCAGCATATAGGCCCGGTCATCCCATGACCTGTATATCTGCACTGGCTGACCTGTGCTGCCGCTGGTGGCATCCCTGAAGCAGTTCTGAAACTGGTCGGGGCAGCTTTGAACAATGCTTTTGGTCAGTTCCTTGTAGTCCTGACGGGTCAGGACGGGAAGTCGTTCTAAAATATTTAAAGATTTTACTGACCAGGGATCTATGCCTGCTGACTTTATTCTCTTTCTGTAAAAATCAAAATTATTACTTGCGTAGGAAAGTAACCGGCGCAGCCTGTTAAGCCGCAGTTCATGCAGCCTGTGCTCAGCCAGCCCGGTGCTTGTCAGCATGCGGGTAAGCTTTGAGGCAGTGTTTATGTTGACCAGGGATTTGTTGATTTGGGAGAAATTCATGTTTTTATGGATGGTGGAAGTTATGTTGAGAGTTCAAAGTTCCTGGTCCTTTGTTTCTGGTTGAAAAAAATACTGTGCCTCTGTGGTGGAAAATTTTTTTTATTAACCACAGAGACGCAGAGAGCACAGAGAAGAGGCAGGCAAGCAGGGCACATGCATTCCTGGCCTTACTTATTATTCAATCTTTCTGTAATCTCTGTGCCTCTGTGGTGGAAAATTTTTTTTATTAACCACAGAGACGCAGAGAGCACAGAGAAGAGACAGGCAAGCAGGGGTACAGGCACTCCGGGTGAATGCTTTCCAGGCTGAAAGCCGTGCTTTTGCAATTGGCTAACTATTATCATTTATCAAGTATTTTTTTGAATTTTGCAAAGTTCTTAAAAAACCTTTCTTTTGTAAGTATATAAAGGCGTTTACCAGGCGCTTCATACTGCTCTGTGGGGACGTAGCCCAGGGACTTATTGAAACGTATGGCCCGGGTGTTGTCATCAAGAATGCAGGCATGCAGGGTTTCGAGATTTAAATCCATGAATCCGAAGCGGTTTCTGAGAAAAACTATAGCGTATGGGTACAAAGTGTGATGTATGCTTGCGTCATGTAAAAAAATTCCGCCTTCCGCTGTCTTAGAAGCATGGTCGATCTTCTTAAGTTCGGTCATGCCCACGGGCTTGTTGTTTATGTTAATGATGAAGTAGGCGTTGTTGGGATTGTTAATGGACTGAAACCATTTTTCCTGCATTTCCCTGGTTATATGATCACGAAAGTGCATAAACTTAGAAACGCGCGGATCATTTCTCCAGCATCGCACCATTTCAATATCACAGTGTTTAATCGGCTCAAGGGTGACGCCGTATCCCTGCAATGTATTCATAGTCTACTGTGCTGTATAGCCCCCATCTACGGGAATATTGGCGCCGGTGATCCAGCGGGCTGCGTCTGACATAAGAAAGACGCATGCGTGGGCAACATCCCGGGGATGGCCAAGGCCAAGTGCATACCCTTTCTGTCTTTCTGATATCTGCTCCGGGGTCATTTTGCTTAACATATCTTCTAACATGGGGGTCTTAATGAGGCCGGGAGAAACACAATTAACCCTGACCTTTCTGGAAGCAAGTTCCATGGCCATGGAACGGGCGGCAGAAACAAGGGCTCCCTTGGTGGCACAGTACCCTGTAAGCCCGGGCTTGCCAACGGAAGCCATGGTGGAGCTGATAAAAACAAGACTGGAACCACCATGGGGAATATATTTTCTGTGAGTTGCAAGTCTTGCTATCTCAAGCCCTGCAAAAACATTAATTTCAAAAAGTTTGCGATATTTTTCAGTATTCATCTGGTTCAAGGCGCAGGTCATCTGCATGCCTGCAGCATGAATAAATCCATGGACCTGCTGAACTTCTTTGAAAACTTCTTTAAGAGATGCAGCACACTGATCAATTTGCGATAGATCTAAGGACAGGGCAATATGATCATTGTCAGGCATTTCATCAATGGCTGAGAGAAGTTTCGTGCTGCTTCTCGCTATGACAATGACCCTGGCTCCTATTTCGGCACACTCAATGGCGCATTGTCTGCCTATTCCGGAGGAGGCTCCACTAATGAGGATGTTTTTGTTATCTAAGCTGAAAGGGTGTTGTTCCACGCCGATTATACCTCAACTGGCCGGGATATAAGTGGACTGTTCATGGTGATGAGGGCTGAGCCTATGGACAGGCCGACTCCGAATCCAGAAATTACCACTTTAGTATCCTCTGAGAGCCTGTCCCGTAGTTCAGTGGAAATGGTCAGAGGAATTGACACAGAGCTGGTGTTGCCGAATCGGTCAAGATTTGAGGGCACCTTATCTGAATTGAGCTTGAGCTTTTTGATGAGATAGTTATTCATGGCCTGGTTGGCCTGATGAAAGACAAACCAGTCAACATCATCTTTAGAAAGTTCAGCCGTGGAGAGAATTTTTTTGACATGTGCAGGTACCTGAGTGATGACAAATTCAAATACTCCAAGACCATTCATAACAGCCTGCTCATCGTTTCTAATGCTTCCATCCTCAAATGTACGCTCCAGCAAAGATTCCGGAGTGCTGGGGTGTCTGTACCCGCCTGACTTAATCATAATATAGTCATACCTGGAACCGTCAGAATCCATGAGAAACCAGGAAGGGCCATAATGCTCGCCTTTTTCAATTATCAAGGCTGAGGCCGCATCTCCAAACAAAAAACCTGTCTGGCGATCTTTGAAAGAATAAGCCTTTGTCCTGGTTTCGGCATTGACAAGCATAACCTTATTGACTCCGGGCTGGACCCCAAGTGCATAAGCAAGGTTCAGCCCATAGACGAAACCTGAACAACCCAGGTTGACATCAAAGGCAGCGCAGCTTTTGGACAGCCCCAGTCTGTGCTGAAGAATGATACCCGTAGCGGGCATTTTATAATCAGGTGTCTGGGAAACAAAGATGAGAAAATCTATGCTGCTGCGGTTCGTGCCGGTATCTGCCAGGGCTTTTTCAGCAGCAGCCATTGCCAGGTCTGAGGCGCAGGTATTTTCATCCGCAACCCTGCGTTGTTTTATGCCGGTGCTGTCAGCAATTTTTGCAGCTTCATCGGTATTAAAGTGATCGTTGTCAGTGTAATTATTATACACCTGGGCTGGTACAGCAACAGATACAGCCTGTATTCCGACATTATTGTAGTGTGTTGAAGCCATCAGCCGGCCTGAACCTTCTGAATATACCCGGCAATGTCATTGATGGTTTTCATTAGTTGAAAGTCCTCTTGTCTCATGGTGACATCAAATTCCTCATCAATTTTGGTGACAAGGGATATATATGCAAGGGAATCCCATTCTTCATAATTTCTGAATTCATCATCGGGCTTGATCTCGCCAGGTTCTTTTTCCAGAATCTCTTCAAAAAACTCAATTAGTTTATCGCTCATTGGCTTCTCCTTTTGAGCATTGCTTTTCAGCTGAAGCTGTAGTTGCGCGGATGAAATATAAAGGACTGCCCCGTACCTCTTTGAGCACCATGAACAGGTATTCGCCGATTACACCGAGGGCAAAGAGTATCACTCCTGAGAAGAAGGTCAAGAGCAGGATAATGGTGGTCCAGCCCGGCACATGAATGGCCCCCAGCAGATAGCGCAAAAAATAAAAAATCATAAGAGCCAGGCTTAAACCCGAGGCAGCAAGGCCTGTCAAAGAGACCAAACGCAGCGGCAGCATGCTGGCATGACAGATATTGTCAAAAGCAAGTCTGAACTGCTTGCGCAGGGTATAGTTGGATTTTCCAGCCCTTCTTGAGGCGTGCTCCAGCGTGATATTCATGACTCGCCGGGTACTGCTGAAGATCAGCATGGCCAGGGAAGGGTTTAGGATATTATGTGCGCAGACAGCATCAACAAGTTTTCTGCGCATGGCCCGAAAGCCTGAAGAGCTAATGCCTTTGGGCATGTTGAAGGCGGACTGGTTCAGGCGGTTAATGATTCTTGAGCCCAGGTTGCGGTACAGGGAGTGTTTTTTGCTTTCAAAGACACCCAGGACACAATCCATTTCAGGATTGTTATTCAAGGCATCAATAAGAAGAAGTATCTGATCCGGACGATGCTGAAAGTCATCGTCCATGGTTACTACTATATTTCCCTGACTGTGTCTCAGGCCGCAGAGGGTAGCCCTGATCTGACCCTCGTTGTTCATGAGCTGAAAACCGCGAACAGCCGTGTTGTTCTTAGCTATATCCTTGATGACCTGCCATGAATTATCTGGAGATGAGTCATCAATCAAGATAATCTCGTGGCTTAATGAATGATTCTCTAATACCTGGGATACTTCTTGAATCAACTCTTCAAGCCATGGAGCAGATCTGTATACCGGGATGACTATGGATATTTCTGGCATTGTATCGGAGTTTGAAGCTCGAAGTTTGAAGCTCAAAGCTTAAAGTTGAAGTTGGTATGAATAAGTTGGTTTATTAGCTTATGGCGATGCAGATTGCAAGTTGTCACTTCCAAGGTTGCTGGGTGCTATGTCCTACATTAATTTAAACAGGGGACAGGGTGCAGACTTTATCTGAAAGTAGAAAGTGCTGTGAACAATTGCAAATTATATTGCATATGACCGGACAGTGGGCAAGCTGTTACGGAGGGAGCATTACGCGTTTCTGACAACTGAAAAAATTAATGTGCTTGTAACAGCTTTTTTTGGGTTAAAAGCGGTTTATCATGGCTTGGCACGGCTTCCTGCCCGGAGGCTTACAGCCCGGAGGGGGACTGTCCCTGGCTTCGGGACTGTCCCCTATCTGGTTTTCAGAAACGGGCAATGCTCCCGTTAGGGATGCTGGTAAAAGAACGGACAAATTTACATATTTCCTGGAGCCATTGTTAATAACATTCATAGCTTATATAGTAAATTTCAATGTCAGGACCTCTGCCGGAACGAAAAGCCTTTATTAAAGGACAGGATATCAGTTTGTCAAAGTGATCAATGTTTTTTTTCAGTTCTTCACGGAGATGCTCGGGTATGCTGCTCGGATCTCTTGATAAAAACCTGTTGTAAATTGCCGGTGAAGTAACGTAATAGTATCCGGTTTCGCGCCAGTGTTCCGGGATATGGAGATGTCTTCTGACGCCTTTGACCTGTTTGACTCCAATATTGTTCAGGTAATAATCTTCAAGATAGGTTTCAAATAAATAATTTAAATATTGATTCTGACTTCTGTTATACATGAAGTATCTGGAAACTCTTTTGGACTCCTGGATGTTTTCAGGGTCATATACCTTTGGCGTAAAATGATTGTACATGCTTTCACCTTCAAGTGCGATATATCCGCTTTCAATAAGGTTCTTTTCTATCCACTTTTGAGCCATATCTTTATTGGTTTCTTCCCATTTATAAATATTCACATACTGATTAAAACCAGGAAGAATGAGTACGTATACAGATAAAGCAATAGTTCCGGCGACAGTAATTGATTTTAATATATTCTTTATCTGTGTGTAATAGTAATTAGGGATGCTGTTGATCAGTTCAAATAGCAAGGACATAAAACCGGCAATAGATAAAAGGGCCAGAAACCGGACCAGATTGAAAGCAGGGGCGAACCAGTAAAATGTAATTTCTGAAGAAATCAGGTAGGGCAAGGTCAATAGACTGAGCATGAAAAGGCCTGGGATTACTGCGTGAATAAATCTCCAGGTAAAAAAAATAAAAAAAAGTGATAAAAGGACAGGTAAACCACAGCTGGATTTAAATATTGCAGCAATGGCCATCAGTCTTTCGGGTACTGAATGTACGTAGGTTTTTCCCCAGTTGAATCTGGCAATATCACCCTCAGTTCCCATGAAGAAAATAGCCTTGATGAACTCCATCCATTGTGCGTATGGTTGAAACAGGTTTAGAAAAAGAATAAAAGTAAGGATAATACCTGCAAGGTGTGTCCAGGAAATGGTCTTGTCATATTTTCTATAGACGCAGTAAGCAATGAGAAAAAGGAAAATCGGCAGAGCTGATATTTTAGAACAGATTGCTCCGGCCACTGCTATGGCCATCAGGTACATATAAATTTTTCTGTTGCTCTGAATGCCGCAGAACACTGCCATGGCTACAAAGAATCCAACCAGATAGTCAGACCTTAAATAGTTGGCGTAATAGACATTGTCAGGACTGAAAAAACAGACCAATAGAAAAAGTAAAATCAGCCATACAGGAACGGAACACTTCCTCGCTGTCTGAGCATACAAAAAAACCGCTGCTATGCCTAAGACAGAAAACACGTACCTGGCCACCAGCACAAAATATCCGTTGTAAAATACCTGCATGGCATACTCATCAAGAGATGCGAAGTAGCCTCCTAAAATGGGAAATATGGCCAGAAGCATGTAGGCAATATACAAAATGTACATGCCAAGGCTACCGTAACCAAACCAGTTAGGATTATAATCACCTCCAAAAAAACCTATTGAATACATGAATAAGGCTTTTTCATCCACTCTTACTCCAAAATAGTCCCAGATGGTGTATGTCTGGATCAGGGCCATGGCGAGCACAATGAAAACCGTTAGAATTGATTTCAAGAACCAGGGGGAGTATACGGCAAGAATACTGCTGTCACATGTTCGCATATGGGTGATTTGGTCTAGAATTTTAGCGTAAGTATTGCGCAGATAGCTTATTATATTGTTGAAATATACAAAAAAAAGAACCATAATTAATAAGGTAGCACCTGAATGAATCAGCAGCGGAGTCCAATGGGTGGAAATGATTATCTCGTTTTCCTGAATTCTTGAACTAAATAGCATATACCTGGTGTGCATCAGATATATTATTGTGGATAAACCCAGGATTATGGGCATAAGAATAAGTCGTAAGTGTTTCATATTATTCTGTGAGTACTGATAATGTGACATGGAGAGCATTAAGCGTTGCCGATAAGCCGTGCCATATTCAAAGGCCTAACCCGGGATACTCCCGCAACCCAAGTGTGAAGAGGTATTTTGCCAGGCGCTAAGCCTTGAACTTGGCCGGAACAGTTTATTGTTTTTTGCGACAGCATTTGAGCGGTAAGTCACCAGGCTTTTTCCTCGACCCTGCGCGGAAAAAGAGGCCCCTTCCGGGCAACTGACTGCTGAGCCTTTGTAAAGTGGGGCCTGCTTCCAGCAGGCCTTTTTTAAAAACAGCCGGCAGGATGCCGGCTCCACTTACAATAGCCGTGACGACCAACATGTTTGTTTGAAATTTGTGGTAAGTTGCTAATCTGTTGCTATCTGGATAATATTTCCGGATGCTCAAAGTAGTCTCCATAGCTTTGAACTTGAGAAGGTGGTATGAATTTCCATGAGCCAACAGGTTTGACTTTAACTTTGCCAGCTGGTTGTCCATAGATTATTGTTGCCAATACATCCTGAGAAAGTGCTTGATCCCATATTCTCACCTCTGCAATAGTAGTATGCAGGCATTGAGATCGTTGTCTGAGCATGGTCAGAGGACTGTCAGTTTTCACGGCCCTGGGAAAAGGACTAAATCTTTGCTCAGCTTTGATTTTTCCATTAACGTAGATTTTTAATGTTCTTTGTTGGTAACTACGGACTGCAGTTATTCTGACCCAGGTATTCAGGGGAAGCAGTTCTTCTGGATTCCAGGCAACCTGATTAACCGCAGAGCCGTCGCCATAGTACCAGCGTCCGTTTAACCTGTCCTTAATCCTCAGTGTAAATTCGCTTTGGTGGTAGGAGCTTTCTTTTGAGATGATTGCGGCCCAGTCGTCAGGATACTGGTGAAGTTTAATATACATATCAATGGTTAAATCTCCGGTCAGATCCAGAAGTGGATCAGATTTTATTCTGATCCACTGATCCTTAAAAGTTATTCCTTCCAGGGGAACTGCTTTCTCAGTGGTGCATCCGATGGCAGTCATTAGATAAAATATCAGACAGACTGTTGAAATAATTTTGAGTGATAAAGGTTGATTCATGACAAGCATAAAGCTCCAGGCTTCGATTTGTTTTTTTATTTACAAACGGGTATTGTCCCGTCATGTTGAAGGTTTAGCTGTTACTCCTGGTTGACATCCATTTACGTATATTCTGGATGTCCCAGTTTGTCATGGACAGGTTTAAGGCATGAAAATTATTTTTTACAATATTTTCAGCTTGTTTCCTGGATTTATTGTCCAAAGGGCACCATTCGCCTCTGCTTCCAAAATGATTTTGAAGGTTGATGCAGCAATTTTCAAGGGTTTCAATGCTTGTTTTCAGAATTAAATTGTCAAGCAATACTAAAGTTTTTAAAGGGCGCACCTCCGGCACGTATACTTGCCAGTCCTCCAGAACCAGAGGGGAATCAACTAACAGTATATCAGCTGATATATGTTCTCCACAAACTCCGACAATGAAGTTGTGGCCATCAATTCTTTCCCTGATCCTGGAATGAAGATGCAGCCTGTTGGCGTGACCATAAGCATACATTGGAATAAGGGCTGTACTGAGTCCTAAATTAACCAGGTCAGCAAAAGTTTTAATCCGGTCAAGTCCGATATTGAGGAGGCGAAAGTCTGAAGCCCAGGCAATATCAACATTAATAACCCGGGATTTATCCCTGTCAGGGAGCATGATAGAGGGCACCGGAAAGGGACGTTCTGTTTCAAAGAATGGATACTTTAATTCAAAGCTGGTCTTGTGGTGATGAGTGTAGCTTTCAAAATATTCCTTGCGGGCTCCCATGTTATAGCCGGGATAACCTGTCTGGGAGCTTTCTGTTAAAGAACCGGGCAAGACCCTGGCAAAGGAAAGAAGCTTATCAGGCAGCTCTATAATGGCATTTTCGCCGAAACAGATCTTAATTCTTTTCAAGAATTCCGTATCCGCTCCAAACCTGACATTGTCCCAGAAACCCAGCCTGTCCATAACAATCCTGCGTCGGAACATCAGAGATGACAGGTTTATCTGAGAGTAGTATCCTGGATTACCCCGGCGGTAAAACTTAAGGTCATCAAACATTCTGGCCCATATGGAAACGGAGGCAACTGCCTCAGGATGGTTACCCAGGGCCTCATACTGCAGTTCCAGCTTTTGGGGGTGAGACCAGTCATCAGCATCATGACAGGTGACAAGTTCACCAGTGGCAGCCTGAAGTCCGATATTCCGGGCATTGTAAGGGCCCTGGTTTGAGGAGGACTGAATAAGCTTTATCCTCTGATGGTCGGTCTGGTATCTGCGGACGATTTCAACGGTTGAATCTGTGCTGCAGTCGTCAACAATGATGATTTCCAGGTTTTGGCAGGTCTGGGCCAGGACTGAATTTAAGGCGACGGGCAGTGTTGATTCTGCATTGTATACCGGCATGATAACACTTATCAGGGGATGCTCAACCCTGCCACGTTGATCTGGAAAAGATGCAGGTTTTATGTTCGGGCTTAAACCTTCAAAAAAGGTCCTGGCACTGTAGTTGCATCTTATTTTTTCCAGACCTGCAAGCTCAAGGGCTTTATTGATCCAGTCCAGGCGTTTTTCAGCAGTGTGCTCAAGGTGTGTCGCGGCAAGGAACAGTTCCTGGTCAGGGGAGATGTCCAGAGCATTATTTACAGCTCTGTTTCCATTTTCCCAGTCTTTCAGGATACCAAAGCTCTCCGCCTGAAGCACAGTCGCCTTTTTTAAATCCTGGAGGTCTTCTGTCCCGGTTATGAATTTCTGCAGATACTTGAGGCAGGACCGGGCATCAGATGCAGTGCTGCGGTCAGCATGCCACAGAGCCAGTTCCCAGGCTGCAAGTCCGGCCAGATGTTGGTTGTAGCTGTCAGCAGCGAGTCTCCCAAGTTCCTGATAAGCTCTTTGAACAAAACCCAGATTGTTGAGTTTGTGCCTGAGGGACTGGACTGAAGGGTTACGCGTTTCTGAAGGCAATGTCGGGGACAGTCCCGAAGCCGGGGACAGTCCCTGGGATAGATCATTATTTTTGGTTTTTGATCCATATGCCGCTATAACAGAATATGTTCTGCCGAGCTTTTCAGGAACGGATAATGCTTCGGACTGGTCCTGCCTCCTGCAATGCTGGCCAGATTCATCAGAATGCAACCGGTTCTGAGTGCTGATATTCAGCTCACCCCAGGAAGCGGTTTCAAAATCTCCTGATTCAGGGCATAACAAGTCCCGATAAAGATCCAGGTAATCTCTGGTCATCTCTGCCCTGGTTTTAATTTCTATGAATTGAACCTGTCGAGCTGTTTTCCGGTATTCCTTTTTATTTTTAATTATGGACAGCATAGCTTCAAACCATGCCTCAGGGTCTTCCGGGGTGAGGGTCCAGCCCCCTTTGTGCCTTATGATTCTTTCCCCGATTGCCCCAAGGTCCGAACCCAGCACAGGCACTCCATAAGCCCAGGACTCTGTGAGGGCGTGAGAGTAAGTTTCCGGCCAGATGGAAGGCAGAATGGTCAGGGTCGGCCTGACGGCCTTAAAATGCAGTTCAAGCTCTTCACGATCGTAGCTCCCGTAAATATGGGTCGCATGCAGTGTCTGGAATTTCTTTTTGTCATTTCTGCTGAAAAAATTGCCCAGGATGTGAAATCTGAAGGGGCCTGACCTTGCCTGATTTATCCTGATAATATCATGGACAATTAAACATCCCTTGGATTCATTCAAAGCACCGTAATAAAATATGTCGCAGGGCTGATCCTGCCTGTACTCCCTGCAGTATGAATATCTTTGCGGAAAAGACCGGCCGTGTTCAATAATTCTGAATTTTTCGGGTGATGCCTGTGGATAGTTTTTTGTTATGATATCCCGGGTAAGGGAAGAAGTAACCACGTAAGAATCGCAAAGGGAAATTGACCTGGCCACGGAAGAGGACCAGTCATTCCTCAGCAGTGGTCTTAACATTTTGTCTTTTGCAAACCACTTCCGGGAAAGCCGGCAGTCCGGAACGTCATCATGAAAAACACTGCAGTCTCCGCTGCAGAAACGGCCGTTATTAAGCAGGTGGAGACTGGGACATACAGCGGAGTATTCATGAAATGACAAAACCACTGGAATTTTTCTGTTCTTGAAAAAGTCAATAACCCCTGGGCCTGTGCCCAGCAAAACCCTGATATGCACCAGGTCAGGGCTCAAGCATTCGTTAAGATCAATCAGTGCGTTTTGTCTTTCTTCATCAATATTGTTAACCAGGGACCATTCTCTGGAAAAATCATAACGCCCTGCATGGACTGCCTTTTTGTCTCTGTACTCATAAATATTCCATGAGTGTGAACCAGCGTACAATATGTATGCGGTTGCGAGAACACTTATATCTTTAGCAAGATCAGCATTGATTTTCACCATTCCACCAGAACCATCGTGAATTATGAAAAGGATTTTTTCCAGTGGAGCAGGGAGATTTTCTTGTTTATCAGAGGATGCGGCAGGTTTAGTCTGAATGCCTTGCCTCTCTGAGAGGAGACTTTGCATAGCTTCAAAGAAATCTGCCTGAGATGTGCAGCCAGGCTTGATGGCTGAATCACTTAAAAGGAAATGGGAAGGAACCAGAACTCCGGAGTTTTTTGGATCAAACAGGCGGGAATGGCTATTGTTAAGTCTGATTCTGGCCGGTGCATCAGTCTGGTCGGCAAAATTTTTCAATGACTCAGACAGTACCTCAGGGTCGCACATGGCAATGGGGCTCAGGAAAAACAGGAAAGACTGGCTGGACCTTGCTGTAGCGTACTGGCAGGCCCGGGCTGCAGTGATATTTTTTTGGATCTGTATGTATCGAATAAAAATCTGCCGGGAATACTTTGCCAGAATGTTCCTGGGCAAGGATGTGTTATTGTTACATATGAATACTATCTCCGTAAAAGCGGTGAGACCTGCAGAAAGAAGCGAGTTAATAATATTTTCCAGGTCGCAGCCTGCTTGAGTAACCGGGATTATTACTGACAGACCGGGTCTTCTATTGACTTTATACTCAGAAGCAAGGGGACGAAGCTTGTCCCAGGAGACCAGGCCGTCAAATCCTTTCATGAAACGCTTTCTAAAAAGTGCGATGTCCCCAAGATCAGGCCGTTTATCATCCTTTTCCGGATCATACTCTACGAGAGTACATTGGGGATGATACAAGTGCTCTTTGAGAGCTCTGGCAATAACAGTCAGCTCGTTGTCAGCTGCATGGGAATGGTACCCTGGATAAAAAAAATTACCCTGATACAACTTTTTAACCCATTTACTTCTAACCATGCCGAAAGAAGCGATTCTTCCCTGCCATTTACCATCATTGAATGCCAGCAGGGATTTTCCAGAATTTTCCAGGGCGTCATAAGCGCATTTTAGCCACCCTCTTCCCGGCCATGCATCCTGGGCAAGGTAAACAATATATCTTGCAGTTGTCCTCCAAAAAGTTTGATTCAGGGTTTTAATAAACCCCTGACGTATGGTGTCATGGATTATCAGGATGGAACAGCTAATATCCGCTCGGCGCATAAGATGCCTGGAGGTTGACAGGCCTGCCTGGGTATCCGTGCAGGGCATAATTACAGCAATCCCTTCCGGATCCTTGTGGGAAAAGCTTTTTATGTCCTGAACATCGATAGTCCTGATTGATTCTTCTGCAGACATGGCGTTATGGGTTGACCTCCAAAGTCAGTTGTTGGGAGATTGTATTTGAGTCTAAGTTGTTATGGCGGGCATTGATTAAAATGTTAAAAAAGCCGGCAATGGTAGTGTCATCAACGGAACGAGTATCTAAGCGTGTCAGGATATGATCTGGCGGGCTTGTGTCATGGGCATACTCCCTGGCAATGTCATCATAATTGCTGCTGAGTTCGGCATTGTCAGGATTGAGAGCAGAAATAAAAAGAATTCCTGTGGGAGATGCGTCAACAGGCAAAAGAAAAAGGTCAGGCCGATGATTTCGCAGGGTTTCATACAATTTCCAGACATCTCCGGTCCATGTCCTGGTACGTCTTCGTCGTTCAGCCTGAACCGGATGAACCGGAAAAATATCGTCTATGACAATCAGGGTCCAGGGGAAAGCAAAGCGCTCAGCATTAATAAAGTCCCGCAAGGCATACTCAAAAAGATGCATGCCGTCGATAAAAATCAGATCCGGTCCTGGTTTCAGATCTTCTTGGGCAGGGCTGGCAAAGTATTCGTCACTGGTCATGGTTACAACTCTAGAGTGTTCCGGCAGAGGCCCTTCAAGCATGGGCATGGGATCAACTCCAATGGCCTCGCATTTTGCAAGGGCAAGACTTCTGCCTCTGTGAACCCCGATCTCAAGGTATTTCCGGGGTTTAATTTTTTCATGCGCCATGCTCAAAAGCCGGTGTTTGTCCACCTTGCCGGATGTTTTCTCTTCTTCCGGATTTCCAGCTGGAAAAGACTCCAGTTCAAGGTAAGCCTTGTTCAGATTTTTGTATACATAAGAAGGGGTTCTGGATCCCTTGATTGAAACTACATCCTGCCAGCGCCTGACGGCTTCAGTCCAGTCTCCCCGGTCCATAGCGACCCTGGCGATTCCTACATGCAGATTATACTCAATATTAGAGTCGTTTTTTCTTGATTCCAGTATTGTTTCCCAGTCATCTAATTCTAAGTGGGCCCGTATTGCTCTTTCATGGAGGAACAAGCCAGTTTTTATCATAATGTTTATGTTCAGCTCAAGGGGACAATCCGGCAAATGATCTGAAACTTCGAGCCCAAGCCGGGAATCGGGTCCAGTTACAAACAGGTTGAGGCCAGTTTGGGAAGGAATCCGTAGGGTATGTTCGTTCAATGAAAAAAGTTCAGTATCGGAATATTCCAACACATTAAGAACAGGCATACCGGTTGATCTGTTGTTGAAAATAATTGAAGAAATTGAAACGCAGCCGACAGTGTTGAGGGGTGCAAGGTGTAGAGGAGATATGCTTAGAGGAAGAACTGTGTTGATCTCAAAAGAAATACTCTGCCACTTATCTGAAGAAAGACGGGACTTAATTTCTGATAATTTTCCACGGCTGTCCGGTAAGATCAGCCTTGCAACAAGAGGGTCTCGATGCACAGTTTTTTCTTCAGTCAGTGTGTTTTCTAAGTCATTAATATCGTTAGAATTATTAATCTCAATGTTCATTCTGATACTCTGACAGCTTTTTCAAGGCGTGGTCCATGGAAGTCGGGCGATTGCCCCTTAAAAGGAGCTTGTCAATTATAAGAAAAAAACTACTTCCTGTGCGCCAGGGTTTTGATTTTTCAAGTTCAATAAAGGATTTATGCAGTTTGTTTACTTCTTTTTGCATGAGCTTGAAACTGATATTGTTGTCTTTTTTTCTCATTTGATCGCTTTGTTTGAAAATCTGTTCCAAATTTTCAACAGCAGTCTTATGTCCGGATTTTGAAAATCTCATGGGGGAAAATTTGGAGATGGAGTATCCCAGCCTCCATCTTGCTGATGACTTGATGGAGTTATAGTCTTTGCGAAGCGAGCTTATCAAATCGAAAATTTTTTTTTCAGGGTCGATTGACTTATTTTTTTTATCCTTGCCTGCATGGAAATGGGTTTTGTGTTTGTTTTTCAAATATAATAAATCCTTACGCATAATATCAACAGCCAGGGGCTGTTTTTTTCTACAGAGCGTAAATTCAACAAGCCTTAACAGGAAGTCGCCTGTTTTCCAGCGGGATGACTTAACAAGAGAGCCCAGATTGTAATGCAGCCTGTTTATGTATTTATAAAATTCTTTATTTAGCTTGCGAAGTTTTTTGTGTTGCTTGTTCAGCACCGAAATTTGTTTTGAGAGTGACTTGTTTTGTTTTGAAAGAGCCTTGTTTCTTGCTGAGAGCTCAGTCTGGTCATCAAGAAGGTTTTCAGCTGCTGCAAGTTCATTAAAATATCTGCTTGTCAATGTTTTCTGAATATGCAGATCGTATCTGACTTGCTTGAGTTGCAAGGCGCAGTCAGCTTTAAATTTGTCCGAGTCAGCTTTCATGCCGGAAATCTTTAGGTCAAGATTACGAACATGCTCTTGAAGAACAGCATTTTGTTTCCTGGATTTTGTCAGGCTGAGGCTCAGAAAATTACAATTGCGGGCAAGACCTTGAAAGTTCTGATCATACCTGATCCAAACCTTTAGAATGATCGGGCAGTCGGGGAGATTACTTACTGCAGGCACCTTGATCCATGCTTGCTGACCATAGCAGACGACCTGTATTCCTGTTTCATGATAGATTCCTTCTGCATCTCCATGAAGCGAGCACTGGCAGAAGTCATGATGAGCCGACCACAAGACATGGTTTTCAGTATTGATTATCCTTATATTGGATATCGAAACCAGGCCTGTCTGGTTAATAACAGGTTTGATTTCAAACCCACGTTCCCGGATCAGACAGTGATCGCTGATTTCTAACCTGATGGTCTGCCACTCATTGGGAGTCAGGGGGAATGCACCTAACAGAACTATATCATCGGTGGAGGAATCGTTTTGTTTTGCTGGAATATATATTTCAGTCCGCATCTCTGAAACATCCTGAATTCGTTGCCTGTCAGCATCAGCAGGCATATGATTTTTTTGAATTAACGACATTTATTACCTGTCTTTGTGGGTAATCAATAATCACTTCAACATGGTCAATAGTTACGGTTATGATTTAAAAAAAGGTAATGGGAAAGCCTATACTCGTATCGGAGGATAGTGTATTGACTATCCCAGCAAGGGAGCATTACGCGTTTCTGAAAACTTTAAATCTGAGTTGTATGTCATAGCTGTTTAGGGGTTAAAACCCGATTGTGACGGCTTGACTCGGGGACTGTCCCTGGCTTCGGGACTGTCCCCAATTGACTTTTTAGAAAAGCGTAATGCTCCCCCCAGCAAAGCTCATTTCAGAAAGCAAGATCTCACAGGGGTGTATGCTCATAGTAGCTATCAGCGGAAAGCCCTCTGACAAGTTTTCGCTATCTTTGATGAGATACCTTAAAAACGGCCTTTCAGCCTGGCCTTGTGCCTGGAGTAGCCAAACCTGTCTTCAACAAAATGCAGCGCCTTTTCAACCTGCTTATCGTATTGCAGGCTATCATCCGTATAATAATCAATGACGGACTCAACTTCTGATGGCCTGGCATACAAGGCGGCCTCTTGAAACAGTACTTTATAATCCGGCGGTATGATGACCGGGACACCAGTTGCCATTGCCTCAAAAATGACTCGCCCAAAAGATTCGACAAGATCTGGATGAGTATAGTAGACAAAAAAGTCCAGTTTGGAAAGAAACGTTTGAGGGTGAACAGCCCCGAATTCAAGAACATGCCAGTTCGAGGGCAGGCGGCCAAGCATTTTTTGTGGGGCCTGGGCTCCACCCAACACATGAACTTCATATCTATCTGACTCCGGGTAGATGGTCAACAGTTCCCCTGGGTTGTCCGGCCACTTATAGATATCATCCCTGGAATGTCTGCCAATCAGGATTTTGTTACTCTGTGCAGGCCTTGAAGGTCTTCTCCATCTGGAAACGTCGATAATATTATGCCAGTCATTACTGTCAAGATTTATCAGTTCCAACTCATGGGCATGATGTTCATGCAGAGCTTTCCGGATCAATGGCCCGATGGGGTGCCATACTCCTGAGCAGCTGCAATACCTGTTTAGATTTTCCAGGCAACTCTTAAAACTATAATAAAATTTTGGGTTTGTTCCATAGTGTTTAACAGGAGTCTGATTTACTATTACTCTGACATTTTCGGCCTGAATGTCAGGAATATAGTTCTGTTGATCCTGGAGTACCGGTGGGTGCCTGATTATCAGGACATCACAGCTGACCTTTTCTCCAAAAGTTATGAAACTGACTGTGTCACCATTAAGTATTTGCCTGACTCGAAAATCAATTTTTCTGGAAGGAACCAGATCATACCGGTTCATTTGAACCAGACCTGTACTCATGCCAAAGCTTGTCTGCGCTTTGATTTCCTCTATATTAGAAACGGTTGTACCTCCTGGTAGCCGGAAATCAGAAGCAATGATTACGTCAAAATGCTTTCTGTTTTTTAGAGAAGTCCTTCTCGGCAGCATGGGCGCAGGCACTGGGAACGATCTAGTCTGAATTGTGTGATTAATAAACAGCTGAGATGTATGTTCGTGAAAATACTCAAAACTTTCTTTATATTCCTTTCTGGCTCCCATGAAAAAACCGGGATATCCAAAGTGCCTGCTGCCGGTAAGCGAATCCGGGGATTGCCTGAGAAAAGATAAAGGCCCAGTTTTTAGATGCTGCACTGAAGCTTCTCCAAATATTTTCTTCAGCCTCGCTGTGAATTCACCATCAGCTCCAAAACGAACACTGTCCCAGAATCCGGCTTTTTCAAGAACAGGTACCCGTCGAAACATCAGTGAAGACATGTTGACCTGGATATAACGGCCAGGATTCCCCCTGCGAAAAAAAAGCAAATCATTAAAAGCTCTGGAAAGCTGAGAAGTATTGGCAATGGTTTCGGGGCTATTGAGAAGGTGTGCTGCCTGGATTTCAAGCTTTTGGGGATGGGACCAGTCATCAGCATCATGGCAGGTTACAAATTCGCCTGTTGCCTGCTTCAGGGCAATGTTCCTGGCTATATAAGGACCCTGGTTTTCAGGGGTGCTGATTATTCTTACCCTTTTGTCCAGCGATTCGAATTCTTTGGCCTGGCTAATGGTTTCATCCTGGCTGCAGTCATCAATAACTATTACTTCAAGGTTCTGCCATGTCTGGGATAAAATAGATTCAAGAGCTGTGGCAATGGTGTATTGCGCGTTATATGCAGGCATTATTACACTGATTTTACATTTCTGAGCAAATTTTTGCTCAGCATTAGACTCTGTTGGCATAAGGCAGTCAAAAAAAAGATTGTCAGAAGACGTTTTAACATCTATGGTAGACAATTGATTAATATCGAATGCCTTATTGATCCAATAAATTTTTGCAGACAAATCCTGTTCAAGGTTGGCAGCTGCCAGAAAAAGATCAGCATCAGCTCTTATAGAGAGAGCCTTGTGAACATTTTGTCTGGCGATGTCATTATTTCCCAAAATATTGTGGCACTCTGATTCAATGATTGCTGCACGGAGAGTGCTGTCCTTGTCCCTATGATTGATACTGGAAGCAGCGATACTTAGATAGTTGAGACATTTCATGGCGTGTTCTCTGGAATATTGATCGGCATGCCACAGAGCAAGTTCCCAGGCAGCAGGCGATTTTAATATATTATCCTGGATCAGGCTTTCAAGTTCAGAGAGTGTTTTGTCTTCAAAACCCAGGCTGTTCAGTCTATACCTGTGGGCTTTCAATATTTTGCTTCTGGTACTTCCTAAGAGTGCCTCAAAGTTAAAGACTTTATTAAAAAGCAGATAAAACGGGCGTACAAGAGGCCATATTTTTGTATATCTCAGCCTTGATGCCCACTGGACAGCCTTATCACGGCTGAAACCTATTTTTCTTCGCATATTCACTATTCATTCCTGGCCAGCATGTTTGTTATGCGTGTCTTAAATCTTGACAAAAGTGTACTCTTTACAGGCAAAGGCTTTTTTTGTGGTGATTGATCTTTAAAACATCTGCCAATTAGAACTGTTTGTGCTTTAAGTTCATCAGTAAGGCGGGGTATTTCCGGGGATATGCTACTTTTAACTGGTGGGAAGAGTTCAATTTTTTCGGAAAAAAATCTGGCTCTCAAAATTTCATTTTCCTGGGCAAAATTAGATAAAAAATTTCTTCTCTGGTCTATGCTTTCCCAAAAGTCATAAACTTTGTCTCCATAATAACTTTCAAGAAGCGAACTGACTTCATGACTGTTGATCCAGTTTATCACCTGCTTGTTCTGTTTAGAGGAAGAGATTGCTTTGTTAAGAAATATTTTGAGGAGTGTCTTGGGGGGAGTCATGCTTTTTCTCACAATACCAACTTGCTCCATGCTGCTGGTATCCACGCCGAGAGAAGAAAAAAAATTATTGCAAAGCCCAGCACCACCTACCAGGTCTTCGTATGTCAACACTTTGATTTCAGGGAAAAATTCCTCAAAAAGATTTATTGACTGCAAAAAACTGTACTGGTCTTCTTTCAAAAATTGTTTGAGAAAGGATGAAAATGGCCTCCGGCCAGCACTGTTATTTTTCATCACTTTTTCCTGGAAGAACGACTTTGCAAA
This sequence comes from Desulfonatronovibrio magnus, assembly GCF_000934755.1. Taxonomy (NCBI): domain Bacteria; kingdom Pseudomonadati; phylum Thermodesulfobacteriota; class Desulfovibrionia; order Desulfovibrionales; family Desulfonatronovibrionaceae; genus Desulfonatronovibrio; species Desulfonatronovibrio magnus. The sequence goes on from NZ_KN882189.1 coordinate 25,039, forward strand.
ACTATCCTGCCTCCTGATTACCAAGACAATCGTGATTTTAAATTCTGAAAATAAATCTGCAACTTTTTTCAAGTATGATCTTCTACTTTCATTCCAAGAACCTGAATATTCAAGGTCTACATGACGACAAAAAACCTCAGAGCTTACCAAAAGCCTGCTTGAGGATATCTCAGCCAGGCGTTTCCACTCAGCCACAATTGCAGGAACCTGGTTCATTTGCAGATACTTGCCCTTGTCTGCAACAGCATGGGCAACTTCGTGATGGGCCTCTGCGTTGTTTTTTGATGAAAAGTCGCAGTCAGGATAAATGATGCCCTGTCTGAAAAGCTCTTTGCTATTTTTATGAGCAAAAGACTGTATTGCTGTTGTACCGGTTTTGTGAAAACCGGCATGAAGAATCATTTCTGGCTTTTTTTTCAAAATCATGTAAATATTACAAAGTAAAACGTGTTAAAAGTTATTGCTTGCCGAGCTAAGTATCTGGAACATTTGGAATTGGCCAAGAGTTAGATCTTTTGCTCTATAAATACTGCAGGTCTCGAATGTCAATGAATAATATTCCTGGTTGATTTTTGAATCACAATCATGAGATACAGCAGGTTAGCAGCTACTAATTATGATGAGCTAGGAGGCATTACGCGTTTCTGAAAACTGTAAATTTGAATTGTATGCTATAGCTAATTTGGGGTTAAAACCCGATTGTGTCGGCTTGGCACGGCTTCCTGCCCGGAGGCATACAGCCCGGAGGGGGACTGTCCCTGGCTTGGTAACTGTCCTCAATTGACTTTTCAAAAAAAGTGTAACGCTCCAGTTAATAGTCCAGGGAGGGCGTTTTGTTGGTAATAATTCATACATGCAAGTCATTGGATAATTCAGGAGAAAAAGATGGTGGGAGGTGAGTTCTATTCGTTTGTTAAGCGTTTGAAAGGGGTTAATAAAAACTACCTTGAATATATGTCCTGCATCATGTGGTTTTTTAAGGATATCTGGGGTGCTTTTCCCCGGACCATGACAACGCTTTCTGTTGTGGCTGTGCTGGGTGCCTCTCTACAGGGAGCTGCGCTGGTCGGTTTGGTAAAATATATCGGCTTTTTAGAAAATGATGTTGAGATCATTGCTGGACAGCTTTCCGTAACGGCAAGAAGCTCAGAGATTGTTATTATGGCTTCATTGTGCTTTTTTCTTTTGCTATCACTGAGTGCCTGGATGTTATATTATTCAGGTAAATTATCCACTGCCCTGATCGGAAACTATCATGCCTACATGCTTAAAAGAGCTGTATTATACTTTGATGGCTTGTCAGCAGGTCGAATGTCCAACGGATCATCTTTTGATATAGCTCGAAAAGTAACTGATGATATGGTGAATGATACACAGAGATCTGCTTTTTTAACCCGTTTCTTGACAGGTACAATATCAAGCCTTGTAATTTTGTGCTATTCGCTGCCTGCCCTTTTTTATATTGATACTTTACTTACATTTATTTTGTTGCTGTCCATCGTGTTCTTTATGCCTTTTTTTTATTATGCTAATACTTTAGCCTATAAAAGCGACTTTATGTTAAAAAAGTCAGGTAAAAAGGCTAAGCTTGATCTGCATTCAATAATAGTTGATGCAGGAAAGTATCAATATATATCACATGAACATTGTAAAAAGATAGATGATTTTTTTATGAAAAGCAGTATAAATACAAGAATTAAAGCTTTGCCTACGTATTTTTTATCAATAGTAAAGACTGAGCTTTTGACTAATATTATGTTAGCCTTAACAATCACATTTGTTATATCCTTTAAAGTGCCTGGAGCGCTTTCTGGCAACTTTGCGTGGACAATGTTGCTGGCTTATTTAATTTTTTTACGCTTGGGCGTTAATGCTTTCCGTTCTGTTATGCTTTTTTTTATAAAATTTTCAAGATGCTATCCACATATAAACCGGTATAGAAATTTTTTGTTGAGTTCCATTAAGCAGCCAAGAGAAGTTAGTAACATTGCAGTAAAGGTGTCAAGCGATGGAGTATGGGAAGGTGAAAATCATGTGACCGTACAGCAGCCCAGCATGATATCACTTCTGACAAACCTGAAAGTCAGCAGATATAACTTTCCATACTTAGAAAATACTGCCAGTGGGCTCGGTAGTGGTATAACTGTTACGCCTGGAGAATGTTTTTTTGTATCGTCACAGCTTCCACAACGAGGTGGCTCATTAAGGCAGATGCTTAATTTGCCCGGAAGTTTCAATAGTCATGATCTGAAAAAATTTATGCCCACAGATGTTTATACGGCTGTAAATCATCATATTGGCTCTAATCTGGATAAAAATGCAGGAGAATTCAGATGGAAGAAGCTATCTCTGGAGCATAAAGTTGAGCTTAGCATAATTTCTGCGCTGCTCAGTACAGCCAGGGTAGTGATTATCAACCATGGTGCTCTGAACATGGTGAATGAGGAAAGGAGAGGAGAGGTTATTAGTCAGCTGAAAAAGTATAAGGATCTTCTTCTAATAGTTTATCCGGTTAATATGCTCAATCTCAGTTCCCTTGCAGAGTATGGAGAAAATAAATGCGCAGTTGCCGGGCTTTCAGGTAAAATTCTGGCCTTAGGCTCACCACGCTGGATCAGCAACAAAAGCGATGTTATACATGAGTTGTTAAAAAAAGACACCCTTGAAATAACCAAAGGTCAATCCTCTGAAAACGCTATGGAGGAGGACGATGTATGAATATGAGCAGTCTGTTTGTTTCAATAGTTATTCCAGTCTACCAGAGTTCCGATTCTTTGAAGCATTGCTTGAAAAGATTGAGTGAGCAGTCTTTTCCTGCGGAAAAATTTGAAGTCGTCGTGATTAATAATGATCCTCATGCCAATCTGCAGTTGAACAGTTGCATTAGAAACTTTGTAGTGCTGAACGAAACCAAGCCAGGTTCCTACTCAGCAAGAAATAAAGGAATTCTTAATTCAAGAGGGCACATTCTGGGATTCTGCGATTCTGACTGTCTGCCAAGCAAAGACTGGATAAAGAACGCAGTTCATTTTTTTGAAGAAAACCTGGATTGCAAACGTATTGGAGGTAAAATTGAACTTATTTTTAGTGATATTGAAAGTCCTGCCATAGCTGAGCTTTACGAGAAAACATTTGCTTTCAGACAAGAGGAATATGTAGAAAAAGGCACCGCAGTTACTGCGAATATGTTTGCTTTCAGAAAAGTGTTTGAAGCAACAGGTCTTTTTGATGATAATATGATGTCAGGAGGTGACCTTGAATGGGGATACAAAGCTAAGGCAAGGGGTTTTCCCATTGGATACGCAAGATCGGTACTTGTATATCACCCTGCAAGAAAATCTTATGAAGAACTAACTGATAAAGCCAGAAGAGTTGTTAGCGGCTATATTGTATTAAACAATGCAAAATTTCACAAAAATCCATTTAAAGCTATATATCATGCATTTTGTATGCTTAAACCACCAGTAAAATCTATATTTTTATTATCCAAAAATAAAGATTTGAGATTAATGTTCAAGGCTATTTTATACTTTGTGGATTACTCACTAAAGATAGTTCAGCTTGTAGAGTATGTCAGGGTTCAGTTTGGGAAAAATCCTGGAAGGTAATTTAGATTTTCATTTGGAAAGCGATTCATTGTCTTTGCATTAAAGGTGAATTGTTTTGGCTTAACTCGAGTAATGCTAATAATTATGGATAGTTTATATTAGTATTTTGAGAAATGCTTAATGATTTTAACATATTTATTATTGCTTTAAAAAGAATCAATAAGGGGCATTACGCATTTTTTTAATAAATTCTGATAATGTGAAGACATTACATTAAAGTTACATCAATACTGCATTAATGTATTGATTTTATCAGGCATATTCAATATATTATGTTGCCAACACAGTTTTTCTGGAAGTTCACATAAAAAGTGAGGGAGGCAACAAAAAATACGGATCTATATCTAATGCGGGCTATGCCCGCAACCCAAAAAAGATATTTTACCGCCCGTTCGAAGACTCACTCAAGACGCAAAGGGCGCAAAGGAAGAAAGAAGTTTTTTCATTTGCCGGGGAACGGCAAATGAAAAGGCAGCCTTTTTGAAAACCGATGCCCGGTTTTCAAAAATATATCTTCCTTATTGTCTTTAACTTTGAGTCCTTTGCGCCTTTGCGGTTCAAATTTTCTTGTTTTTTATGACAGGGTTTAAGCCGTAAGTCACTAAAATGGCCTTCGAAAAATTCAAAAATCTTTACCATTATAATGCCAGATGAGTATGAAAAACGGAATATACATAAAATACGCAAATCGAACAAAAATGAGAATGTTTCCCTTTATGCGCTTAAAAAAGGAGAGTTTTATTTTAAGAGAGTTAAACAAAAAAAAACTACAGAACTTTAGGGTCCCAAAAATAATATCAATGCAATCTGACAGGATAGTCATGGAGAAAATTTCGCCTGATGGAAAACCGTTAAAGCGGGAAGCGCTGCAGGTAGCAAGTGAGTTAGAAAATATTAAAATCTGTCTGCCAATTAGCATCAAGTTATTCAACTTCTTTTTTGACAGTTCAGAGTTCAGGATAGTTTACATGGCAACATTATCGATATCAAAGATCGGACTAAAAGGGGTATTTTTGACTTTATCTTTGATATATAAATTAAGAAAATCACAGAAAAAAGTTAGTAAAAAGTTCTTACATAATGATGGTATATATTATGAGATTCTTAAAGAAAATAATACTCTATATCTTGTTGATTTAGAAAGTTCAAAATATGAATGCAGATGGGTATTAAAAGATATAATATCTATATATTATATTAAAAATAAAAAAATAAATTTGAATTACTTAAGAAAAAAAGCAAAAAAAATACCCTTATTAAACATAAAATCACAAGTAAGGTTATTTTTGTTAGAGTATTTTTTTGTTAGATATGTTTATTATAAAGAACAATTTAGGTTTAATGTACTATGTGATAAATCCTTTGATGCCTTTTACCAGAAGCAGCAAGGCTTTGACTGTAGTTTAACAGTTAATGGAAAATATTTTCAAAAAAGCAAGCAAAATTAGAGTGTTATGTCCTGGAAGGTTGTAGTGCTCCCGTCTTGAAGGACGCCGCACGCCGCGGTGTGAAAAAACCAATCTTTCATATCTCGGCTTGGTGCAACTTACAGCCGCAATGATGACACTCTACAAGGTCATGGTTATTTATGGATAAGCCCTAAACTAAATTTTTCAGTTCTTTTCTCAATCTGGTAAATGAAATTTGCCAGGTGTTCTGTCTGGCAAAATCTACATACACCTCTGGGTCATGGTCACTGTTAGTTGCCACTTGAATAAGGCGTATAAATTCTTTTTCATCGTCGTATAGCCAAGCTGGGCTGTTCATTAATTCTACTTCTGCCCACCTCGAGCAGATTACCGGCAAGCCAGCCGCCATATATTCCAAAAGTTTCAGCGGACGAATACCGCTAATCAGGTCATTATCCTGCGCGACATTAAATGGGATTATTCCTGCCCGGGCAGAAGACATGATGTGGGGGATTTCGTTGTGATCTAATGGTCCGCATAAATAGATATTGGGAGGATGGCTGGATGATACCCAGGAACCCGAATCAGGACCTATGCAAACAAATGATACAGCTGGTAATCTTCGGGCTGCTCTTACAACGAGTTCTGTGTTGAACCTTGAGTCAATGCTGCCTGTGTAAATGACTATTGGATCAGGTATGGACTCTAAGCGGCAATGACGTTTTGTGTGGAATTTCCTTTGGAAAAGTTCAAAATCAACCCCGTTTGGGATAAAAACGAACTTCCCAGGGGTCAAGCTTTCTGTATAGTCTTTCAGCCCACGGGCTGAATAAATAGTAAGATCGGCACATTCAGCAATTTTTTTTGCCATAGCCTTTGTTTTGCCCCTCCATCCAGGAAAACCGTCATGTCTGTCCATGATCCTGAACACACATTTATCGTACCGGACCATGTCCAGAAGAAAATGGTAGCTCAGGTTATCAATATAAAGGATATCTGCTTTATTAAGTCTGTGTTTTTTCAGATACCTGACTGGTCCTGGAATGATGGTTTTTTGCCAGTTCATGGTTACTGCATTTTCTTTGAGGACAGGAAGTCCATCAGGTGCAATAAGGGAAAAGGGGATGTAAGACTTGATGCTGGTTACGGGGTCAGTCCATGGAGAGTGCAGGGCGTTCTGGTATCTTTTCCTGACTTCTGCGGATTTGATTTTTGCCAGGTGTAGCGGGGTGACGGGCGCGGAAAAATAATGCACGTCATAGCCGTTTGCCGCGAACTGTCTGGCCAGGTGCTGACTGCCAAGCTGGAGGCAGGACCAGTAAGGCTGGATGCAGGCCATGAGGATGGAGGGTTGAGGGCTCAAGGTTAAGCTGCTATCTTCCCGTGCAGTTGTGATATGTCCAGCTCAATTCTGTGAATACGTTCAGTCAAATCACTGTGCTCTTCCCGGCGGACCATGGCTCTTTGCAGATCATCAATGCGTTTATTAAGATCATCAAACCTGTTGTGAAAAACCATGGTCAGCTGATCAAACTTGTTGTGAACATTGTCAAAACGATGATTAGATTCCGCTCGCAGAGCATCAATTTTCCTGCTCAACTCTGCACGTGTATCGTCAATGTCCTTGCTCAGTTC
>NZ_KN882189.1:32070-37832 GCF_000934755.1 Desulfonatronovibrio magnus
CTTGCTCAGTTCAGCACGTGTGTCGTCAATGCGTTTGTTTGTCTCATCAATTTGTTTGCTCAACTCCACACGTGTATCGTCAATGTCCTTGCTCAACTCTGTACGTGTATCGTCAATGCGTTTGTTTGTCTCGTCAATGCGCTTGCTCAGTTCAGAACGTGTCTCGTCAATGCGCTTGCTAAGTTCAGAACGTGTCTCATCAATGCGTCTGCTTTGATCTGCCAGATGAGTATTCACATCGTCCAGTCTTTGATTAGTCAACTCAAGAATTGTTTTTATCTGAGCATTGTCTTCCCTGATACTTTTCAATTCAGGGAGTATCCATTCCTGAAAGCCAGCTCTGAAAGCTTCTTTATAATCCATGTTTGTCCTCGCTTTGGGAGTATTTGTGTTTATTAATCTATTGATCTTTACCTGCCTTTGTCAAGGCTTAGAGTTTATGGGAAGGGTTGAAGGTTACCCGTTCAGCCTTCTGAGTTATAGGTTCAGGGGTTCCCGGTAGGTATTCTGATTATTCCCTTTTCCTTGACATATGGTTCTGCAAGGTCATAGTAGCAGACTTATGTTGACCGTACTTGTTGTATCCCAGTATCTTTCCTCTCATGCAGGCGGGGCTGAGCGCTATATTCAGGAAGTATGCTTCAGGCTTGAAAATAAAGGAATGAAGATTCATTTTCTGTCTGCTGAGGGTGGTCAAGACCTGAATATCTCAAGGCCATTCAGACTTTTTAGCGCCGGGTTCCATCCTTTGTGGCCCAGGCAGGTTGATGACATATTACGCAAGGTCAAGCCGGATATGATTTTTGCTCACTTTACAGTGCCAGGCATTACTGATGTTGTGCTCAGGAAAGCTGTTAAACATAGGATTCCAGTTTGTCTGGCCTACCATAGCGATGTGACTGGGCCGGAGTGGTATAGAAGATCCATGGGATATCTTTACTATAAGCTGGCAGGATGCAAGACCCTTGAGGGTGCCGACAGAATTTTTGTCTGCAGCCGAAAATACAGGCAAACTTCTCCATGGCTGGCCTCTCTAAAAAAGCCTTTTGATTTTATCGGTTATGGTGTTGATCCGGTTATGTCAGAGGCAAAGCAAAAACAAGCCACTCCATATATTTTTTTTGCAGGCAAGCCGGATGTGACCAGTAAGGGCTTTAATGTGCTGTATAAGGCCTGGATAGGCCTGAAGGACGATTATCCAGGCCTTGGATTGCTGGTGGCGGGAAATACTACGAGAGCTGATGAATACCCTGGAGCGCGTTTTTTAGGACAGGTAAATTCAAGGAGGGAACTGGCCGATCTATATGCTTCGGCATCTGTGACAGTTCTTCCCAGTATTAGCAATGCTGAGTCATTCGGTATGGTTTTGGCGGAATCTCTACTGGCGGGGACTCCTGTTGTTGGGTCGGATATTGGGGGGATTCCCGCTATTGTGGACGAGGGTTTTAATGGATATCTGGCCAAGCCGGGTGACTCCATATTTCTTGGGGAAGCTGTTAAAAATACATTGATCTCAGAGCAAAAATTGCGTCAGAATATTAGAGAGTTCAAGAATGAGTATCTTGAAAGATACAATTGGGACCGGATTGCAGAGAGGGTTGGGAAAGTTTTGGTGAAGTGCAGAAGAGTTTAGCGGTCAACAATCCAAGTAAACTGGCCGATTAATAAAGCAAGCTGAAAGCTTTTTTTAGAAGGTGATCATATTTTTCTAAGCGCTGGATTTCGTTCTGGGCTGTAAAGCCAAGAATTAGATGCAGGTCTTTGCTTATGGTGGGATGCAGAAGGGTCAGGGAAGTAAAACAGTCTTCCCGGCCAGTGCCCTGGTAAAGCTTGAATGCTATGTTGGCCATATACAGGTCTGCCAGAACTTTAAGCCATGGTCTGTGGTGCGGGCATTTTGCACCTGGATAGGTGAGTCTGGCATCGTCAAATCTGTCCTGGTTAATCTTGAAAATTACAGGCACTGCGCTGTCCCTTGGAAGGCCTGCAGTTAGGCAATACTTGTCAAGGTAGTAAATAGGGGCCTCAATTACCCATAAGAAGTCATTGCCAGGGGTTGGCATATTTTGATTAACTATTTGATTGTTCATGTCAGTTTTCTAACGTTGGCTGTGTCCGCAACCCAAATTTTTTTTCTCACGCAAAGGCGCAAAGGTCGCTAAGGAAGACAGCAAACTTTTGTGCTTTCTTACTTGGGAGCATTACGAGTTTTTTGAAAATGGATGGGGACAGTCCCGAAGCCAGGGACAGTCCCCCTCCGGGCTGTAAGCCTCCGGGCAGGAAGCCGTGCCATGCCGTAGTTTATAGCTTTTTACACAAAGACAGCCTTAACACACCCTATTCATATTTTGTTTTCAAAAAACTCGTAATGCTCCCTTCTTACTTTGTGAACTTTGCTCCTTCGTGGTTCAAAATTGCGTAATAGTTTAGCACTTTGCATGTGGCATGGGGCCCGGAGTGCCTGTCCCCTGTTTTTTCCTTAAAAAAAAGGGCTAAACCGTTACGATTTTTTCAAATAGGCATAGATATTGTTTCAGCCATCAGACCTTATGGATTGAAGGTGTGGTGTCAATCCATGAGGTCTAATCGTCCTACCGACTCACCGCCCCACTGCGTAATCCAGCAACCTGTTTTACAGTCAGCCCGGTTTTCAAGGCAATGGTCTCATCGTTCAGAACATCCAGCAGGTTTCGAGCTACGTTCAAGGTCGCCTCTTCCCGGCCTTCATCCCGAGCCGTATCCAGAACGTTTTTCAAATCCCGATAGTACTTCAGGCTGTCCTCGTACTTTTGTATCTCGTCCCTACTGAAATTGGCGATTTCGGCCACCTGGAAAAATTTCTCGAAGATCTGCTCCCGGAGTGCGTCCGGAATTTTGTCTAACCGGTCTAAGTGCTTTATGGCATAAAGCCACTTCTCGAACCGGGTTTCCAACTGGTCAAGGTTTTTTTGAAATTTGGGTAATGCCAGATAAATAAAGGTCAGTTTGTCGTAAAAAACCTTGTTGGTGACAATGTCCTGGAGCTTGATGTCATACCGGTACTTCTCAGGATCGTCCCTGTCCTCCTCAAAAACAAAATCCAGAATGCCGATGGTGTACACGGCCTTCAGTTCAAAATTCCAGTCCCCGCGCTGGGCCTGATGCTGAATCGGAAAGGTGGCGTAAAAAACACTGCGGTCCTTGAAAAAATTCTGTTTGGCCTTTTGCAGCTCCACGATGAATTTCTCGCCGCGCTCATTTTCGCAGTACAGATCAAAAATTGCCTTGCGGTCCAGACTGGTGTTGCCCAGATTTTCGTCTTTCAGATAGGTCAAATCAACGATCTGTCCCTGCTCGTCCTTGAGCAGTTCGTTCAGAAAGTCCCGCAACAAATCCTTGTGCGGCTCCTCGCCAAAAAGGCGCTTGAACCCATAGTCAGTAAAAAAATTTACATATCGATCCGTCAAATACGTCATAAATACCTCCTCCCTAACGCGGGATACTTCCGCAACCTAATCTGGGACAGTCCCCGCAACTCGCATTTCGATGTGCCGAAATTGGTGCTTGCGAGGGAAAAAAGCATGTACCGGGAATTAGCGCTCAGCGAGGGACAGTCCCAATGCCGAGCTACTATTCCCGCATTTGTCTCAAATTAACTTTTTTTATTGAAGCAATCAATGGGTAAGTCACTAAGCTTTTTCCGTGACCTTGCACGGAAAAAGTGGCCCCTTCGGGGCAACTACCTGTTAACCATTGCAAGACGATTTGAGCACGGCTTCCTGCCCGGAGGCATACAGCCCGGAGGGGGACTGGCTCTCCCGGCACTTATTTTTCAAATCTGTTTCTTGTTCAATAAGAAAATAAGTGCTGGGGTGCCTGTCCCCACAGACATGAAAGCAAAGATTTTTTAACGACCAACATGTTGGTTTGAAATTTCCGCTAAGCGCCTAGCGTGGGCTATGCCCGAAGCCCAATATGTTTCTCACGCAAAGACGCAAAGGCGCAAAGGAAGACAGTAAACAGTAATGGGATTTGCGCTTTCTTGCTTTGTGAAGTTTGCTCCTTCGTGGTTCGAAATTGCGTAATAGTTTAGCACTTTGCATGTGGCATGGGGCCCGGAGCGCCTGTCCCCTGCTTTCCTTAAAATGAGCTAACCTATTACAAAATTTCTTGTTTTTTATTACAGCAATCAATGAGTTAGTCGCTAACGCGGACTGTGCCCGCAACCCAGTGCCAAAAAAAACTCACCACAGAGACTCAGAGTGCACAAGAATAAGAAGGCATTATGAGTGCTCAATGTCAGGAAATTTATGACAGAAAAACTTTTTCTTGACAATGGTTCCGTATGTGGTACCAGGGTTTTGTTCGGTGCATGAAATCTATACAGATTAGTTTGTCCGGCGTCAAAATAGAGCAAGCAGAAAAAAGGATAACGTAATGAACAATTACTCAATACATCTTGTCTGGGACGAAGAGCATGAAGGATATGCTGGTTTTGTGCCGGAATTGCCGGAAGTTAAGTTTGTTGAAAAACAGGCAGATCTTGGAAAAGCAATAAACGGGGTCGTTCGTATGGCTCACCAGGCAGTAAAGGCAAGAGAGATGGGAGGAGATGCCGTCCCTGATAATTGCGCTCTTGGATCATTCAGCGGACAGTTTCGGCTGAGACTGCCAAGAAACCTGCATACCGCTCTGGCCAGAGAAGCTCAGGTCCAGGGAGTTTCTCTGAACAGCTATATAATGTATCTTTTAAGCACCAGGTACAGTCAGGAAAAAACATTGCAAAAAGTAGCAGAAGTTTATGAGGCCAAGATCGAGGCAACTGTCCGAGAGGTACATGAAATGGTGTCCAGTATGACTTTTGGAGAGCCTGAGACTGACGGTCTTGTGTGGAACAGCACTCAGACAGGCAGTGTTATCGCGCAGTAAGTTAAAGATAGATGAATGCTGGAATGCTGTAATGTTTAACCTATGAAACCAGGGTCCCCTTTGGGGTGTTTCATCGGGGCTGGGATTTAAGAAAGAAAAGAGGAAGAGAAGAATGGCCCACGGAATACACTGAAGGGCACGGAATGCAAAAAGTCAGAGGGCAGAAGTAAGAAAAGAAATGCTGGGATACTTACCCTTAAACCTTTGGATTGCCTTCAGCAAGAGTCATGTGGAAAATTTTTCAAGGGGTAACAATGATGGGATTGATGCTGATATTAATGCGATATTTGCCGGAAATTAAGAAAGAGTAAAAGGGATTTGAAAGGTTGAATAAATGATAAGCAATGTATGGTCGGTACTGTGCAGAGATATAATAACAGACCAGGAAACCAATTCTGTGTCATATTTAAGGTGCATTGAAGAGGGCAGCGCCGCCAGTCTGCCAGTTCGCATAGGCCCGTTGTTTCTAGGGACTTTATGGGAAAAAACCGGGCAGGAAAAAGAATCGATTATGTTTCGTATTACTCTGCAGGCGCCTGGTAATGTGAGTCAGGTTTTGATGCAGACCAAATCTGTATTCCTGGATCGCCCTCGGCACAGGTTGAATTTCAGGATAAGCTCTCTGAATATTGCCGACTTTGGTACGTACCATGTGATTGTTGAGTACAGTCAGGGACAGGAGTGGGTGCAGGGTTCCAGGCTTCCTGTTCTCATCCGGAAGATACAATCTCAAGGGTGAGGATTTAGTTTTGGAATTGAAGAAGAGAAGAATAGCCCACGGAATACACGGAAGGGCACGGAAGGGAAGAGAAAAAGGTCAGAGGGCAGAAGTCAGGGGATAGGGTTGGAAGAGA
>NZ_KN882190.1:0-5140 GCF_000934755.1 Desulfonatronovibrio magnus
TCCATGAGAAGATCAACTAACCAGTACCAGTTGTAGGTGGACTCCACTGCAATGCCAGCTAAATCTGGTTTGAATGGTTCAAGCATTTTTAAAATTTTCTGTTGGTTACATGGTATTTTCTTGGAAAAAATTTGCTTGCTGTCATTATCAATAATACTCCAGTAATTATTTGTTGAATGTAAATCACAACCAGCATACAATTTCATAAGGCACCTCCCATATTAGAGTTGTTGATTGCCTCTTTGTATAGCCGGTTTTTGTTTGCCAAGCTATACTTGGGAGGTGCCTTTTAAATGGTTATCAGGGTAAACTGGCAACATAATGTCCCTTTACTTTTCGCTAACAGGCTTATAGCCATTATAAACCTCACATGAATCGTTGCAGCTATCACAATTTAGTTTGACTCAATATACCTTTCCCCATTCATACTGATCAATAATCTTTAGCCCCCCAGCAATTGTTTCTTTGATTTTGGTCGTGTTTTGTAAGTAACAGCGTTTATTTATTTCCAGCATAACAGATTTCAAGTTTTTGTTTTTATTATATAAATGCAAAGGCACAATAGTTCCTGAATACGGGTAATTAAATCCTACATTATACCCATTTGTGGTAAAATGAAGATTTATTTTTTTTGCCAAATCGTCAGGGGTATGAAATTGATCCGTACCTATACATATATCCGGATGGTCTTTTTCTGTTGGCGTGAATGTATGAGCATCTACTATGGTGACTATATCAAAAAATCCCAGCTCAAAATTTATCTGTTTGTTTAAATGGTTATGGTACTTTTTATATATTTTCATCGCACTTCTGTCTGATATATTCCTCTTGATTTTATTGCCAAATACATCTCTCTTATAGATAATACCTTGTCCAATTGCTTCCATGGGGTCGTCTGGCAATCTTTCTACATCACAGACGAACCTGCTAAGAGGGAACTCGATATATGTTGAATCTGGATAATCAAATAATTCGCTAACATAATCATCGGTTAGAAATCCAAGATTTTCTTTTTCATTGGTTAGCTCAACCATACCCTCAATAAACCTTGAGGAATGTGGAATATGAAGAATCATGACACTACTCCATGCATACTCTCCCAAGTCCAGGAGATGTTGGGATGCTTCAAGTCATTGCCTTACAAACTCAATTAACCATCTGGTCTCCATTCCAAAAAAATAAATTGATAGTGCTTTGTCAGGAGGTCAGCCTTCAGTTATTTTCATCTAAGATATATTGGTGAGAAGGTAATATCCTCAATTTTTCCAGGGATTAAATCCATATTGGTAAATTCATCCAACCTTTTATTTTTGATATATTTTGCAGCGCTTATCACATACTCAATGTCAGAAATATCCATTTCTGCTTTTTTAGTATTTGGAATTATTACCAAGAGGTTAGAAACGGCATAATGTTCAGCCCATACTTTTAAGCTTGCAGACATAAAGGACTTAAATTCTGAAGTCTTTTCACCATATAGATGGATGTATTTTGATATGTCAGGGTCATCATAAGAGGTTAAAGGTACATTACAGTAACTTTCAAAAAAAGTGGTCATGTCAATCAAAAAAAATGGCTTGCTATAGCTTTCCTCAATGGTTCTCAATGTTTTCTCCTTTTCAGCAATCCCTGGAATAAAAAGTAAAAAACCATCCACATCCAGGTTATCAGTATTATCCTCAGGTGGTGACCAGGTAATATCTTGGTCCTTAAATATTATGTTTTCCCAAGCATCTCTTACGCTTTGATCAGAAATAATTGTAATTTTTGAGAAGATAGCGGTGTTTTTCATGTTATTCCTTTAGTTTCAATATTAGATAATTTGAAGGAAGAAAAATTTCAGTCACTGTCTATCTGTTAAGCATTCCACCAAGTTTATTCTCAAACTCTTTCATCAATGATTCATCTTTCTTAAGCAGTCTGTATCCATCTCTTGCCTCAAAAAATATCTCGCCTTCAAGATCTGGTAATTTGGAATCTTCAATGTCTACAAGCTCCACATCATTCCAGTATGAAATTTTTGACTGAACTTCTCCTTTAATTGCTTGCAATAATGGAACAGTTTTAAATAATTCCTCTACTTCCTCCCTTCTCAGGCAAGGAAACCACAACTGACAGACTTGGGATTTTTTCTGTAAATTCCAATCCATCCACCATTCATTACTTTCTTTACGCAGCAGGTTGATAAGCAATTTTTTAAGGCTCTTGCACTCTGGATGATATTTTGAATCAGTAAATCCTTTGAGCTGTGCAATGACCGGTTGGCCATAAAATTCAATTTCAAAGGCCATGCCTTTTGGGGATCCTGATTTAAAAGCAAGCTCCTTGGTAGGGCTGGCAAAAACTGAAGTTCTTCGGCAGGGATAACTTGCTGGTCTGACCCACTCCCATAAGTTATCTACAAGATAAGGAACATTGCCTGGGGGTCGCATGGTTGGTCTGTACTTTATAAGTTCATATCCATCTTTATTGGGTACTATTGATCTGTATGCACTAAACTTGGCCATGATTATCCTCCATTGCTAAATTGTTAAACTTCGATTGCATCCTGACCATTCATTTCTCGTAAATCACTTATTAGCTTTGTCATGGTGACTGGCCTGACTCCTGTTTCAATAACCTTATCAGGGACTGGATCTCCAACTAATCCGTCTTTAAAACTGAAAGTCTGGCCCCTTGTCCGCAATATCAATCTGGTGTTAAGGTTGTACTTTACATGCTCAAAGGCCTTCATCAATTCTTTGGTTCCTGCCAGTCTTTTACACAATATTGTCCTGCATTCTCCGCAGATACCCATGCAGCCGTTCCCCCCGGATAAGGGAGATCCACCCCCTTGAAAAAAGTACAGTTTTCCGCTGCATTCCTGGCATTCACCAACAAAGTCATCCTTTTTCCACAACTGAAGCAGCGCTCCAATGGGGGCGTGGTATCCTCCCATATAGGCCAATCCAATAACCGAACGTTCAAGATATGAATGAAAATACCTGGGAGTATCTATGATCAAGTCTGAGTATTTAAGAATCAGGTCAAAGTTTTCCTTAAACAGATAAAATTCTTTTCTTCTTTCCTGCTTTGTCTTCTTTGGCAGGGCAACGATCTGACCAATTTGTCTGACTTCTCCATGCTTCATGGGACAACCTCCAGTTTTTTTACTTTTGGCTTTATCTGCTTTGTGCGAGATCTTTCATGGTTGTCTTGTGCTCAAAGCAACCATCCGGATGACTGGTAATCACCGGCATATAACCATCACCCTCAATAAAACCCGAAATACCTGAACAAAGCATCCTTTTCGCCCAGCAAGCCAAAGTCACTTGAACCTGCTCGGAAAAATCAACAAGGTTAATTTTCCAACAATTATTTGGGTAACGTCTGAGGCGTATCCATCCTCTGGATATAACCTCTCTGACAATCATGTCTCTGGCTTTACCTTCAAAGCCCAGCGGTTCGCCGTAATCTTTGTAGACAGCTTTCAAATAAGTCATGGTCAGCCCAAACCTTTCAGGGGTATCTATGATTTTACTGATGTGACTGGTTCCAACACCAAGTATTTCACCCCCAGGTGAAATCCAGAATGCTGCTGTGGGTGTGGTTCTGATCATGGCTATACCTCCAGGTCAGCCGTAGGCTCATTAGTTAATATCGGATGTTAATGAATTCCAGGCATATGGAATCCCTACCAGGCAATTATGCCCGCTTATGATGTTTGATCAGGCTTAAAAAATCGTTGGACAATTTGTCAGGCGTGTGGCTCTACGTGGAGTACGTGTGAATGGCCAACGCTTTAGCAGTATTTTTCGCCCTGCAAGTTGTCGATTAAATCGGCGTTATCTGAAAATTAGACAAAAAAAATCCCGCTCGGCTTATGCTGAAGCGGGGTTGTTAATCCCTCTCTTTAGCTGTTTTTATAAAGCGCCCGCAAGCCGAGTCAAATCAGCGCTATTGAGTATTTAATAAGTAAATTTACGTATAATGTCAAGTAAAAATTTTACAACCAAAGTCTGCTTTGCTTGACAGTCAAAAGTTCTCTTAACCATTTGAATTCATTTACCATGATTCTACCTATTCGTCATTCCGGCGAAAGCCGGAATCCAGTGTCTTTTCAATAGGATAAAAGACTGGATGCCGGATCAAGTCCGGCATGCCGGGGAGAACTTTTGACTCTCAAGTGCTTTGGATTTAGTTCAGTTTGTCGTGAGTAGGAGGAGATAAATTTTTAAAACCAAAAAAATCAGCCAATTAGATAGCCTATAGTATCCCACAGGATATAGTGCAGCAAGATACGGCCAGTCTTGCCAGCTATAGAGGTATTAAAATCAAAAACCAATCATACCGTTCTTGACAAAGCCCCAAAAATTGATACTTTAATAAAGGAGCCAATGAGTATACTTCTCTTTGGCCCTTATAGAAAGGGACTAAACCTGTACCAGGATAGTCCCTTTCGTTCATTTCAGGGGGGCTAAAATCCCGCTCAAATGCCGTTTCATGGATTTTTATGCAAATACTCTTATTCCTCCCTGTAGAGGGGAAAGGTCATCAACTGGATTGGAAGTAAAAGCAGGCCACTGGCTTATCTGAAGAACAGCCGTTTACCTGCATGGCCTTCCATCTGAGAACCTTGCGCTGGCCTTCACCTCTGCACCTCGCCAGGGCAGTCGTGTATGACCTTTCCATGCTTACCTTGAAGACGAGGGCGAGGAATAAGATAAAAAGGTTAAAGTCCTGAAGCAGGACTCTTCAATGCCTTGTTCAGGATTAATGAGAATTATATAGTATATTGAGCTTGATATTTGTCACCTGCTCAAAATGCTCAAATGATATTTTCTCTTAGCCGCTTCATAGAAAAAATCCCCTCAACCCCGCCAACCTTAGTAAATTTTCGCTCATCCTTGGAGTTAAGCAGATGTTTCACCCGGTCGAACACCTCCTGGACAAAGTCCTTCCCACCGATAATGCCTGAATCAGTAAAATACCTGCAACGGTAGCGAAACCGTTCTGCTCGGCTGACTTTATAGCCTTTCTTTCTGGCCTTCTCCACGATCTTTTTATCCAGCACTTTGCCTTTCCCAGCATCCACAGCGCCAGTCTCGTAAACAAACTGCCTGTACTTGCGCACAATTTCTGATGGATCAAACTCATTCCA
>NZ_KN882190.1:6630-35289 GCF_000934755.1 Desulfonatronovibrio magnus
TGGTAAACCTCCTGAAAGTCTTATGCTTGCTGAGTTGAAGATATTTTTAGCAGAGATGATGTTGTTTGTAAAATGAACCTGTCCCTTTGATTTTTGCTTTATATGCCTGATCCCGGAGCATGAACGCCTGAATCAGCAGCTTCGGGAGGCAGGTAGTCTGCAAAATTCAGGGGAGTGGACTACTGCAGAAAGATAGCTGTTGTCTGCAGTTTCGGATCGAACCAGCTTGTCTTCGGCTATGCCTTCCCCTCTTTATCAGTAACGGAAAATATAACAGGCATATAGCCATTGTCAGGCTATAATACCGGAGATACATTTAGGCGCTTAGCGGAAATTTCAAACCAACATGTTTGTCGTTAATAAATCTTTGCTTTCTTGTCTGTGGGGACAGGCACCCCG
The DNA here is from genome assembly GCF_000934755.1 of Desulfonatronovibrio magnus. Lineage (NCBI taxonomy): Bacteria > Pseudomonadati > Thermodesulfobacteriota > Desulfovibrionia > Desulfovibrionales > Desulfonatronovibrionaceae > Desulfonatronovibrio > Desulfonatronovibrio magnus. The sequence continues at coordinate 7,030 of NZ_KN882190.1, forward strand.
GCACTTATTTTTTATTGAGCAAGAAACAGATTAGAAAAATTAGTGCCGGGAGAGCCAGTCCCCCTCCGGGCTGTAAGCCTCCGGGCAGGAAGCCGTGCTCAACACGTCATTCAAAGGTTTACCGGATGCTGCCCCGAAGGGGCCACTTTTTCCGTGCAGGGTCACGGAAAAAGCCTAGTAACTTACTCATGAAATGCTGTAACAAAATACAAGAAAAACTGAGATAAAAGCTGGAATAGTAGCTCGGCATTGGGACTGTCCCTCGCTGGGAACTAATTCCCGGTACATGCTTTTTTCCCTCGCAAGCAACAATTTCGGCAAATCGAAATGTGAGTTGCGGGGACTGTCCCAGTTATGGTGCAGCATTTTTTCTTCACACTTGGGTTGCGGGCAAAGCCCGCCTTAGAGTAGTTGCTGATTTACTTTTGCTCTACCCGTGGTCACACTGGCCGGGTCAGAGGTAACTCCATGCATTACTTTCATGGCCTGGGCCAAGTGTTCATATTTAGTCTATTCCAGTCCTGTTTCCCTGAGTTAATCAGTATAATAATGGACCATCAGGCTCTTGTTCCAAATGGTTTGCCATTTTTCATAGTGCTGCCAAGTGGGATATTATTTCATACGTGGCCTGGAAATGACTCTTACAGCTATAGTCTATTATAAACTGGATTAAATTTAATATTTTCTAATAAGCAATCTAAAAATCATATAGGCTATGGATTTATAATAAATACATCACTGAATGTTGCGTTGATTTGACCTTCAATAGCCTCGTTACCCCACGCCCAGAGCCATGTATTTGTTGGAATATGGTTCATTTGTGACAATGGAGACCACTTAACCAGGGAATACCCATCCACTATCATCCATATCTCATCCCCAAAGCGAGCCATCCCCACATGGAATTCATTTCCTATTACAGGTTCGTTGCCTCCGCCAAATCTGCCATAAGCAACATCTTCTAAATTGTGGTCTTCTTTTAGTCTGATTTGATAGTATATTTCAGAGTAATACTCTGAAGTACTCAAGCCAATATTGACAACGACTTCTTTACTGTCGATTTCGCCTAAGGTCATGCCTATTCCAGCAGCTCCTGCTCGAGAAAAATCATTCACTGTAATTGTGCTGAGCATACCTATAGGCACACCGTCAAATCTGTTACCTAAGTGTACATCGTAACTTGCACTTACTGTCGTACTTGACCCTGAATGAGTAAAAGACTGATCCTGATTATACCAGGATGAAAAATCTTGAATAAGATATGCATAAGAAGACGAAGCATAGAAAATGAAAAAAACAGCAAAAATAACATTTCGTAAAAATTTCATTTCAACCTCCAGGAGCTAAAATTAATGAAAAGGTCAGCAAAGAATAAATCCCATATTAACATTAAAGCTTAGAAAAACATAAAGCTATACCACGTGTGATATGCAGAAAAAAGATAAATGGCAGTCGTAAGATTAAATTACTCGACAATAAAAAATGGGTAGCTATAGAGTTTTCTATTCTGTGATCCTGTGTATCATGAGACAAAAAAAGCCCATCACCTGCCTGAAGGCGGGAGATGGGCGTAAATAATCAACCCTGGATGTTCGGTCTGTAATTTATGCCTGCACCGAGCATATAAGACCAAATGTCCAGATGCAATATATGTCGTGTAAAGTTTTCTTTCATCCGCAGCTCAATTTGTTGTTAAAGGGAGAAATTTTAAGAGTGAAATGCTTCACAAAACTTAAAGCATGACAATAATCCGAGTCAAGAAAAAAATGCTTATGAAATCAAAGCCTGAACTGAAGACTACGTGCATAAGTCTATTTCTGCCAAAAATGAAGACTACCTCATCTCTGCCCCTACTCATCCTTCCTGCCCCAAAATCCTGCACTTTGTCCACAGTTTTTTCTCATAAATATTCACCCTGGCATGGAAGCCTGTAAAGATAATTTTGTTTGCAGTGCCTGAAAATGGAGTTCAGGAGGGGCAACTGACGGGAGCATTACGCGTTTCTGACAACTGAAAAAATGATGTGTTTGTCACAGCTTTTTTGGGGTTAAAAGCGGTTTATCATGGCTTGGCACGGGGACTGTCCCTGGCTTCGGGACTGTCCCCTATCTGGTTGTCAGAAATGCGTAATACTCCCCAACTGACAGACTGGGAACTTTGTATAAATTTATTGAGTTGAGAGAACTTCTTGAGCTTCAAAATTATGATTTTGATGATGACAGCGGGGCCGGGAGGGTTGCCAGGGTTGCAGATAAGCTCTTCAAGGCGGGACAGAGTGAGATTGAGAAGTACGCAGAAGCCGTTGATGAACACCTGGGATGGTTCGGGGTCAGACCCCATGCCTTGATCCCATGCCTTGATCGCAAAGAAGATCGGCTTCACAGCCAAAGAGAAAAAGGCAGATTATGAAGCTTAAGTTTACACATCGCGTCCGGCACAGAGTGTCAACTTGGGGGGGTGAGGTTTACAGAATGGGTCCGGCCCCGATGAGGAATTGCTGCCTTGGAAAAAATCCCTTGACACCCGTCTATTATTCCAGCACAAAGTCATTTGTTCAAGTTTGGAACTTATTTTTGCAAGCACATGAAAGAAGCAATCCAATACCATATTTTCAAACAAGTACAGGACAACCCGGAAATCACCCAGCGTGAGCTGGCTGCAAAAACCGGCATTTCCCTGGGCAAAGTCAACTACTGCCTGCAGGCTTTGGTAAACAAAGGTTTTATCAAGGCAACAAATTTCAAAAACTCCAAGAAAAAATCTGCCTATTTGTACAAACTCACTCCACAGGGCCTTGAGGAAAAGGCAAAGCTTACGGTGCGGTTTTTGAAGTACAAGATGGATGAGTATGATCGGATAAAGGCGGAGATTGAGGAGCTCAAAAAAGAGGTACAAGGGTCAAGGGCTGAGGGCCCTAATGAAAACAGCTTAGGGTCAGAACCCAATGGCCATTCCCGCAGGCAAGCGAATGTATTTTGAATGGGACCCGAAAAAAGCACTTGCCAACCTGCACAAGCATGGTGTTTCATTTGAAGAAGCGACCAGCGCATTGCGTGATGTATTGTCGGCGACTGCGCACGATCCTGATCACTCGGATGATGAAGATCGATTTGTAACATTTGGGATATCTTTTCAAGGTCGTTTGCTCGCAGTATCACATACGGAAAGAAAGGGAGCAATTCGTATCATATCGGCTCGATTGGCTACAACTTCTGAAAGGCGTATTTATGAAGAAGGCTAAATTAAACAATAAGGATGAGCTTCGCCAAGAGTACAAACGCTCGGATTTTGGTGAAATTATAAGAGGAAAGTATGCAAATCAGATCAAAGAGGAGTCGAATGTTGTCCTCCTTGACCCCGATATTGCAGAGGCCTTTCCTAATGATGAGGCAGTAAACAAAGCGCTGCGGTACCTGATTGAGGTAGCAAAAACATCAAGCAGCCTAACCCGTCACTCTGCCGACATGACCTAGCGCTGCCCTTTACCCACAAAACTTTACATAACCAGTCACCAAGGGTCCAGCAGGGAGTAACCCAGGCACATATTTTGGAGTATGGTGTATCACCGCCACATTGCCTGATGACCGGGTAAGGAATCGTTTTTTCGACCGAGATGACCTCCCTGCGCCGGTTTCTGTGTCGCTGTTTCTCCCGGTTGCTTTTGGTATAGTCAGGGTTGTTTTCCCTGTATTTCTCCCAGTAGTCCGAGTTCTTCCCGCACCACCGCTTTTGGGCATCCTGCTTGTTTAAGCGATAAGCCTCATCATCCTTTACCTTCTTTTTTTGTCACCGGCGTTTGCGCGCTCTCTGGCAATCAGGCTTGGAGCAGTATTTCTGGTCGGGGTTACGTTTGGTAAGGGGAAAAAGACACCGGCAGAATTTACAGCGTTGCTTGACCATGCCACCTCCATGAACAGTTATTCACCAGGGTGGTAGGCTTGCAAAGAAGAAAAATGAATAGAAAAAAACAGGCGGGATTAAGAAAAGAAACCGGACTCAATGTCCGGGACTGATTATAATGTTCTGATGCCTACTTGAAAAGGGCTTACGACTTTTGGTCGTAAACCCTTGATTTTACTGGAGCCGGGAACGGGATTTGAACCCGCTGCCTGCTGATTACGAATCAAATTAAATATCTTTCACATACAAACATTTTATTTCACAAAAACCTTGACAGAAAAGGGCTAAGAAGATATTTTACTTTCAGACTGCAACACATTAAAAAACATACTTTCAGCCCAAAATAAGGTATCTTTAAGGTATCTCTTCACTGCTAAAAAATGAGGTTTTTTTATGGCAAACTACAGATGGATCAAGACAGGGGTTCAAGGGCTACGTTACCGGGAGCACCCTACCAGGAAACATGGCATAAAGAAAGACCGCTTTTATCAGTTTAAGCATTATGTCCCTGGTGTGATATCAAACAAAACAGCCAAACCGGTTCAATCGGCTGAATCTTTCGGCTGGTTGTCGGATGGCTGGACCCTGGAAAAATGCACTACCTACATACACAAGATTAAGGAAAATAAAAAAACCGGGGAAGGACCGCAAAGCCTGGAAGAATTGCGTAAACTCGAAGAACTTAAGAACTTTCAGGAGCAAGCCAGGATTGAAAAAGAACGGATTGAAGCTGAGAAACTGAAAAAGCAAGCCATTTCTTTCAACGAAGTGTGGGAAAAATATTTTGAGCATGACCCGGGCAAAAAATTTAATAGTTGGAGAACAGAAAAAACCATATATAAACACTGGATCAAGCCCACACTGGGGAAAAAGCCCTTGAGGGATATTCAAAAGCTGAACCTTCAGACGATTAAAAAGAAAATGAAAGAAGCAGGCAAGGCTGAGCGCTCAATTGAATATGCCTTGTCCATAGTCAGGCAGATTTTTAACTTTGCTCAGGATAACGGCCTTTATTCAGGGGCTATTCCAAAAATTAACCGAAAATCAAAGGTAATCCCAAAGTTTGATAATAAGGTAAAAAGATATTTACGAAGGGACGAGGCAGAAAAACTTTTGCCGGAGCTTAAGAAGCGATCCATTGATGTCCACGACATAGCCCTGGTTAGTCTCTACGGCGGTTTGCGCTTTGGTGAAGTGGCCGGGCTTACTTGGGGAGATGTGGATATTGACAATAGTAAAATTTACGCGATGGATACCAAAGGGAAGGTTGATCGGGTTGTTCCAATGAATATAGTTTTAAAAGACATGTTCAAGCGCCGGGGTCCGGGCCGCAAACATGAACTGATCTTTCCAGACCGCAAAGGTAACAGAATGCAGTCACCTTCCCACACCTTTGACCGGGCAGTTGATGAACTTAAACTGAATGAAGGGGTCACGGAGCGAAAACACAAACTGACATTTCACGGGTTACGGCACTCTTTCGCATCCTGGTTGATTGAAAGCGGCGCTAGTATTTACGTTGTGAAAGAATTGCTAGGCCATTCAGATATAAGGCTGACAGAGCGTTATGCACACCTGAACAGTAGCGCCTTACACGATGCAGTCAATGGGCTGGAACCCGTGAAGGAACCGAAATCAGCCAAAGTCACACACATAAGCGCTGTGGGATAAAGCTGCGTATAAGCGGGAAACTGGCAACATAATGCCCCTTGATTTCTTTTATTCCAGGGAACTTATGTCCTGCAATGTATTCCTTTCTTTCCAAAAGAATCTCTGCCCCACAAAAAAAGCCCGTGGGAATCACAGCGATTCCCACGGGCTATACAGCACCGATGTTCTTTAGGGTTTTGTTGATCATACGTCGACGTCGAGGATTTCTCCCTTGCCCATGGCCCCGGCCATAAGTACCTTGGTCTGAAAGTCATGGTCAGCGTTATTGCTGTTCATGGCTCCATTGCCAACCTGATTGACGGCATTCAGCGTTTTGGAGACAACATCCGCTCCCATTGTTGCATTTTGCAGGGTAGTGGCCAACATTGCCATGCCTGCCTGCCCCTGAGTTGATCCAATTTCCATAAAGTTCCTCCTTGATTACAGAGCGTTATCCTAGACAAATCAGTTCATCTCCTTGATCGACGCTGTGATTTTTGATGATTCATCGGGCGGGAAGCGGCGGATCACTTCATCTGTCCCGGGTTTCAAAATTTCAACCTGGAAGCGATCCTTGCCGTCACCCGAACTCAAGCGGATGTTCAGTACGATATCCTTCAGGCGCTCCGTGGCCATTTCCTTGGGCTCCGACATCTCATCACCATCATATGCGAGAAACAGTGACTGACGCAAGCTTCGAGTGCTCAGCCATAGAACCTCGAACCGCTTTGTGTCCTGACTGGGACAGTTGACCTCCATGAAGGCTTGTGGATGCTGGGTTGAGAGGAATATAGTAAAATATGGTGAGATATTCAATATAAAAAAACATGTCCTCTGAGTCTATTGAAAGTCATTTTGCTGATCAAGTCAATTGTACGACAAAAACACAAAATTGCAATTAAAACAGATACTTGCATTTCATGATTTTTTAAAAAAATTTCATGCAAGATGCTGTAATTTATATTAGTAACTTACGTAAGACATTTATTGCGGACTTTTCAATTACCAGATAATCCAGAATGGCCACACTTCCGTAGTTGCACCATTATTGACGATACGTTGCAAAGCTTCCTTGATCCATTCTGCATTTCCTCTGTGCCAACCCTCTTCTTGCGATCGTTGAATTCAAGCTAACATCTAATAATTGCTTATGGTTTTTTTCATTTCCGCCACGATTTCCTGCCTCATTTTATCAGGCTTTACCACCCTGGCAGCAGCCCCGAAACCCAGCAGCCACCTTTTAACATCAAACCAGCCAGAAGTGGTCATTACCAGAGTAATGCTGCCGTCAGGGTTGTCTGTAATTTTCTGTTTGGGAGAAAATCGTCTTTCCCTGATATACTTGGCCTGGTCCGGGGAAAAGACAACTTTCAGCTCAATGGGATCATCATAAACCATGTCAAAAGCCAGGGACAGCTTTTCTTCAGGATCAAAGTCCTCAGGATATTCAAAAACGTCTGTGGTTTGTTCAAGCTTCTCAATGCGCTCAACAGCCAGTGTCCTTATGTCGTTATAACGTGGAACTTGTACAAACAGATAAAGACCCCCATTGCTTTCAAAAAAATGCAGAGGATCTATCTTGAATTTTTTGGTTTCCCCACCTGAAAATGAGTAATAGCTCAACAGGCAGGTATTATTTCTAATCATGGCCATGGTCAGGTTGTCGATAATTTCTTCTTTACCGGAATAATCCTTAGCCAGCTTCCTGGGAGAAATAAACAAAGACTTAAGCCGTGCTAAATGCTTTTGAAAGTTGTCAGGGACATATAGTGACATCCTTTCAAAAGCCGCATTAAAATGCTTTTCAATGTCAGTGCCTGCGTAAATCCTGGACTCAGTTCTGAGCAAGTACAGGGCTATGATCTCCTTAATATTGAAACGAATATCTGGCAGCCTGATGTTGGGCGTTTTCACAACATAGTCAGCATCAATTTTCCATGATTTTTCCCTTCCTGGAAGGTCATTGTCGTCATAAATCGGAAAATTAAGCTCATGAATCAGGTCGAGCTTTCGACGTACACTTCTTGTAGATATGCCAAGCTTACTGGACAATTGCTTGATAGTGGCCCCCTGGGGTCTGGCAATCAAATCCAGGGCTTTAAAAAAATTTATGGTATTTCTGCCGCGCATGATTTCTCCTTTGTGTTATATTATCGGCAAAGAAAGCATCTGCCTGCAATTCTGATTAATAATTGAGATTAGCTTGGAGTGCCAGAATATTTTTTACCTGGTGAGGTATTCAGACGTTCGTGGCCTTAAAAAAGGTTAAGTGCGTTATCCATGAAACTCAAGAAGAAAGGTTAAGTTTCTTTACCATTCTTCACTCTCCTCATCATCACCTACTTCAAGTTCCAAGTCCTCTTCGCCCACCTCCACTTCAATGCTTTCAAGAGTCTCTTTGGCTTTGGCTGCTACTTCACCAACATAATCATTGCTCAATATTTCCATGATTCTTTTATCCAAAAGCTGATCCTCAGCCAGGGAGTGTCTTACTCTGGGATTCTCTGATCTGCACAACCTCTTAGCCAGAATATCAGGATCGCACATGGAAAAAGCATGCATGTTGTCAGCCACTGTTTCAAGAATTTCATAGTCTTCAGTTTTGATCAGGCGCAAAAGAGAGTTTTCAGGGATCATTTTCCTGGCTTTGCGGTTGGATACCAGGTTTCGCAGGACATCAATCTGGTTATCTTCCACGAGAATATTAACTACTTCTCTACTGATGGATTCTCTGCCTGCCACTTCCATCCTTGCTTGCGGCAGGGACGACTTGGCAAATTCAGCTATGATTCTGTTGTATTTTCTTTTTTCAGGTATGCTGTAAAGAATTTCATCTGCAGCCTCAAAATCCAAGGTGGAGCTTTTGCCATTAACAGAAATTTTTAGTTCAAACATTGAATACCTCTCTTTTTTGTTAGTTCTCAGACACATAGACATATCTGCTTCTCTTCCATCATCACTTCGACTACAAAGCCATGGTTCTGTGATGCTGATCTTGGATCTTAAGAAGTGCTCTTGTCTTGAAGCCGAGTATAAATGACAGGTATGACACTTCTGGTCATATTAGCAAAATTTTTTAAAAATTTTTAATACCTGGACACAGATATACTTTCACAGGACTAAAATTGTCAGGGGACTGCACCCAACTCCTAAGTTAAGCACCATAAGACACCGAAATATTTACATTTTATTAATTAAAAGTCAGAAATTCAAAAAAAATCACAAATTTTTCTTTAATATGACCAGAAGTGTCATACCTGCCTGTTAAAATACGCCTGAGTTCATGATTTTCCCATTTTAACAGAAAAAGCAAAGTTTTTAATTACCTGTTTTTATTAGCTTACTTAGCAGATGAGCACTTCATTCCTGCCAGATCAGATATCTGCCACATTAATTGACTTTATATCTTTTAACCAGGAACGAAGAACCAAGAACCAGGAACTTTCTTTATTCTAATATGTCTTACCCAACACATAAACCAGGGAGGTAATTATGCCCATAAGAAGAAGGAGGTTGCCGTCTGCGTCCTTTCACCCACAAGACCAGGCCATGGATAAAAACGACTGCTTTGTTGCCGGAAAGGGCGCAAAATATCTTGAGAATATCTTGAAACAATATCAGCATCTGAATGCTGCTACCCTGGGCTTTGCGTGCTGGATTCTTGGTTCATCCATGCAGAAACTAATCGACAAGATTACTGCGATGCTTTCAAAACCCCAGGCAGATCGGTTTCTGGAAGATTGTGAAGACTCTCTGGATCATCAAGATTATGGAGACTGCATAGTCAAAGCAATCAAGCATAACAAAATCAAGCATGACAGAATCATTAGAGAAGTCTGCCATATGCTGCAACAGCGTCAAAATGAACTGTCACGTACTGGTGAGTCAAAGCTGGAGAAAAACGCCAGGAAGTTTCAGAAGTTTTTCGCACTTACTGACGAGGAAGTTGAACTGTGTTTGTTCATGTTTCTTAAGGAAAGTTGGGATCAGTTCAGGCAAATCTTTCATAACCATCTTGAGGTGGATACTTATCCAGGCCATAAATTCCTCTGTGCTGCTCTTGGCATAAGTAAGGCCAGACTGGTCAAAATTACTGGAGGCAACCTCAAGAAGCTGGAGATCATTTCACAGGAACATTATAATCTGCAAATGAATAATGATTTTCTGAGCATGTTCATTGATCCTTCAAATCGTATCTCCCATGATAATCTGTACAGAAAAGTAAAGCCTAGTGCAATACCTCTGAACTTTCACATGATCTCCCCGCACGAGGTCAACCATATCGAGTTGCTGCTGCAGGAAAAGAAACAGGTTCCCACCCATATCCTTTTGTATGGGCCTCCAGGAACAGGCAAGACCAGCTTTGCCAGGTCCATGGTCGAACATCTTGCAGTGCCGGCATATGAAATCATGCAGGCAAAAGAAAACAGGTCCAGTCAGAGAAGAGCTGCCATGCTGGCCTGCCTGAATATGACCAATAATGGTCAGGGGGCTGTGATAATTGTTGATGAGGCCGACAGGATGCTCAATACAATAAGCCCATTTTTCTTTGATGAGGCTCATGACAAAGGATGGCTGAACAGCTTTCTGGAAGAACCCGGTGTCCGGGCTATCTGGATTGTTAATAATACTGATGCCATAGAAGATTCTGTGCTGCGCCGGTTTTCCTACAGCCTGCATTTTCCACACTTTTCAAGACAGAAGCGCATACAGCTCTGGAAAACCATAGTCGGTCACAATAAGGCCCGCAAGTATTTCAAAAAAGACACCATTCACAAGCTGGCAGAAGATTACAAGGTCAGTCCTGGAATAATTGATCTGGCCATCAAGCAGGCAGGAGCTACAGGCAAAGCCGGGCTGTCTTTTGCCAAAAGAGTTCAGATGTCTTTGGATGCCCATTTAAGGCTCAGCAACCAGGGGCTACTACCCAAAAAACAGGATAGTCTGGACCGCGATTTCACCCTTGAAGGGCTGAACATTCATGGCGATATCCAGGAAACCATAGACCAGCTTGAGTACTTCAACACACAAATCAGACAAGGCCAGGACCATAAAGTACTGCAGTACAATCTCCTGTTTTACGGCCCTCCCGGCACAGGAAAAAGTCAGCTGGCCAAGTATCTGGCCAGAGAGCTGGACCGGGACATAATGATCAGACGGGCCAGTGATCTGTTGGGTATGTTTGTAGGAGAAACAGAAAAGCTCATTGCCGGGATGTTTGCCGAGGCAGAGGCCAGAGAAGCAGTCCTGGTAGTGGATGAGGCCGACTCATTCATCTTTGGCAGAGAGATGGCTCATAGATCATGGGAAGTGAGCATGGTCAATGAGTTTCTGACCTGCATGGAAAGCTATCAGGGCATACTCATCTGCACCACCAATAGATTCAAGGGGTTGGATAATGCATCCATACGCCGGTTTAATCAAAAGCTGTACTTTAATTGCCTGAACAATAACGGGGTCGAGATATTTTACAGAAAGTTTCTCTCACCCTTGTGCGATGACAAGATGCTGCCCCAGCACCTGACAAGGATGGGCAGGCTGACCAACTTGACTCCGGGAGATTTCAAAAACATCCGGGATATCCATATTATGAGGAGCAATACAGTCAGTCATACAACACTCTTAGCCGCCCTTGAACAGGAATCCAGGCTCAAAGAACAACAGGAAGGAAAAAAGGTAGGGTTTTAGCCATGGAACCAGGAATCCGATCATTCAAGGCCCTTATCCTAACGTTTGGCAACAACTCTGTCAGCCTGGCAGGCGCTAAGAAGAAAGAGTATTTCAGACGATGAACCACTTTTTCAGCAGTATTTAGTCTTTACCGGACAGTTTGAAGCGTATAAAAACAGCTTGAAAGAGGTTGGCTCATTGCCGATTATCAGCTACCTGTACTACTATCCTGTGGGTGGATTTTTGTGTGTGGCTGATTGTTTGCTGAAGTATTTTCGTCGTTTATATCTGTATAACATAATGTAGAAGTATGAACATATTGCTTTAACAATTAACAGGAGGATAATATGGATATCAGCCAAAGCTACAATGAATGGGTAAACTCTGTTTTAGCATCCAAAGACTTAGAAAGTGCGGTTAGTTCATTTATTAATTTGATGGATGAAAAGTATGAGGAATTGTCACGTTCCGGTTTTTTGTTTAAGCATAGCACTAAGGGTGGAATATTCAGTCCGGAAAACAGAAACTATGAAATTGATTCAAAGACTGGATGTCTGGCCGGATACAAACCAGGATTAAATACAGAACCCAGATATTCGAGGGACATATTCAATAACAAAACCATAATGGTATTGGAATCAGCCAATAAACCTTCCTGTATACACTTGTTTGCATATGAAGCACCTTTGTTAAGGCTTGAAACTGAGAGGGATGTAAGATTCAGGATCAGCGCTGATATGGTGGGGGTAAACGATAAAGACGAAATCATAATCATTGAAACAAAGCTCCCTGGTGGAGATTCCATGGACAAGGCCATTCTGCAGTCCTTTGGGTACGCCTATTTTCTTTCAAAGCACCTGGCTTCAGGCAACCATAGCCTTGTTATCGATCATGCAAGAGAGTGTTTAAAAAAATTTCATGTTCAAAAAAATATGGCCAAGAAAATTAAGGAGGGCAAAAAGATAAAGTATATGGTAATAGCTCCCAGTGCCTATTTTATTGAAAGTATTCATGACTCGGCGATACTTCACAGTACTGAAGAGATATTACGAGAATTGAACAGGCATTCTTCGAATCAAAAAGGATACCCCGAATTTGCAGGCTATACTTTCATAGAGAATATTTTTCCATATTTCAAAGACATATCTGAAATGAAAAATTTCATTAATGCATTTTCTTTTTTATCACGGCCCAAAACTTTCAGCGAAGATGAAAAAAACTACCAGGTGGCCCTGAAGAAGAAAGGGTCTCCCATTTTTTCTGTCGAAGCCCAGAAAAATGGAGAATTCAAGAAATACATTGTAGACTATTGTCTGCCTATAAGCTGTAAAGATGAGAATATTTTTAAAGAAATTAGGAAAAAAGCTTATAATTATTTTTCAGACAAGAATATTAAATGGCATAGTCTTGGAGAAAATCACCTGCTGTCTTCACAGGCCTACTGCGTAAATTTCTTTTTTCCTTTCAGAAAAAACGCTGAAGCATTAAAGGTATTGCTTCTACCATATTTTCCCGACATTAAAAAAATGCTGCCCATTGAAGATCAGCTGTATGTTGCCTTTGAATGGAACGGGGGCAAGAATTATTTGGATGAAAAAGGGTTTAGCAAAAAAAACAGAGGGGAATATGCGACTTATCCTGATGTTGCAGTCAGGTACATAACCAAAGATGACGTTGAAAAGCTGATTCTAATTGAATGGAAATACACAGAAACATACCCATCGAGCAACAAGACTGAGGGCAAGTCTGGTATTGCAAGGCTGAATACCTACAGCCCGTTTTTACAAAAAAATGACTGTCCTATTGATCTTAAAAGAATTGATGCTGACTTGAATGATGCTATTGAATCAATATTTTATGAGCCGTTTTATCAGTTGATGAGGGAGCAGCTTCTGGCAAAAGAGATAGAACAAGACAATGACAATCCCATACAGAAAGTAACGGTTCTACATATTTGTCCAAAGGCTAACCAAGCGTACCATAGAAAGATCACCTCTCCCAAATTTGCTGCTCTTTTTCCGGATAAAAGCGTCACTGAGATATGGAGGGATGTTTTGCAATCTCCGGACGATTTTATAAGCATTGATCCGAAAGATCTGTTTCAAAATTTTTTATCTAAGCCAGAATCTAAAGATTTCAGTAATTGGATTGAATATATGAAAACTCGATACCGCCTATCTTAGATACCACAACAAAAGGAGCTGAGTATGATTGAATTTACAAGAATTGCTAGAGGTTCCTGGAGTCTGGTTCATGCTTGTCATGTGTCAGATGGGTTGGTGAAAAACTCGTTCAGGAATCATCTTCTGGCCCTACCTGGATATGATTCAGCGCTCTATGATAATTATTGCTAACAGCTGGAAACAGATTAGAGCCGAAAGCAACCCATACTGCAAGACTCACCTACACAGGTTGAACTCACCTCAGTGCTGGATTGGAAATGGGTATACATACTTCAAGATAATCCAGCACAGGCAAAAGTACAATGGGAATGAGCCTGAACGATATCCCTGATCCTCTGAACAGAAAGCCTCCAAATATCTAAAATAAACATCTTTGATTGATTGAGGACTGGAAATGAACATTTGCATTCACAGGGGCAGCAACCAAATCGGTGGAAGCTGTGTTGAGATTGAACAGGATGGCCAGCGCATTATTCTGGACATTGGTCTTCCCCTTGACTCAGAATTCAATGACAAGTCCCTGCTTCCAGTGGTGAAAGGCCTTGATGGCAAAGACCCAGACCTTTTGGGAGTATTCCTGTCTCATACGCATCTTGATCATACTGGGCTACTTAAGCACATATCCTCTGAAATCAAAGTGGGGTTAGGACCAGCAGCCCGCAGAATAATGGAAGCAGCCTTGCCTTTTCTCCCTGACAAATTTCCGCCAATTCCCCATGGCTGGGAATATGATCCATGGAAATCATTCCAGGCAGGTCCATTTTTAATTACACCCTATCTGGTGGATCATTCTGCTTATGATGCTTATGCCCTGCTCATTGAGGCAGGCAACAAAAGGCTCTTTTACTCAGGCGATTTCCGGGGGCATGGGCGTAAAGCCAAACTATTCCAAAATATTCTGGCAAAACCGCCGGGGAACATTGATGTGTTGCTTATGGAAGGCTCAACCCTTGGCAGGATTGATCAGGAACTCAGATTTCCATCAGAGACTGACATCGAAAATGAACTGGTTGAAGCATTTTCAAAAACTCAGGGACTGGCCATGGTTCATGCATCAGGGCAGAATGTCGACCGGGTTGTTTCCATTATGCGGGCATCTAAAAAAAACAAGCGTACTTTGCTCATTGATCTTTATACTGCCGTAATCCTTGAAGCCACTCAGAACAAAAACATTCCCCAGTCGCACTGGCCGGAAATGGCTCTTCTTATTCCTAACTCCCAGCGTGGGCAAATCTTAAGAAAATCCTGGTTTGACAAACTCAAGCGCCATTCTTCAAATCGGGTTTTCATGGATAAAATAAAACAAAACCCGAACAAATACACTTTGCTCTTCAGGCCCTTGTTTGTAAATGATCTGATCAAAGGAGAATGCCTGGAGGGTGCTTCATACATCTATTCTCAATGGGAAGGCTACTGGGAACGGGGTGATTACGATAAAGTGAAATACTGGCTGGCAAAGCATGGCATCACCAAACAGAGCATCCATACATCAGGCCACGCTGCACCTTCAGATCTTCAGGCTTTTGTCCAGGCCCTTAACCCGCGTAAGGTTGTGCCAATTCACAGCTTTATGCCTGAAAAGTATCCTGAGTTGTTTGATAATGTGGAAATACATGGTGATGGTGAATGGTGGAGGGTGTGAGTGTTTCAAGTTATTGTCAATTAGTTTCTATCCTGAAATGCATAACTTTATGGAATAATTAAGTATTATATTAAAAATGAATTGACTTCTAATGCACTTTTGGCGTTCTTCCTATTGTAAACAAGCAATTATACTGTAAGATACAGAAAGGAGGCATGCAAAAATGCGAAAAATATTCGAAAATAAGCCCCAATTTTCACACCTAATGCCAAATAATTAACTTGGCAAGAAGGAGGTTGGCGTTTAAAAATCCTGATTTTGCACATTTTTTCAAAGAACATGATCCCAAGGCTTTATTAGGTGAAACCATACCCGGCATACATCATTTAGCAGATTCTAAAGTCTATGCAAACGGGGTCTTAGGACGTAAACAAAATATATACTAACTGGTTATGCCTTCAGCAAAAATATCAACGAATGGAGAAAAACAAATGAAATTGGTAACTGTTCTGGTTGATTCATCCGGCAGTATGAAACAGAAGTATCAACAATCTACCTATCTGGAATGGGCTTTGATTAAAGCAAGAAATATTATTGACAGTCTAGATAGTGCCGACTTGAGTACCGTTGGAATTTTTTCAGATAAAATTAGCCGGTTATCTTTTTCAACAAAAAATGACACTCTTGTCTGCTGTGATGAATTAATAAAACAGAGCCTGGGATCGGGCAAAGGAACACATCTTTTTGACTGCGCTGCTGAAGCTGCTTGTGAAATTGGTAGGCAAAAAACAGAAGCAATTGTCAAACACTTGATAGTTATAACCGATAATAAAGACAGGGGAAGCAAAAAATATAAAACATGGGCAGAACTAGACAATTTGCTGCGCAAACTGTCTGTTTTGCTCCAAGTAGTGCCCGTACCCGGTACAGAAGGGTTTGAAACGGGATCAAATGTTTGCATGGGAAAAAATATACGAATTGAGTTTGACGCTGAAAAAATAACATTTCAGATAAACGAGACTGAACATATTGAACCTTTGGCAATTTCATGTCCTGTATTAAACTTCGATGACAAAGTCGATGATAATGTGTTAAAGATAATATCACAACAGTATCAATATGTTATACCTTATTTAGAAAAATTGACAGGACTGAGATATTATCCTGTCCCCACGGTTGTTGTGTCCGAGTCTGTCATTGATAAGATTGCACCTTTTCCTTCAGTTATCGACTCTATACTGGATATGTTTGCGCAATTGTGCTTGTTGTATCATGTGCATGTGACCGAAAAAGATTCTGTACATAAAGAAGCTGATTTTTATCCATGGATGCAGGCGATTACAGAGGCGGATTTAGATTCTGTACATAAAGAAACTGCTTTTTATCGATGGGTGTGGGCGATTGCAGAGGCGGATTTAGCAAGTGGCATTAACTACTATTTGATGTGTGGAACATGCAGAGGATTTTCTACTTTGAATCATTTTGAAAGAGAAATAGGGAGACCTATAGATACAGATGATGTAAAAAAAGCGATCAGCATAATTGAGGAAAGTTGGAAAAATACATTTAAAAAAAATTCTAATAAAAAAATAAGAAGTTGGCAACCCAATCCTTACATGTTCAAATCTTTTTCGTTTACTCAAAATTCGTTAAAAGAGCTGGTTTCATTTTTAGGAGCTGGGAAGGATGTAATCATGCATGAATGGGAGCTTGAGGAATACCGGAATGGATTTGGACCTTATTTTATTACATCAAGCGAGCAGTGTTTTCTTTTGTTTTCTGCAATAGCCAAGTGGCTCAATACCGTCATTGATGACAGGCATCAAGAATTGCCGGACAAAATCGCTGATAATATTCAGAATACACAGAAAGATCCGCTTTACCAATATTATCGTTCGATAGTTCGGAGATACGGATTCTATTTGCGACGTTTCGCTTGTTCTGATGATTTGCCTAAGCTTGTTCAGACTATGATAAAAAATACCGGAATAGTTGTATTGTGTGCAAATCCAATCATGGAGGAAAAAATAATTAAGTTTAAGAAAGGCGGACGAATTATAGAAGAAAAACTTAATGTTGATGAGGTTTCTAAAATATTTTGCTCAATTCTCCTGCATGAGCATTTCCATGCCATCTTGCAAGAAGGAATTCCTATGAGGAACAAATTGCCAAATGTAAATGAAAAGCCATTAGAGGAATCACTTGCTCAATGGGCTGAAATCAACTATTTTCGATCGGATACCGAGATGAAAAACTGGTGTATTGCCCACGCATTAAAAGGACCGTTTCCTTACTGGCCCTATGCCGGTGCAATTTTTGTTGAAAAAATTGTAGAAAGCAACCCCTCGGAAAAATTTAAAGAACTTATTGATAATTATAGAAATAATCCGAAAGATGAGTATGATGTCTTTCTCAAGAAGGCGAAGAATTTGGAGTTAAGCTGAAACGGGGTGTCCTTTCGCCGTTAGGCAAGCCTGCGTGAAAAGTTTTTGGACATGGGTTATCTTCGGTTGTCAAACATTAAGGAAGGCAACCCATGAGCGACAAGGTACATCCAGCCATCCTGCAGTCTATTGTAGAAGTTGAGCAGCAATTTGCATACTGGCGGCAAACCAACAATGGTCACTTTTAAGCTCGCCCATATGAGTGAAGTCAGACTGGCTCAGTTGACCTGGCTTGTGAACCTAAGGAAAAACACTTCCCTGACTGGACCTTCTGTAGCCCATCATCCCTTGATCTTTCTCTGAAAAGTCCGAAGCTGGCCATCTGAAAAACGACCAGGATACTGCCTTTGTAAGTACTCAAACAAAGTCTTTGCTTCAGGACCAGTGTTGATTTCTAAAAGGCCTGTAACTACAGGCCACTTCTCGATGAATGGATCACTGCGGGTGCGCCAGTCACTTATCCTTTCAGCCTGCAACTCACTTGGCAGTTTGTCTAAATCACTATACTTACAGCACTCTTTACATCCATGCCATACTTTGCCGATGACTGCTCCAATGTCTTCCCCTGTCCTAAGAGCTCCATAAGTTTTCTCACTTGATTGTCTGTGATCATCCTGCACCTCCTGTCTGGAGTTCATGGATAATCATTCGTTACTCAACAGAGAAAAAAATTGTCGTCAGGGGAATTATAATTGTCACTCATCACAGTGGCAAAGATAGCTTGATCATAATTGGCTCCTCCTTGCTTGGAGCCATTATTGACCAAGAAAAAAGAAACCCGGTGTTGTATTTTTTTGTCTTATGCAGTCTTGGGACTGTGAGCAACTGGATAGGTCATAAACCAGAATCCGGTCTTTATAACCATAACTATTGGAAAACTAGATATTTTGGGGTGGCATTTCACAATTCTGCTTCCCAATTCAAACATATACATAGTTGACACCGAGCTTGTTTTTGATCTCTCCGGAAGAAAGAGGGCCTCGCCCCAAGCACTTCAAGACTCTGATAACAGGACTGTCTGACTGAGTCGGTGACTGGGTCGGTGACTGGGTCGGTTCTTTCTGGATGACAATTACTTGAGCATTCTTGTCAGCTACCAGGATGGGTTGGGACATGAAAACTGTAAATCTTATCTTCATGCCAATTTCTTCAATAATCGGACTGGGAAGGCCAAGCTCTCCAGTTTCATTAAATATACCGCTGCCCCATTGCTCTATGAGGCCAAGTTCACGAAAAACTCTGGCAATAACAGGGTTTCTAATCCTGGAAATTCCCTGCTTGATGTCCTCTATAGTCAGGCCCGGCAGAAGAATGCCCGGGTTTTCAATTTCAATGCGGTCATCAAAAAAAGCCACACGAATGGGTGAGCCACGCTGGGAATAATCTGCATGTACCAAGGCATTGATTACAATTTCGCGCAGCATTCCCAGAGGAATGCTCCAGATGTCTTTACGTCTGGTATCAGAAAAAACAGCTCCGCTCATGGCGTGTTTTTTGAAAAAACACGATCATTTATGCGGTCGTTCTAGAATATGTGAAACCATGGGTCGGAATGAACATCCTTCATACGCGATCTGCGGGTTTCATAAATATCCCTGATGAGCTCTTCAGCAGTTTTCTCTTCCTGCCAGCTGCCGAAACTACCCCAGAATTCCTGGTAATCTTCATTTTCCCGCTTGTCTGGACGAGAATTATCTATTTTTGAGTCAATAATCATATCCTTCCCGGCTTTTTAAGCTCCATAACAAAAATTATTACATAATCTCAAGTAGTAACCGGCAAACTGGCAACTTCTACTTCTTTTCAAAAAAAGCAATATAGATCACAAACATGATTACTGCCAGGGCCAGGATTTCCACGAACATGATGCCCTCCTCAATCAATGATCAGTCCTCAGTGGTTATTTCAGATCATGAAATCACCATTGCTCAGCACATGGGATTGTCCAGGATTACAGCAACTTCAGAAATCTATTCCTTGCTCTTCTGTTGTAACCTGCTGAAGGCTACTTGATATTCTTCTGGAAACAGCCTGATATTGGACTATCTCTGTATGGATGCCTTTAAATCCCACTGAGCTGTATTGATTTCATGTATGTGATTCCATCGCCTACATTATGGTTTATCAGATACCTAACTAAAATATATTTTTCCAGGGACAACTGCCTTCTTCCTGAGGGTTGAATTTGTCATTATGCTCTGGATCGCTGACAGCTTCTGCTATGGGGTATATTCGCCTGCTTCCTCCGGGCGCGTATATTAAAATGATCACCCATTCGGATTCCGGACTTCCTATCTTTCCTAAACCCAACATGACCCTCTTTGTAGCGGCCATAAAAAAGATGTCCTGCTATCGGATGCTTGCTGCAGCCAATCAATTTTAGCCAAGTGGACATATTCTTCTCCTTTTTACACAGACAATACAGAATGAATCTTAATGAAAACTCTTATCTTTACAAATAATACTATGCTAAAACCAAATCCAAAAGCGTTGTTAATGCCTAAATTCACATTCCATTAACCAATTTAAAAAGCCTTGAATTGGGATCGAGTTAATGGTCTCCTGTTTTTGAAGATTCTTGCTGAGTTTCAAGAAATATTTTGTTGGTTGTCGAAACTGATTTGCTTCTTTATTGCCTATTTGACCTGAGCTAAAAATATTTTCGGCGTTGATGCGAACTGTGAACGGATCTACTTGTGTTCCAGCTGGTATACCTGAAACACAAAAAGGGTCTGCACTCAAATCTGAGCTTGGGATCATTTGTCTCAATACAATCAAGAGTAAAGCGTTGTAAGCTGTTCCACCCCAGGTAAATAATCTTCGATCTTTAAAAGTCCATTGACTTGGTATTTCCTTATATAGCTCAGCGATAGCCCATGTTAGCCTTCTTGAAAAACTATGCATGCCACGTGTTCCTGGCAAACGAGCCAAATAGTTTTTCCTTTTTCCCCCATGATATTTTTCAACAAAAATTTCTCCTTCCTGAGACTCTTCAAGCCTTTTGATTTTTCCAGATATAAAAAAACTTCCTGAGGTAAATCCTCGATTTTCAAAATGAGCTACTGGATCACCTGTTGATGTATCAGTTACTGCCCGTCCAATTGCTCCTGAAATAACAGTATGGATTTGCCTTTTATCACCGCTATCCATTAAGTCGTCGTTTAGTATCAAATTCCCGCCAATACTCATGAGTGCACCAGTTTCCAACATATCATCCACTACGGATTCAAATCCATTACCACCGGAACGGAGGATAATTGTTTTTTTCGTAACAGGCACGTCATGTCTGATGCCATACCAAACATAACTTAGAACTTGTTGAAAGCAGACTGAAGGTCTTTCATATTCATGAACATCATCAAGTATTCCATTTTCAGCACAATGAAGTAAAGCACGAAATAAGATTTCATCATGGTTGTTGTCGCAAAGACAAAGGACGTGACAAATCCCAGATCGTCTATTACCTCGACCAATTCTTTGCAAGAATGAACTGATGGAGAACGGAGGATCGATCAAGACCACAGTATCTATGTTACCAATATCAATACCGAGTTCAAGTGTGGACGTAGACACGCAAATCCCGGACGTTTCCTCGCGCATAGCTTCTTCAACTTTTTCTCTTTCAGCTGCTGAAAGGATACCCATATGCATATGAACTGGCCATTTTGAAGTTGTTAAAATATCGTGTATTGAAGCAGCAAATTGATGAGCACTGTTTCTAGTATTACCGAATGCTAAAATTTTTCGAGCACTTGAATTATCAAGCCATTTTTTGAAAACAATTGGCTTGCTTTTCGAAACATCTGAGTTGAGTATACTAAGACTGATATTGCGAGACTCTCCACTTGAAATAATTTTTGAGTGTTTTCCAAGCCAAAGTTGCGAAACTCTATAAATATCATCAATTGTTGCACTCATACCAATGAACTGTACAATATCGCGACTATCATATGGATCATTGCAATGTTTTTTAATTCTTTGTGTAATATGCCTTAAATGTTGGCCTCTTGGTGTTCCATGTAAAAGATGTATCTCATCAACTACAAAAGCACGTACATAAGCCATTTCATTCAAACGCATCAAACTTAATGAATCCAAAGCTTCAGGAGTGCAAATTAAAAGAAATACCCCATCAGGGCTTTTAAATTCATGACGGTCTCCAGTATATCTTGCCACAATACCTTCAGGTCTTTCACAAAAGTAATCTTGCATGCGGTGAAAAAGATCGTTCACCAAAGCCTTTGTTGGAGCAATGTATATTACCCCTAGCCTATTACGCCCAAAAGAAACATGTCTTTGATACAGAGGAGCAAGCGCAGCCTCAGTCTTACCAGTTGCCGTAGGTCCTGAGATTAAAACTGAATCACCCTTTATTATATAAGGCATTGATTTAGCTTGGATATCTCTCGGAATACGTTGTCGAAAGAAAATTGGCCAGGAGTCTGGCATCATTCTGGAAAGACTTTTCAATTCATGATCGTTCCCATGGCAGGACATTTCCAGTGACCTCATTGCATACACGATCAATAGTTTTCAATAGATCGTTTAGCGAATCAGTATTATTAGAGATAAGCATCGCTGGGACAAGAGATGCAAGCTTAATCCATAATCTATATACCTTTCTATTTAAAGGGACAGATTCAAAGTGTTCAGTTAATAACTTTGCGACTTGCTCAAAGCCATCATTATTCTGAAAGACACTGGCTTTTAAGGGATAATATTCATAAAATCTTTTAAGAAAGTTATTAACCCAAAGGTAATATTTATCTGTTGTTGGAGGAAATAATAAATGTTTGTCTGTTTCTCTATGTAAAAAAATACATTCGTCGCGTAATGAGTCCGCTGAAGTGAAAGTTTCATCTCCAGGTGTAAGGCCAACAAAAAGTGGAAAGTGAGGACCGCTAACCCAGTATTTTGAGAGATCATGTCCAAAGTCGTTCAATTCTGGTTCAGGCAAGCTGCTTAATGGAAAATGAGCGCATCTGCTTAATATATCGAAAAAATTATTAGCTCGAGTCCTACGTAGAGCAGTAAAGCCCCGTACATGTTCTGCTTCATCGAGAATTATTGCAAGACCTTTATAGCCAAGGGCTCTACAAATTGCATTAATTACTACTAAGTGATGGCAATAAATTTCACTTGTTTCTTTAATTTGAGGCATCAAAGGTAACAACTGTGCTTTTCTGCCTGCATTTGTTACCATTCTACGTACATCACCCATATGAGCTTTTTGACCTGCAAGCCAGTAGCAAAAGCGAATATAATCATGATCATCATTATGGGGGTAGTGCATTATTGTTGAAAGTGCATTTCTAAACCAAGGAGAGGACTTTACAAGGGGCAGGTCTTGGATGTTATCCCAATTTAAGCGGATTTCTTTAATGAGACTCAGAAACCCTTCATTTTTTGAACCATCATCTTTTTTTGGAAAATTAAGGTTGGCCATTAATGATCGATAGACTAAGACAGGTTTAGCTGGGTCTGCAGCTTTAGGGTCGAATTCTGTAAAAGCTGTCACCCATCCTGATCGAAGAGCTACGGCACGAACAATATGTAAAAAATGTGACTTGCCTGTTCCATAATCCCCAAAAATAACTTTACACAATCCATGAATTGGAGCTTCTTCAAGCCAAGAATTGATTAAATCTTGATTTTCCTTACCATCTATGGAGTATGCTATTAGTTCATGTGAGTCAGGAGGAACTATGCCAAGATTTACCGCTTCAAATGCCCTTCTAAAAGAAATCTTATCGTATTCTTTTTCACTGTAGTTTGGCAAAACAGGTGCAAGTGAATTAAATATACCCAAATCTTTTATTTGAACATCGATAGTTTCTCCAAAAAATTTTACAGAAGCAATCTCGCCCAAAACCTGAACGACTTTGCCAGGCCCAAAGTCAGGGTGTTCTACTTTGTCACCAAGCTTAAGCCTCATGCATCCTCCTCAAAAACTCCTGAATCTTGATCTCGAATAAAAGAAATTGCTTCCTGGAGGTTGGCAGACTTTTGGTCATGAACTTGGTTAACTAAAAATTTACAGTAAGTTGAAACAAAGGCTCTAGGCGGAACTTTATCAAAATAATGCATCACTTCTTTTTGAGCATCAATAATATTTGACATGTTTTTGCGTTGAAGTTCTCTATCAAAAATAAAATTATCTGATTTTTCGAAAACATCCATCAATTTTTCTCCGATAGATATCGTTACATCATTATTATATAAGACATCTAAATTAATTAATGGTGTGATTGGCATGCCCGGTCTGAATGATGCCGATCCTATTCGATCTTTCAAAGCTCTGTAATTTGAAATGACATCGCTTCTAAAATCTGGTGTAGCTGCGTATATAAACATTATGCCTGCAAATTCTCCTTCAGCACTGTCATTTATCATGCTCAACATGTTTTCTATAGCCTGTTTCTGTTTAATGCTACCTCTTCGAAAAGACGCAGTCCTCGTGCCTTCATCAAAAGCGATCATGAACCCTCTATAACCCATTTCAGTTCTAAGAAAATGGATTGTAGTCTTAAGCCTTGAAAAAGCATTGTTTTCGTTTGCGGGCTCTGAAAGGCCAAGTTCCTTAAGACCTTTTGAAGATATCTTAGTGCCACGGACCCATGAGATAAGCTCATCATCTGTAACATTTTTACTTGCACCACATTCTAAGTCTAGGATTCTTTTTCCAAGTGCTTGCAACCCAACGAACATCTGAGGATTTTTTACGCCAATTGCCGGAGAATTAAATGTGCGCTTTATACCTGCAGCTATTTGATTTGGAACCTCTTGGCCTTTATCAACACCAAGCTCTCTAAGTTTTTTTTGCACCCATCTTTGCAACAAGACCTCTATCCCTTTGGGAGATTGACCCTCCTCTTCTGGTATTCTTGGAGCAAGAAATGATGACATAACATTTTGAAATATTGCCAGTTGAGAGCTGAATGGGCATTCTTTGCCAATACTTACAACAGATGTCACTATTCCATTATTTTGGGCTTTATTGCTTAAGCTCAAAATGAATTGTGTTTTTCCAAGCCCATAATCACCTTCAACATATTTAAAACAAGATATTCCTTCTGCTAGATCTTCTTTAAAATATTCTTCTTCTAAGATATTCAGGACATTGTCTGTTCCAGCATTAATTAAATACGAAGAAACCCCTGGAGCGACAGGTGAGTCTAAAAGCTGTCTCTTTAATAGCCTTGCTTCTCTTCTGGTGATATCCATAATTATCCTTCCTCTCAGTTTCTTTTTTTCCTCATGTAAATCATAGGCCTTGTTATTGTCCCTTCGTTATCTTCAGGAAAGTAAAATGCCTGTTTTGACTGATGTAATGTTGCTGAAACAAAATCATATGTATTACTCAATTCCTTTATAGTTATGTTTTGCATTAAATTAGCGATAAAAGCTGCTTCTGGCCGGTCAATAAAAAATGACTTTCTGGGATTATTCCAAAATTTTTCATCTTGTCCAGCCACCTTAAACATCCTGGCAACATCTCTGATCAATACCTTGTCCAAACTTTCAGAAAAGTGTCTGGCCATGGTCCAACTTAAATCAAGTCGGTTGCGAAAAACTTCTACTGGCAATAAAAGTTCTTCAATAAAACCTTGTGCTTCTGAATGTGCTTTTATAATATACTCTATGTCTGGCGGGATTTTTGATATAATTGGATAGTGTTTGGTTAAAGACCAAGCCCATTCTTTCCCTCCCTTTGATGAAACCAAAATGAAGCGACCGGCAAAAAAATGATTGTTCTTATTACCTGTTGGTGCATCAAGTGCCTTCAAAGCTTGGACCGAAAACCTTCTTATACCTTCCTGAGTCTTGAGACTGTTAAGCTTATCTTTTAATTGCTTTTTTATGCCCTTAATTTCTTCGCTTACACTGCTGGGCAAAGATAAACCTTCCTGTGACTCAAGTGATATTATTTCCTGCATCCTTTCTATTGGTGCAGGTGGAAGGTCCAGTCCTTTTGCCTTTGTATTCCCTTGACCAAGAATACGGAAGAATTTGACCCGGTTGCTACCTGTCGATTTATCAATAAGATTATTTTTAGCAGCAAATTTTTCAAATTCAGGGAAAAGAGGCTGCCTTTGACTGTCGTTCATTGAAAAAGCTCCTTAAAATGATTATGATACGCGGAAGGTTTCAAAAAGGCTTTGATCAACATTTTGTAACAGTCTTGGAAACTCTTCACACAATATTGCCAAGCGCCTTGTGGGCCTGGACAAAGCAACATATGCCCTGTTCGTGGTAAAGTTGAGAGATGCCCGTTCAACATCATCCAACCCAAGCACAATACATGCATCAAATTCTAACCCCTTAATACGTTCAACGCTTGTTGTTATAAGGTGTTGATTGTCATTATTAGACTCCCATATTTCTGCCAAGGGAACGCCAAGATCCAGTAGATTCGTGCGAAGACGTTCCATACTCTCTTGATCTTCATTAATTTGAATGAGTGCAATACTCTCAATAGATGAGCGACTAACAATATTATAGATCTGTTTGATTCTCAGCGCAAAATCAGAGGTTCGACAAAGATATAATTGAGGCTTAATATCTTTTATCCTGCTATTTGAATAAAAGCTGGCTTTTTCTCCGAAAGCAGACTTGAAAAAGGATTCCAAAAAAAGAGCAATTTGTTGGCTTTGTCTCATATTCTGAGCAAATGGATATTGTCTGTGACTATTGGAATGATAGAGATGATTGCCAATAGAAAAACCATTCATATCAGTCATTCCCCACACCGGAGAAACAATCTGTCTAAAATCAGCAGAAACAGTAAGTGCTCCTTGAGGATGAACCAGGGAAGCCAAAAGTGATGCCTCTGCTACACATAGGTCCTGCGCTTCATCAATCACTATGTGCGTCCATCGATCATCTTCTTTCTTTCCCATAATACTGAGAGAACTGGGAATATTGCGAAAACGATTTTCATGATGAATGATTTCAGGCAAAAAAAAGCGCAACATCCACGCAAGCCAAGGCTCTTCTTCTGGTCCGTAATAACGATTTTTCCAATCCTGCTGCATGCTTTGAATTACCTCGTCTGCATCAGCACGAGATGCTGTCCCTTTTTTTATCCTTTCTCTGCCTTGTTCGAATTTTCCAGACCAGTAATATATCAGGGCATCTAATGGATCATAAACATGATAAATCCACTGCTTGAACAAATTGTCAAAATGCTCACGATCAACCTCATTTAGAGCACTTCTATATTCCTCATATTGATGATTCACTCGAAGATATATGTTGTCTAGTCTTAGTTTTGAAGAAAGCAGGTTTTTAGACGTTGAAAATTCTGAACATCTGGATAATGCCAGTGCCAAGGAGTCACAGGCATTATTAGATCCTAGATAGTTGGGTGAATTTTTAGCCCAATCAGCTTGATGAGCTTTTCTCAGACGATCTGAAATCTGCAACTCATAGGTTTGACATAGCTTCAATAGGTCATTAGCGGTTCCAAGACCAAAGAAAGCTTTTCTGGCTCGTTCTTCAAGATGTGGCAATTTCCTGGGCCTCTGCCTGGCCTCATGTTTATATTGCCATATATCACCGAGGTAATTGTTGATAAATAATGGTACTAACTCGATAAGCCCAGCTGGTAATTCCAAACCTTCTGTTATTAAATCTTTTGAGTATTCAATTAGGTTTTGATTCCCTAGAAAAATGCGAGTATGTGCTGGGGTATAAGAAACCTTAGGCTGCAAAGTTCTAACTACCGGACTCAAATATTCGTTAATTAAAAAACGAACACGCTGAAACGCCACAGTGGTTTTTCCACTTCCAGGTGCGCCTGTAACAAATAGCAATCCATCCATTTTGCTAATAAAAGCGCTGATCTGATCTGATGTCATATCAAACTTGACAGTTTTAAGGCCTGTCTTTGGCTCAGGCGCTTTTTCTATTCTAACTCTGCCTAGAGGATCATAGAGGCCTACAATTTGAGGAATTACCTGGTTGAAAAGTGCCCTGACCAAAGGCTTAACGCTGACTAGGGTTAACTCTTCGTTGTCCACGTCATGTTCAATGTTTAGCTGCTGAGATAAGGCTAATTGAAAGCCTGGATGCGTCCACGATAGAATAATAATTCTTTTGTCACCAGTTACTAACACAGTATTGCAGTTCACCTTCTCATTTGCGTACCACAATTGTTTCCTTTTGAGAATATTGCCACTTTGACCTTCCGTTTCTGTAAGAACTTCAGCCATTGCCTGGAAAGGATTATTAACAATATGATTAAGACTCTTAAGCTCCTGATGCTTATAATTATATCTATCTGTAGCTGCGCTTTGAGTATTTCCTGTAAAATTTATTGGGAGAGTAAAATGATTACTATTCTCCCTAATTTTTTTTTGAGAGAGATTTTTTGCGATTAAGGCATTTTTTAAATCCCTTTCACAGTATTCAGTTAACTTGTCTTGATTCATCAGGTCCAAAGGTTCAGGCACCTAAAACCTCCTTGTAAAACAAAAAAACGCATTAATTGATACGATCCATTTTCACATGTTCAAACTGAATATTCAAAGGCTCAGGTCTTTAAAAAAGGTTTCAGGCTAATTCATGCATCAAGGATGATTTCCAGTTGTGATAACGTCCTTCTCTAACTGCCTGGAAGAATTCCGGGATGTCTTCAGGAGATAAGAAATAAAAAAAATAAAGCCATCCTTTAGCTTTTTCTTCAAGTTTCTGATTCAGAATTGTTTTCTTTGGGGTCGGACCTAACCATCATCCTTAAATATCAGGATAAATATCCCAAAACAGCCTATTTTCGGAGCTTAGAAGCCCCATTTTACCCTCAAAAACATCATTGTAAGCCGATACAGGT
>NZ_KN882191.1:0-19990 GCF_000934755.1 Desulfonatronovibrio magnus
CTTGCAAACCATGCTGCAGAGCTTTTACGCAAGGAGTATTCCGCAAAAAAAGTTATTCTATTTGGCACATTGGCCATGGATACCGGTTTTTCCGAACATTCAGATATAGATTTGGCTGCGTATGGAATACCTGATGCTTTATTTTATCGCGCGGCAGCCAGAGTTTCAGGTCTTAGCCCGGAATTTACAGTCGATCTGGTGGATCCGGATTCATGCCGACCATCTGTCAGGGAATCGATCCTGACCAGGGGTATTGAGTTGTGACTTCTGAACTTGCAAGGCTCGCTGAACGAATCCGCCTGGAAATGAATGAATTGGAGATGATTGTTGATCGCGCCGTAACCGGAGTCATCCGTGCAAAACAATACCAGGATGACATCTACCTTGATGGCGTTGCTCTAAATCTTCACGCTTTCTACACTGGCATAGAACGCCTTTTCGAGAAAATTGCTGCTAATGTGGATGGACAGCTCCCACAAGGGGCAAATTGGCACAAGGTCTTGCTGATACAGATGGGCCGAGAAGTTCCTGGTCTTCGTCCTGCCGTCATCTCAGATGAGATTCATGTATTTCTGGACGAGTACCGAGGTTTCAGACATGTTGTCCGGAATATTTATACATACAAATTTGATCCTCTTAGAATTGACACCCTTGTTCGCAATGCAAAACAACTTTTTGAGCAATTGAAACGAGAAATGCTGGCTTTTGCAGATTTTCTGGACTTTCTGGCCAACCAAACACCCTCAAGGAGCAGATGATAAGGCCAGGTAAACCTTAAACTTCCTGATGGCTTTGATTATGCTGAAGATGCTTAGACAGACAGCACATCTGTTAACAACAATTCAATAGTCTTTATGAACTTGCAGGAAAGACAAAAGCCGGGATTGGTGGGTTTATCAAGTATTTGAAAAGCTATCGGGAGTGGGAAATTTACAATCCAAGCGATTTTTAACTTTTATTGTGCTATATCAAGAATTTAGACATTAAAACTGAAGCTTTGTGCGACAAAAGTTGTCTGTAAGGGCCAAAAAAGGGCTTTTTTGAAGATCAAATTTAATAAAAACAGTAGGTTGCTGGTCTCAGAGACCCTGGCGCGCAATCACTCAATCACATAAAATACATAAATACCCGCTCTTTGAAAATATAATCATGCAACCAACAGCACCCCAAACATCCATCCTCACCCGCTTCACCAATGGCATTTCATCCAGGTGGAACAGTAAGAGCCATTCGGGTTCGATTTTTAGAAACATGGCCATGCTGGCGTCTGGTTCTGCCGGGGCCAAGGCCATCGGGGCGTTGTCCGTGCCGGTGATCACCAGGATCTATCTGCCTGAGCATTTCGGGGTGCTGGCGGTATTTACATCTTTGACTGCCCTGCTGGTGCCATTTGGCACATTGCGCTATTCCATGGCCCTGCCACTGCCCAATAGGGACGGAACAGCCACTAACCTGGCCGTGCTCTGCGTATCTTCACTTTTGATTGTTTCTTTGCTGGTCACCCTGGTATTCTGGATAGCCGCACCGTACCTGCTTGAACTTTTGTCCATGCAGGCTCTGTTGCCTTTCTGGTGGCTGCTTCCATTGGCCATTGCCGGTACTGGCTTATACGAACTTCTGACAAACTGGGCCGTGCGGGAAAAGGCCTTTAAACCCCTGGCCAGAACCAGAGTCTGGCAGGCAATAATTGGAGCAATCACCAAGATCGGTTTGGGCCTTCTGGGCTTGAAGCCCTTGGGCCTGCTCATCGGGCAGGTCTTTACCCAGGCAGGTGGTGTATTTTCCTTATTTAGGAGTTTTTCAGGTAAACTCAAGACTACATGGCGGCAGGTATCAATCACACGCATCCGTTTCCTGCTCAGGCGCTACGCTGACTTTCCCAAGTACCGCCTGCCATCCCAGTTTTTATTGATTGTCTCCACCAAAGCGCCATTGCTGTTCTTTGCCTGGCAGTTTGGAGCAGAAATAACCGGTCAGCTCGGCCTGGCCCTGATGATGCTGGCCCTGCCCATGACTTTGTTCGGCCAGACCACGGGACAGGCATACTACGCAGAAATCGCCCGCATCGGCCGCAAAAATCCGGAAGAGATTCACAAAGTCACCAAGAGCATCACCAAAAAGCTTTTTCTTATCAGCATCCCTCCTTTTCTGGTTTTGCTCACATTCGGTCCCTGGCTATTTGAGATTGTTTTTGGAGAAGTTTGGAGGGAGGCTGGTGTATTTGCCAGTATTTTAGCTATTTATTTATTGGCGCAATTTATATACAGTCCCATAGGAAATGGGATTTTTAATGTACTTGGAAGGCAATCCACCATTCTATTGATTAATATAAGCCGAATAACCTTAATTGCATGTGCATTTTATATTTCATATATATTGAGCTTTAGTCAATATTTTACACTTATTACATACAGCATCGTACTAACTATCCAATATGTAATAGTAATTTTTATTGTTTTTTATACAATTAAAAAATCCATTAAAGGTCTGACTGATGTTAAGTATAGCTAAAAATATCTACAGATTGTCATTTCAATCACTAAAAATATTGATGTATTATTTAAATGATGCAAAAAAATATTATTTTTCTGCAATATTTCCAAGAAAAAAATATCGTAGAATTGAAGGTATAATAATAAAACTGACCCATTCCATGGAAAAAAGACTCAGCTTTGAAAACAGAGATCCATCATTTGGCAAGGAAAAGGCATTTAAATTAATTTCACTTTTAGAAAGCGGTTTAAAGGATAGTAATAGTAAAGTAAGCAGTACGATTGCCTGTTGGTCCATTAGCACATTGAACGAGTTTTCCAAAACATTCATGGAAAAAAATGAACAAATCGAATTCCTCAAAAGATTGACCAGTATTTCCAAGCTGCTAATAAATCATATTAACCCTACAGAAATACAGGGTGGTATATTTGAACTTACTCGTGACGAAATATTAACTTCTTCAAAAGATAATTATGAATACTTTTCTAAAAACAGGCACTCCATAAGAAATTTTGCAGGTCCAGCTAGAATTGAAATAATCAAACAATCAATATCATTGGCTCAAAAATGCCCGTCAACCTGCAATATCCAACCGGTTCGTGTCTACCTGACTGAAGATGAAAAAACTTTAAATAGCATATTGAGTATTCAAAGGGGGAATAAGGGATTTACAGAAAAGATCCCTCAGTTATTGGTGTTTACTGCCGATTTGTCACTATATTCTGGTTTCAGAGAAAGAAACCAGTGCTATGTAGATGGAGGCATTTTTTCATTGTCTGCAGCATATGCACTGCATTTTAATGGAGTTGGATCATGTTTTCTGAACTGGGCATCCTCCAGAAAAGAAGATGTTCGACTACGCGAAATTTTGAATATCCCTGAGAATGAGGTTGTTATAGTGTTGCTGGCAATCGGCAATCTGTCGGAAAAAATCAGTATACCACTGTCAAAAAGAAGACCAATGGATGAAATATTTAAAGTTGTATAAGCTCTTTTAACTGGTGAACCTGGGCAATGCCAGGGCAAAGGATGTGAAGGCCATAATCTCTCACGTTCAGGAAACTGTTTATCAAAAGTTCGGAGTAATGCTTGAGCGGGAAGTCATATACGTTCCAGAGGATCTGGAAAATCAAAAGGATTAGAACATATGAATGATGCGGATTTTCGTTCCAAGAAAACCATGAAAGTCAGGGGTGGGCAAATACCTCAAGGTTCAGTTAAAGTCAGCGGCGCAAAAAACGCAGCCACCAGACTCATGGCTGCTGCCCTGCTTACTGACGAACGGGTTACTCTGTATAACTTTCCAACAGAACTTGTGGATGCACGGTACAAAGCTGACTTTATGCGCAAAGTCGGGGCTGTTGTTGAGTTTGATGAGGGTTCATCTTTGCTGACTATCCATGCTGACCAGGCCACTACGCCGGACTTGGATAATTACGCATACCCCATACGCACCACTTATCTACTTGTTGCCGGTCAGTTGAACAAAACCGGACTGGCCAGGATTCCCTATCCTGGAGGATGCAGCATAGGCAAGCGCAAATACGATCTGCATGTCATGGTCTGGGAACGAATGGGCTGTGAGGTTAAAGAAAAAGAAGATCACATCGAGATTCGAGGGCAATTAAAGCCAGCAGAAATCAACTTTCCCATAAGCACCATCGGTGGAACAGAAAACGCTCTAATTTGCGGCGCTGGCATTGAGGGAACGACCATAATCCGCAATGCATATGTTTCACCGGAAGTTTATTGCCTGATTGAGTTTCTGCATAGCCTTGGAGCGAATATAAAAACCACAGGCAACAGTTTTATCAGCGTCACCGGCAGTACCAAACTCAGAGGGTCAACTTTCAAAGTCATTCCGGACCGGATTGAAGCTCTGACCTGGATTATTTTCGGTGCGCTTTCCCAAGGGGCGATCATCATCGAAAATGTTCCCTTTGATGTCATGGATTCGCCTTTGCTGCATCTCAGGGAGTCTGGACTGGATATTTATCAAAATTCCACCAATGTCTATATTAACAAGCATTGTCTTAAAAACGGCTCAATCCAGCCATTTGAACTGGCCTGCGGTACATATCCTGGTGTTATTTCCGACATGCAGCCTTTTTTTACACTTTTGGGACTTAAGGCCCAGGGTATCAGTCGTATCTATGATTATCGTTACCCCGATAGAACGGCTTACTTGGGGGAAATGGCCAAATTCTGTCCTGACGCGCTAAGGTGGGAATCAGGAAAAATCACCATCCATGGACCTGGCAAATTTCAGGCGACAGATGCAGTTTCAACAGACTTGAGGGGGAGCATGGGTATGGTCATAGCGGGGCTTCTGGCTGATGGTGTGTCCACGATTTCTGACGTTGGCATGGCTCTGAGGGGTTATGATAGGATGCTTGAGAAGTTACAAGTGTTGGGAATTGAGTGTGAGTTGTTGGATGATGGAAATGGCCCAAATGGGATTGAATTATCAAGTGAAGGACAACCTCCTGCGAATTCAGGGTAATGGGGGAAAACTCCAAGGTGCCAAAGTCAAAGCTCTGGACCTGCGGGCCGGTGCAGCCCTGGCCTTGTGCGGAATGGTGGCGGACGGCGAAACGGTGATTGAAGATGCCTGGCAGATTGAACGGGGGTATGACGGGTTTGTGGAGAAAGTGAGGAGTTTGGGAGGAGATGTTGGATAAAAGATTGAAAATTATATTTGACTTTCTGAATATGAGTGGAGGTGCTCCGCGCTCACAACTGGAACATATGATGGCAATGAAGCAGGCAGGACATAATGTTATAGCAACAATTGAATCTGATGCTGAACTGTTGCGCCAAAAATCTAAAGGCGTGAAGGTTTTTGAGGTGGATAACTTTTCCACTATGACACCAATAAAAAATTTCTATATTATAAAAAAATGGACTAATATAATTAATGCTGTTAAACCTGACTTAATTCACGCAAACCGAAAACCTCAATTTCGCTTTTTGGCAGTTGTATCAGACTTAACAGGTGTGCCTTTGGTTTTTGTACAACCTGGTGGCGTGACAAATATATTCAGCATAAAATCAATGTATAGAAAGACACCTGTCTGTTATTCGCTAGAAAATAAGCGTTCTTTTATTCATGCAGGATTTCTACCTAGTGAAATTAATGTGATTTCAAACCGTATAAAGGCATTTCATGTTAGTAAATTCCATTCGCATACTGGTTTCCCTGTAAAAATATTATTCACTGGAAATATAAAAAGAGGTACTGTACAAGGTCTTTGCAAATTTCTTGAGCATATAAAAGAAATATCTGGCCAGATCAAAGTACCTTTTTTGCTTTATATTGCTGGTCAGGATACATCTCCAGGGCGTATTTATCACGAAATTGTCGCTACCAAAATTTTTGAGACGAACAGAGCACTGAGTGGAAAGGGAAATATTGAAAACTTGGGATGGGTAGAGGATATAGAAAAGCTCCAGGCATCAATGGACATATGTATCGGAAAAGGCAGGAGCGTCATTCAGCCTGCCATGGCTGGAAAAATCTGCTTTGTTATTGCTGAGACTGGAAGGTTAACTCGTGTTTCTAATAAAACATTTCAGAGTCTATACGAATTTAACTTTTCTGGAAGAGGTGATCAGGAAGATTGTAGATCAGATTTCTTGGCTTTACTAAGTGATTACTCTTGTCTTGCCAAGCTGATGGAGGAATCTGATAGCGTTGCTCCAAAAGTGTGTGATTTTTATCTTGCAGAAAATGCAAAAGAAAAGCTTGAGTATGTGTACGCACAGGCACTGAAAACTCAATCGAAAAGGCCACAAAGGTCAAATGCAATAAAGAGATATATATTTCTATATATGTTGTCTTTGCAAGAATTCGCTTTAAATCATGTGGCCAGTCCCCAAGTATCTCAGGATTGATTTTCATTTTTTTTATAACTCCTCATGGATGATCCAAAATAAAAAATATGAACCAGATGTCTGCCGTTTGCGATACACATGAAAACAAGTAAAATTCTCATCTTCATCAACTCCCTGACCTGCGGCGGGGCGGAGCGGGTTGCGTCGACCCTGGCGGGGTACCTGGCCCGATCCGGTTGTGCCGTGATTGTTGTGACCATGCAGGGCCGGGAGAAGGATTTCTACAGGCTGGATCAGCGGGTCACCCGGTACTGCCTGGACACGGCCTACGACAAGCCTTTTCTGGGCAAGATTCTGGTCAATATCGGCAATTTCAGGAGGCTGCGCCGGATTCTGCTCCGGGACAAGCCGGATGTTGTCCTGGGCATGATGACCAAGTGCGCGGTGATGTCCATTCTGACCGGCCTGGGGCTGCCGGTCCGGGTGGTGGTCTCGGAGCGCAATTTTCCCGGCCAAAAGAGGATTGCCTGGCTTCTGGCCCAACAGCGTAGACTGCTCTACCGCCACGCCGACGCCCTGGCTGCCCAGACCACTGAGGAAGCCAAGTGGCTGAAAAGGTATGTCGCCGCCGCCAACATTGAGGTGATCCCCAACGCCGTGTTCTGGCCTCTGCCCGCGGCTGAGCCGGTCATCCCTCCCCGGGACTGGCTGGATTCAGGCGACAAAGTGGTGCTGGCCGCGGGGCGGTTGTCTCAGCAAAAAGGCTTTGACCTGCTCATCCGGGCATTTTCCATGATCGGTACGCACCGCGACGGCTGGAAGCTGGTCATTATCGGCAAGGATGGGGATGCGGGGGACCCCGGCACGCGCGGACATCTGGTCCAGTTGGTTCAGGATCTGGGGCTTGAAGGGCGGGTGCTCTTGCCGGGTTTGGTCGGCAACATCGGGGACTGGTATGAGCGAGCGGATATGTTTGTGCTCAGCTCCCGCTACGAGGGGTTTCCCAATGTGCTGCTGGAGGCCATGGCCTGCGGTCGCCCCTGCATCGCCTTTGACTGCGACACCGGCCCCCGTGATCTGATCAGGAGCGGCGAAAACGGCCTCCTGGTTCCGTCCCTGGACGTAACGGCCCTGTCCCGGGCCATGGAGCAGCTCATGAATGATCAGGATTACCGCACTATGCTTGCCCAAAGGGCTGTGAGCGTGCGGGAGAGGTTTTCCGAGGAGGCTGTCATGGGGAAGTGGAAACGGTTGCTGGGTATTGAAGCCTACTGTGGTGGATTGGAGTCAGTGACCTAATCAACTTATTGATGTGATTGCATAAATGATCCCTGCATCTCCATAAATATGCCTTAATCCCCACTTCACTGCTCAAAAACCAGTAGTAAGCAAATATGCCAGAGCCAACAGAAGCTTCTATCCTGAAATCATAACCTTCGTTTTCTGCGGGTTTTGTGGAAAGGATGGAGGACCGCTTTGGAGTAAAAGCCAGGCATAGACTTATTGATAATGAGAATAATGCAGTGTATGCCTTGCAGGAGTCGGCTACAGATTACCGTCCAGGTTTTAACGGAAAAAATGATACCCTGATTATTTCATCGCAGGGCTCTAAGTGCTTACAACACAGCCGTTTTATGGTAGCAGGGGAAAGTCCGCGTGCCACATCTGATTCATTTTTGTATTTTACAACAGGGTGAAGAATCAGAAAAAAATCATAAACTTATTGGAAGCTCAACACAGACTCCGTGATCCTGTTTATGGGTATAATCAAGGACAGCTCATGAATAATCGGCATAAACTGAGGCGCTTACTAATCAAGGGATTCAAATCCTTTGATTCAGCAGGGCAAAGCATAGAATTTGGAGATATTAATGTCTGCATTGGCCCAAACGCAGCTGGCAAGAGCAACCTGGTCTCATTCTTCCGGATGCTCAACTTCATGACCACAGGGGCATTGCAGCAATTTATCGGTGAACAGGGGTATTCCGACTCAATCCTTCATTTTGGATCAGCCATTACCCCGGTCATGGAGGCGGAGTTATTTTTTGCCAGGGATGATGGAGAGTATAATAAATACGAGATCACCCTTGTCCATGCCAGCGGTGGCAAGCTTATTTTTACAAGGGAAATAGCTTGCTGGTCTGGTACAACCAAGGATAACTTACCTATGGTTGACCTCAAGTCTGGCCATGACGAATCCGCCCTGATCCAGGATGCTGACACAGGCCCAACCAGCCGCTTTGTTCTTGATCTGCTTAGAAAATGCCAGGTGTTTCAGTTTCATGACACCTCAAGCACGGCTAAGATCAGAAATCCAGGATATATAAACGACAACCGTTATCTGCGGGGTAATGCCGGTAATCTGGCTGCCTTCTTATACGCCATGAACGCTAAAGAGGAGACCAGGCCTTATTACAAGCGCATTTTGCAGCATATCAGAGAAGTAATCCCCGGATTTGGTGACTTCGAACTCCAGCCCACCGCACTGAACAGTGAATACATTAAGCTGGACTGGATGGAAAAGGGATCATCCTACCGCTTCGGTCCGCATCAGCTTTCCGACGGCAGCCTGCGCTTCATGGCCATGACCGCGCTTATGCTGCAGCCGCCGCAAACTCTGCCCGGCCTGATCATCCTGGATGAACCGGAACTCGGTCTGCACCCGGCTGCCTTGTCCTCTCTGGCCGGAATGGTCAAAAACGCGGCCCGGAAAAGCCAGATCATTTTGGCCACTCAATCCCCAAGGCTTGTGGATGAATTTGAGGCTGCTGAAATCATGGTCCTGGAACGTCACGAACAAACCAGGGCCACCCAGGTGCACAGGCTGGATGAGTCCTCCCTGAAAAACTGGCTTGAAAGGTATACCTTGTCCGAGTTGTGGGAGAAGAACGTCCTGGGAGGCAAGCCTTGAGCGGGCTCATCCGGTTGCACATCACAGCCGAAGGACAGACAGAGGAGAGATTTGTCCGCAGGATCCTTCAACCCACCTGGCCTTGAAAAATGTTAGCAGGGGACAGACCCCCCCACACTTATTTTTCTGAAGGATGACTGACACGCTTAAAAATAAGTGAGGGGAGAGTCAGCCTCCGTGCCACATCAAAATGTCTAAA
The DNA here is from genome assembly GCF_000934755.1 of Desulfonatronovibrio magnus. NCBI lineage: Bacteria > Pseudomonadati > Thermodesulfobacteriota > Desulfovibrionia > Desulfovibrionales > Desulfonatronovibrionaceae > Desulfonatronovibrio > Desulfonatronovibrio magnus. Next base: position 9,438 of record NZ_KN882191.1, read on the forward strand.
ATGACTAAAATGTTACTAATATTTTTTTGCAATAGGGAGTATTTGGGTCCAATTACGAATCACCTCAAAGGATAGCAAATCATGCTGGAGACAATCAATATCAAAAACTGCGGTCCGCTGCAGGAAGTGCAATGGACTCCCGGGCCGGGATTTAATGTTATTATTGGCGAAAACGATACCGGCAAAACACTGCTGCTCAAGGCCTTGTATGCGCTTGTGCGCGCAGTGGAGGAATACGGCAGGGGCAGTGACGTTCGTACTTTCCGCCAGGTTCTGGACACAAAACTGACCTGGACCTTCCAGTTAAAAAAGATTGGCGATTTAGTGCGTAAGGGCGAGGGCAACAAATTGCGTCTGGAAGCCGTAATTGATGGTCAGAAAGTTTTTTTCGGCTTTGGACAATCCGCGGAAAAAGGGGTTGGCGAGGCATTGGAGCCGGATACGCCCCGACAGGCCAATTCAGCCTATTTGCCTGCCAAAGAGGTCTTGTCCATAGAGGCTATAATCCGACAGTCAAGGGAGATAGACAAGCAGTTCGGCTTCGACGACACCTATTATGACTTGGTTCAGGCTGTAAACAAGCCTCCCCGGATGGGCAAGATCTGGAGGTCTTTTGCACATGCCAGAAAAGGGCTTGGAGATCTTATCGGGGGGCATCTGGAGCAAAGCGGCAAAGAGTGGTATTTCGTCAAGGGAAAGGCCTGGCATCCCGTTTCTATAACTGCTGAAGGTATCAAGAAAATCGCCATATTGGACAGGCTCCTGGGCAATCGGATGCTAACTCCGGATTCTGTCCTGTTTATAGACGAACCCGAGGCTGCCCTGCATCCCGCGGCGATCATCAAATTTCTGGATATGCTGGCCATGCTTGCCAGCCAGGGCGTACAGATATTAATGGCCACCCACTCTTACTTTGTGCTCAAGAAACTCCAGATCCTGAGCGTGCAAAAAAATATGTCCGTACCTCTGATGTCTTTGTCCGGCACTCAGCCCTGTGCAAGCGATCTCAGGGACGGGATGCCGGACAATCCTATTGTGGATACATCTGTTGCCCTATACGAAGAAGAGCTGGAGGCAAGCCTTGGCAAATAAGGAATATTTCGAATCCGGCATGAGCTTTGTTTTTGATGATCAAAGCGTATTTTTGCCTGAAAGGGTCCCTTTCCTTGAGAGGTTCCAGCATGTAAAAGCCTGTGATTTTGTTAGCCTTTACCATAAGAAATCCAGAAAAATACTGTTATTCATTGAAGCCAAAAGCTCTGCCCCGTATCAGCCGGAACCGCTTAAAAGCTATTTGAACAGTATTTACAGTCAATTCTGGCATAGCCTGTTTTTCTACATCAGCCTGGTATTTGACAGGCATGAAAATGCAGCTGCAGGTCTGCCCGACAAATTAAAACAAAAACAAAACCTGAAAAAACCAATTATGTGCGTGCTTGTAGTCCGTAGCCATAAAAAAGAATGGCTCCAGCCCCTGCAGGAAGGCCTGCGTAAGGAAATGTTGAGCATGAAGAAGGTTTTTGCCCAACTGGATATTGTTGTGACCAATGAACAGGGTGCCAGGAAATATGGACTGGTGAGGTAATATGATTTTGATTGGGCTTATTTATGCAAATATTTACTCTGATGTGTTATTATGAGAATTGCAGTAATAATTCCTTCCTTGGCAGGTGGCGGCAAAGAAAGAATGAGGTTGCATCTGATTAAGGAATGGCTGGATCATGGCATTGCAATCGATTTGGTTCTTTGCAGAAAACAGGGCGATTTGCTCCAGCTGGTTCCTTCAGAGGTCAAAATTTATGAAGTGGCAGCGCAACATAATTATTTCTTCCCTTTTGGGTTTTTACGTTATTTGATTAAACATAGACCAACCCATATTTTATCCGCTTCCAATGACATTACCGCCATGTCTCTGCTTATCAATCTTGTGACACGTTTAGATATTCCTGTGGTGGCCAGTTTTCACAACCATCTTTCTTCTGAAGTGCAGTTTGCCAAAGGATTGAAATTTTTTTCAGTTAAAATTGTAAATTTTATTCTGGCCAAAACAATCAGCAGGGCAAAAGGTGTAATCGCGGTTTCTAAAAGCGTTGCTGATGACCTCATAGGTCATTTTCCCTGCCTTAAGGACAATATCTATACAATCAATAATCCCACAATCAATCAGGATATGCGCAGGAGAGCAACACAGCCGTTATCCGGCAATCCAGTTCCAGCAGGAATCCCCTGGATATTTTATGCCGGTCGTTTAGTGCCCGCAAAAGGTCTGGATGTTCTGCTGCAGGCTTTTTATAAAATTGCTGCCAGGTCAAACGCTCACCTTGTCCTGGCAGGTGAAGGCCCCTTAAGGGCACAACTCACGGATATGGTTAGAGACATGAAACTAATTGACCGAGTTCATTTTATGGGATTCCAGGAAAATCCCCTGCCATGGATGAGGGAAGCAGATGTTTTTGTCTTGCCTTCAAGACACGAAGGGTTGCCTAATGTACTAATCGAAGCCCTGGCCTGCGGTGCCCAAATTGTTGCGACTGACTGTCCTGGCGGATCTGAAGAAATCCTTGGAAATGGTATTTATGGTCAGCTGGTTCCTGTTGATGATGCAGTCGCTCTTTCAAATGCTGTAATAATGAGCTTGAACAGAGAGTTTTACGTGGCACCTGAAATTTTGAAAGACAGAGCAGAGGATTATACTGTTGAAAAGGCGGCTAACGAGTACTTGAATGTTTTAAAAAATGCTTAATATCCAGATGGTCCCAAAGATATATTTCAATTTCATTTCTTAATGAATTGTTTATTTTGTCCATAGAATTCAAGCATAAAAATTTTGTATGACCTGACTTAATTTTGTTTATCTTGCTTACTATGGTCCTTTTTAAATCTCTTTCTCCGCTTATCATTTCAGATTCATTTGCATTTTTTAATACTGCATTTTTCATTCTTATTTCCTCATGATTTGAAAGGGAGGTAAGTCTGAACTGATTCATATCTCTGTAGGGATACTTTATGTTTTGAATAAATATCTCCTGGTTTGCTTTAAAAAATAATTGCATTGTCTCTGTTTTAACTGGATGAGGAACATGTGGCGACCAGTAATATTTGTCAGTAAATCCCGCAAGTTCAGCACCTCGCATATGAGCTAAGAGATACATGGTCCTGCTTATGCCAAAAATTTTTTTTAACATAAAATTTATTGTTTTATGAAAATAGATTCTGGACTGATTAAACCTTACTAACTTTTTCCATTCACCTCTAAGCACAACTTTGCCATTCTCAAAAAAATCTTCAGGACTGACTTGATTTGTTATCAGAAAATCATCATTAAAATAAATAAATTGAGGTGCAATTTCCGGTATTCTCCATATGGCTGTTTCAATACTTCTTGAATTGAATGTCGGCAAGGCCCACTCATACCCCCTGAAAATCACCTGATGATCAATGATCTTGATGTTCATCTTCTGCATCAGTTGACTATTCAGAAAAGCTGGGACCTGATTGTCTGTAATGATAAAAATATTACGAATCCAGGGCGCGAATTTTTTTATTGAAGCAAGACAGTATCGCAGCTCTCCATTGTCTTGAAACCTGGTATCATCTCTGCCGGCAGCTATGGGTATGTCGCCTTTGCCGGGCTTTTCATTCAGGGCGGCTATTCGTTTTGCCCTGTGCACTGGATCGCTGCCATCAACCCAGGTGATGACTGCGTCTATTGGTGAATTTTTTGATGAGTGGGGCATGTTTATATTTCTTATTTAACCTGATTTTGACGGATCATCTTCACATTTCGCGCTTGACGCGATGTGTGAAGATGTTTTGCATTATTCTTATATTTTTTATCTGCCTTTTCTTGCATCTATAAAATAACTAACAGGCATGACCTTGGATGAAGGCAGAATTTTTGCGAATGCCCATCCAAAAATATTTATTAAAGGGATAACTCCAATAATGAATGGAGCTGTAAGGATTGCTGGGCTTTTTTCCTGAACAGAATCAATAAGGCCTTTGGCCAGGGCTATATTCATTAATAGAGCTGATGTTTCCACTGGTGAAGTTTGTTCACTTATTTCCTCGATTTGAAGATCGTGTTTTTTCAGCATATGTATAAGTCCATGACGAGTTAGACGCTGGTAATCATGTGGTTCATCATGCAGGGGGTAGAGAAAAGGAATTTTTATGAATACGTGTCCGCCTGTGCTCAAGACTCTCGAAACCTCGGCTATGGCCAGTTCAGGATTAGCAATATGTTCCAAGACATCAAACATGATAGCGGTATCAATGCTTGCATCTGCAAAAGGCAACCAGGATGCGTCGCCCAGGATATCCGGAGCTCCATCATAGCCAAGAGCCATGGTTTTAGGATAGTCAAGCCCGATGTATGTGACTGTGTTCCGAACAATTTTTTTAATTTGACTATTACCGCAGCCAATATCCAGCAGGATGCCTTGCTGCTTTTTCTGCAATAATTCTGAAAAATCGTTAGAACTTCTGGTCATCAGCCATTGCGGATGTAAAGGTGTATTCCGGACCGGCTTTAACCAGTGTTTTAATTGCTTTACTGTAATCATCATAGACACTCAGGTTCAATGCTTAGCCAAGCGTACATCTACAAAAATCCGCCCGAATTTCTCAACAGTAATCTCCCAGTCAAATTCATGCTCTACCCTCTGTCTGGCCGCGGCCGCAATTCTACGGCACATGGTTGTATCATCCAAGGCGGTAATAACAGCCTGGGCCAGATCCTGTGGGCTTCCGGGCTGGACGAGAATGCCGGTCTGGTTATGGATAACCGTGTCATGAACAGCCGGAATATCTGAGGCAATTACCGGACATTTACAGCCCATTGCTTCCACAATCACCAATCCCAGGCCTTCCTGGTCGCCGCTTTTTGCCCTGACAAAGGGAAATACCGCCAGGGCGGCTTTTTGGTACAGTTGGGGCAGCTGATTCTGAGGAATCATGCCCAGAAATTTGACCTTATCTGACAAGTTGAGGCTGGCAGTCAATGCTTTGAGATCATTTTCCAGGGGGCCTGATCCGGCGATGGTCAGCCTGGTTTCCGGCCTGGTTGCAAGGATTTCCGCCATGGCCTTTATGAGCACTTCCACACCTTTTTTCTCCACCAGTCTGCCCACGAACACCAGTTCATGATCAGTGCGTTTGACATCAAGATCAGGCACAAATGTGTTTTTGAGATCCACCCCCATGGGAATGACTTTAACTTTATCCAGGTGTGCTCCAAGTTTCAGGGCTTCTTTTTGCAGTGCGTGGCTGACCACGGTCAGAACCTGGCATTTTTGAACAATCTTTTTCTTGAGCCAGGAAAATATCCTGCCCTGCAAGGCATACATATCCCCGCCGTGGGAAGTGCAGACAACAGGAATTTGTTTGCGGGTCAAAGCCAGGGCCATGTGGGCAGCAAGGCCCTGGGGGATTATCCAGTGGGCGTGGATTATATCGAGTTGTTCCTGGCGCAGGATTTTTATCAGGGCCAGTAATTGGCCCAGGAGGAAAAAGGGAACCAGCAGATAATTCAAAGGATTGGCCTTTAGTCTGCCCATAATCCCGCCGCTGTGGGTGGCCAGGTTTTCCTGAGGCCGAAAAAAGTATCCAAACCGCAATACCCTCATACCGGCCATGACTTCTTCATCCTTTGCGCCGGGTGAGCGCGGAGCCAGGACTGTGATATTGAATTTATTCGCCAGTCTACGGCTCAGTTCGTAAACAAACCCTGGTTCAGAATCATTATGCCACCTGGGGAAGGTGGAGCTCAGCACCAGGATTCCGGCTTTGTTGCCATCATTATTATCCATACCTGCACCATTACTGCAGGTGTTATCTGTTATCAATATAAATCAATACCCATCATCTTTACACTTCGCGTTTGACGCAATATGTAAAGATGATTTTCGTCTCTTCTTTGAGGTAAATTTTATCAATGCCACAACCCTGATTTTTGGGCTGGACTGCCCAATGTCCTCATCAAGGCCAAGGACTTCACCGTGGATAGGGCAGCCAGTGACTATATGGAAGTTTCGATTGGCATCATCTTTACACTTCGCGCTTGACGCGATGTGTAAAGATGATCGTCATTTTTTTCTGCGGCCAATGACATCAACTCCATTGCCCAGATTTTTTTAAGACTAGCACTCCATGGATCATCTTCACCGGTCGCCTAGTGCAGGCCAAGGGCCTGGACGTTCTCCTGGAAGCATTCCGGCAGATCACGGGCAAGACCGCGGCGCACCTGGTCCTGCTGGGCGAAGGCCCGCTCAGGCCGAAACTGGAATCCATGGTCTGGGACCTGGGGCTGGCCGGACGGGTGCATTTCGCCGGGTTCCAAAACAACCCCCTGCCCTGGATGCGGGAGGCTACACTGCTGGTTCTGCCTTCCCGGCACGAAGGCTTGGGCAACGTGCTTATCGAAGCCCTGGCCTGCGGCACCCAGATCGTGGCCACGGACTGTCCCAGCGGCCCGGCTGAGATTCTGGAAGGTGGCAAATACGGCCAACTCGTACCTGTGGAAGACCCCACAGCCCTGGCCCAGGCTATGCTTAGCAGTCTCAACAGCACTTTCCGCGTCGCCCCCGAAATGCTCAAGGCCCGGGCCGAGGATTTCACCGTGGAGAAGGCGGCAAAGCAGTATATGGACACCTTGCTTGGCAAAATATAACCCCCATCATCTTTACACTTCGCGCTTGACGCGATATGTAAAGATGTGGCAGTTGTTTTGGCATGAAATACAACGACAAAAGGTTCTGCGGAAATGAACAGCGGATTTTCAGGGCCAGGCACAAGATCACTGAGCCCGGGGTTATATCCCATGTCACCCAGCGTGCAGCAGGCAAAGAGCCGCTGTTTATTGATGATACTGATTATCTGACCATGCTGATGTTGCTAAAGGAAAGCGTGGAAAAGTTTGATCTGCGCTATTATGCCTTGAGTCTTATGGCTAATCACACACATATTTTGCTGGAACCCCGGGAAAAGAATCTGCCTGAAGCAATGCGCTCCATATTTTCAAGGTATGCAGCCAAATTCAATACAAAATACCAGCGAAAGGGCCATCTTTTTGGTGGACCTTACCGTCAGTCAGTATGCCTGGACAATACTTATCTGCTCACAGCTTCAATATACATCCACCTGAATCCTGTCCGCGCCGGCATAGTGGATAAGGCGGATGCATACAGATGGTCCTCGGCATCATTGTATTGTGGTGAATCCGCTGTGGAATCCTTTGTTGACCCCGGGGTTGTATTGCGCCTGGTTCATGACCAGGAACCGGAAGCTCGAAAGAATTACCGCCGAATGCTTGAGCAGGTCCACGGGCATGAGCCGGAAAACGCTCTTGAGCATGAAGGGGCTATTGAAAAATTCTGTATCCGCCTGGCTCAAATTTTTCCAGGGTTGTTTAAAAAGCTGGGCAAAAAAACCGAAAATACAGAAAAGTACCTGGGATGCAATGCATCTATGCTGGATCTGGCCCGGCTTGAACAGGTCATTGAAAATACCGACTTCAGCCGTTCCTGGTCCATGGAAAGCAGGAAGGCCAAGAAGTATATAGTGGAACAGTTATTGGCCAGGGGATTTAAGAAGACCGAGATAGCCGGGCGGTTGGGGATTTCACGCAGGTCAGTATACAATATCATTAATTCTTCATGTGATTGACAGACAAACATCTTCACACTTCGCGCTTGACGCAATATGTAAAGATAATGTTTACATTTCGCGCTTGACGCGATGTGTAAACTATTTCCAAGATCTGCAACAAAGGCCTTGGCTGCCCATGCTGGACATGAAGCGCTTCTCCCTGCCGGAACTCATCACTTCATGTTCAATGAGGCTTTCTCTGCTTCCTGGGCGATTTGGACGCCTTCGCTGAAAAGATCAACCTCCTGGCTGAAAGCCCACAGTTGTGGAAGGAAATGGGCGAATACAACCGGGCCAAGGTGGAGGGGAGGTTTACGCTGGAACGGATGGTCCGGGAATATGAGGATTTGTTTCAGGAGTTGACATGATTATATTTTATATGCAATATGCCTAACAAGGGTGGGCTTTATGCATATGAATGATAATACAAAATTAAAAACACTTGGCCCCCAGGGGGCCTATCTGGTTGGCATGCTCCATGAAAAAGGCAAGCCTGTATTTTCCAACGCTGATGTCAGGGATATCACTGGGCTGAATCCTAAATCCGCCAGGAATCTGATGGCAGCTCTTGTGAACAGAGGAGTGGCCACCCGGCTCAAGCCGGGCCTGTTCAATCTTGTTCCATACGAACTCGGTTTTGCGCGGGAATATTTGGGCAATCCTTATGTCCTGGCCCGGGAACTGGCAGGCAGGCAAAAATACTATATCTCACATGCATCGGCCATGGACATCCATCAAATGGTTACCCAGCCCCAGTTGAAAATTTTTGTTTCAGTTGCCCGTTCCATTCGGCCCCGCATGATTCTTGGAACGGAATATTATTATGTAAAGTGCAGATTGGATCAGTTTTTCGGCATTGAGAAACACTGGGCCACGAAAACAGACAGCGTGCTGGTCAGTGATCCGGAACGGACGATTGTTGACTGCCTCAAGCTGCCGCAGCATTGCGGTGGTTTGAGCGAAGCAGCCAAGGGGCTGTGGATCAAAAAACAGGAATTGGATGTGGATCGATTGATTCGGTATGCTGTTGAAGTTGACGTCGGTGCGGTAATTCGCAGGCTTGGATTTTTGCTGGAAACTTTCCAGATGGCCTCAGACTTCCAGATCTTGACCTTGAAGCAGCATCTGTCCAAATCTTATGTCCTCCTGGATCCTGTACTGCCTGACCAGGGTAGATATCTTGCCAGGTGGCGCTTGCGGCTCAATATGGAACCGGACGAGCTGCTTGCTTTGGTCAGGACCTGAACACATGATACCCCAGAGAAACATTTCGCTTTTGGCCAACCGGCTTGCTGGAAAAGGCAAAAGACGCATTCCGGAAGCTGTGTTGGAGCTTGATTATTGCCTGGCTTGGTTTCTCATCGGTTTGTCCAGGTCTTCCCTGGATGAGAATTTGATCTTTAAGGGCGGTACAGCGCTCAAGCGTTGTTACTTCCATGATTACCGGTTCTCTGAAGACCTTGATTTTACCCTGGCTCGGGACATGTCCTTTGCGGATATCCTGTCCGGCCTTGAAGAGGTTTACAAGCAGGTCAGGCAGGAAAGCGGGATTATGTTTGCATTTCACGCCGAGGACCGAAACAGGCATCACAACAGTCATACGTTTTACCTTGGCTATGAAGGTCCGCTCCCGGCAACAACCCGCAAAACAGTCAAGGTGGATATAACTATCAAGGAAAAGTTAGCTTTTCCTGTAGAAAAACGCCGTGTTTTAAGAGGGTATGAGGAATATGCAGATATCCCGGGAGGAAGCTTGATCAGCGTATATTCCCTGGACGAGATTTGTGTTGAGAAATTTCTGGCCCTTACCGACAAGGCCCGGAATGAACCGCGCGATTTGTATGATTTCTGGCATCTTGTGTCCAATAATCATGTTGACTTGAACATGCTTTGGCCTGAAGTAAATGCCAAACTCGATTTCAGGCACAGGACCGCTGATGGTTTAGCTGCTGCTTATGACCGCAAAGAAGCACGTTTGAAAAAGTTGTGGGATAATCGACTGGGCTCGCAAATGGCGGAATTACCTCAGTTTGATGATGTTTTTCGGATTGTCAGAAGGGCTGTCAAAGGTGCTGGCTGGTTTGGTTAGGCCAGAGTGGCAGGGGCGCCGTGTATATTGAAAAAGACTACTGGGCAACAACACGCACATCTTCATAAATCCTCTTAAATCTCTCTACTGTAATCTCCCAGTCAAATTCATGCTCCACCTTGTGCCTGGCCATGGGCGCAATTTTCCTGCACAAGGATTTGTCATCCAGAGCGGTAATAACAGCCTGGGCCAGGTCCTGTGGACTTCCGGGCTGGACGAGAATGCCGGTCTGGTTATGAATAACAGTGTCATGAACAGCAGGGATATTTGACGCAATTACCGGACATCCGCAGCCCATGGCTTCCACAATTACCAATCCCAGGCCTTCCTGGTCGCCGCTTTTTGCCCTGACAAAGGGAAACACTGCCAGGGCGGCGCGCTGGTAGAGCCGGGGTAGTTGATTCTGGGGGACCATGCCCAGAAAACTGACCTTATCTGACAGGTTGAGTCTGGCGGTCAATGCTTTGAGATCATTTTCCAGGGGGCCTGATCCGGCAATGGTCAGACTTGTTTCCGGCCTGGATGCAAGGATTTCCGGCATGGCCTTTATGAGCACTTCCACACCCTTTTTCTCCACCAGCCTGCCCACAAACAGCAGTTCATGATCACTTCTTTTGAGATCAAGATCAGGCACAAAAGTGTTCTTGAGATCAACCCCCATGGGGATGACTTTGACTTTATCAGGGTATACTCCAAGCTTCAGAGTTTCTTTTTGCAGGGCCTGGCTGACCACGGTCAGAACCTGGCATTTTTGAACAATCTTTTTCTTGAGCCAGGAAAATATCCTGCCCTGCAAGGCATACATATCCCCGCCGTG
>NZ_KN882191.1:22160-29129 GCF_000934755.1 Desulfonatronovibrio magnus
GTCAGTCAGTATGCCTGGACAATACTTATCTGCTCACAGCTTCAATATACATCCACCTGAATCCTGTCCGCGCCGGCATAGTGGATAAGGCGGATTCATACAGATGGTCCTCGGCATCATTGTATTGTGGTGAGTCCGCTGTAGAATCCTTTGTTGACCCGAGGATTGTATTGCGCCTGGTTCATGACCAGGAACCGGAAGCCCGAAAGAATTACTGCCGGATGCTTGAGCAGGCCCACGGGCATGAGCCGGAAAACGCACTTGAGCATGAAGGGGCTATTGAAAAATTCTGTATCCGCCTGTCTCAAATTTTTCCAGGGTTGTTTAAAAAGCTGGGCAAAAAGACTGAAAATAAAGAAACGTACCTGGGATGCAATGCATCTATGCTGGATCTGACCCGGCTTGAACAGGTCATTGCAAATACCGACTTCAGCCGTTCCTGGTCATTGGAAAGCAGGAAGGCCAAAAAGTATATAGTGGAACAGTTACTGGCCAGGGGATTTAAGAAGACCGAGATAGCAGGGCGCCTGGGTATTTCACGCATGTCAGTATACAACATTCTCAATTCACATTGTGATTAACAGACAGACATCTTTACACCTCGCGCTTGACCCGATGTGTAAAGATGATGTTTACATTTTGCGTTTGATGCGATGTGTAAACTATTTCCAAGATCTGCAACAAAGGCCTTGGCTGCCCATGCTGGACACGAAGCGCTCCTCCCTGCCGGTACTCATCGACCACGGCAAAGGCGGCTTTCTCTACTTCCTGGGCGATGTGGACGCAGTGACAGTAAGTTAAGATTTTTTCCTAACTGCACGTGTAATTTAAAAAATTGACTTTTTTTTAAATTGACCATACTGATTGTGCATGAAACGTGATCGTACAGGAACATACTTTTCCACAGCAGCAGGCGGAGAAAAGGTCTGCGCCTTTATTCCAGACCCGCTTCCGCCGGTTCCTCCTTTGTCCATGGATGGCGAGACCATCAGTCTTCTGGCGGACGCAGCCCTGGCTCTGGGACGTTTGAGCAGCCTGCGTCTTGCCCCGGATTACAATCTCTTCCTGTACCAGTATGTGCGTAAGGAAGCGGTCCTTTCCTCAAAAATCGAAGGGACCCAATCCACCCTGGTCGACCTTTTGGCCCATGAGGATGACGATATTCCCGGAGTCCCTCTGGATGACGTGCTGGAGGTCAGCAATTATGTCCAGGCTATGGAGTACGGGAAGAAAAGGTTGCTGGAAGACCGGTTTCCTGTATCATCCCGGCTTATCAAGGAAATCCATGCTGTTTTGTTGACCGGAGGACGCGGCAGCGACAAGACGCCGGGTGAGTTTAAGCGTACTCAGAACTGGATTGGGGGGACACGCCCCGGCAACGCCTCATTCGTCCCGACTCCGCCGCACGAAACCCAGAGATGCATGGGGGAGCTGGACAAGTTCATTAACGACCGGGGCCATGGATTGCACATCCTGGTTACAGCCGGATTGGCCCATGTACAATTTGAGACCATCCATCCTTTTCTAGACGGCAACGGGCGAATCGGCCGGATGCTGGTACCGCTTCTGCTCATGCAGGAGGGTATTCTTGATGAACCCTGTCTTTATCTCAGCCTGTATTTGAAGAGGTTTCGAGAGGAATACTACGCCCGCCTGCAGGCAGTGCGCATGCAGGGCGACTGGGAAGGCTGGATAAAGTTTTTTCTCCAAGGCGTGATTGCCTCGGCCCGTGATGCTGTGTCTGCGGCAGAACGGATCATGGCGATTTATCATGAAGATCGCGGCCATATCCTTGACCAGGGAAAATCAACAAAGGCGGTCATGCGCGTGCATGAATGCATTCTCCAGCGCCAGGCGGCCAATCCCAAAAAAATTGCCGCACTTTCCGGATTGTCCCAGCCCTCGGTCATGACAGCCCTGCGCGTGCTGGAATCATTGGCTATTGTGAAGGAATCAACCGGGCGTCAGAGAAACACCCGTTATCATTATATTCGAACCTGCAAAATCCTGAATGATGAAATCGGGATGTTTTAATGATTACTAAATAGTTCTAAATATTTACCAGCCGTAATATCCCGGTCAAACTTCTCCAGAACTTTTAACATGGCTGTTTTGGCCATATTCGAACGCTGATCCGGATGATCAAGTATTCCAGCTACTGCCCGAGCCAGGACCTCCGGATCTCCCAGTCGGACCAGAATGCCGGTCTGGTTATGGATAACCGTGTCATGAACAGCCGGAATATCTGAGGCAATTACCGGACATTTACAGCCCATTGCTTCCACAATCACCAATCCCAGGCCTTCCTGGTCGCCGCTTTTTGCCCTGATAAACGGAAATACCGCCAGGGCGGCTTTTTGGTACAGCCGGGGCAGCTGATTCTGAGAAATCATGCCCAGAAATCTAACCTTATCTGACAAATTGAGCCTGGCAGTCAATGCTTTGAGATCATTTTGCAGAGGACCGGATCCGGCAATAGTCAGCCTGGTTTCCGGCCTGGATGCAAGGATTTCCGGCATGGCTTTTATGAGCACTTCCACGCCTTTTTTCTCTACCAGCCTGCCCACAAAAAGCAGTTCATGATCACTTGGCCTGACATCAGGATCAGGCACAAATGTGTTTTTGAGATCCACCCCCATGGGGATGACTTTTACTTTATCCGGTCTTGCTCCAAGTTTCAGGGCTTCCTGCTGCAAGGCCCGGCTGACCACGTCAGAACCTGGCATTTTTGAACAATCTTTTTCTTGAGCCGGGAAAATATCCTGCCCTGCAGGGCATACATATCTCCGCCGTGGGAAGTGCAGACAACAGGCATGTTTTTGCGGGTCAAAGCCAGGGCCATGTGGGCAGCAAGGCCCTGGGGGATGATCCAGTGGGCGAGGATTATATCGAATTGTTCCTGGCGCAGGATTTTTATCAGAGCCAGTAACTGGCCCAGGAGGAAAAAGGGAACCAGCAGATAATTCAAAGGATTGGCCTTTAGTCTGCCCATAATCCCGCCGCTGTGAGTGGCCAGATTCTCAAGAGGCCGAAAAAAGTATCCAAACCGTTTTACCCTCATCCCGGCCATGACTTCTTCATCCTTTGCCCCGGGAGAGCGCGGGGCCAGGAGCGTGATGTTGAATCTATCAGCCAGTCTGCGGGACAATTCAAACACAAATCCAGGTTCAGTATCATTATGCCACCTGGGAAAGGTGGAGGTCAGGACCAGGACTTTGATTTTACTGCCGGCATTATTGTCCATACCTGCACCAATACTGCAGGTGCTTTCAGTTATCAATAAAAATCAAAAGGCATCATATGTCACTGACCGCCCTAATGGAGCCACTTGATGTTCACCCTAATGGAGCCAGTTGATGATCACCTAATGCGTCCACCTGATGATCGCCTTAATGGAGCCATCCTGTGACCGCCCTAATGGGGCCAGTTGATGATCGCCCTAATGGGGCCACTTGGTGGTCTTCATAGTCCACGTCCATTTGTAAGTTTCGGACTTCCTTCCAATCATGTATCTCTTGGCTGATTCAAAAATGCCAAGGAGGTACATGTTTCAGTTAAAAAAGTCGACGTAGCTGGCCAGTTATTATGAAGAATGCATGTAGTCCCAAGCTTTTTATGCCACAATCACAACGGTAATATGCGCAAACAGGAAATTAATCTTCAGCAGCCCTGTCTACCAGTTCTGTAAAATCGCTTAAGGACTCAGTTCTGATGATTTTTCGGGCCAAAATACGAAGGTTATCGATGGACTGGATGGATCTAATTTTGACAGATAGCGTCCCCGGAAGTGGACCGTAAAGCTCCGAGGCCTGGTCAATTAAGGTTTCTTGGGCGTTTTTAAGTTCACCTTTCTGTTCCCCAATAATAAGTCCTCTACCTTCACCTTCTCTAAGCCATTGATCAGCTAAAGTTTCCATTATCTTTTCACCTCCCTCTGGAATGAGATCCAGAGCTTTTTTGTAGTCTTCCTTGTATAGATAGCCAGAGCTCTTAATCAGATATCTAAAGAAAATATCAATGTACTCCAGAGCAGTTCTCTGCTCCATAGATTCCAAAAGGCCCCGAACAAGACGAGTCGGCAAACCCTTGATATTCGGGTCGTTCTGCATCTTGATTATTTCAACATAGAACTTGAGCAGAATCTTTTCCCGTACTTTTTCCTCATCAATACCATGAACATTGAAAAAGGCAAAGGAAAAGTCTGGGATATAGACCTTGAAGGCCTCCGAAGGCATTTCCACCAGGTCATGGAAGGAAGAGCACATATTTCGGTCATCCTCCTGGCCCTGATAAATGACTATGGGAATAATCAACTCAAAGAACCTGTCCCCACTTTCTCATACGTGAGAGTTTGAACTTTTTGCAGCGACGCAGCAATTGAGAGATTTTCAACAGCCTGCCAGGCTTTCAGTGCAGGCCAGGGAACTCTTTTCCGATGAACAGAACGCGATTTTTGTCAGTGCGGCCAGCGCTTGGGAAATCGCCACTAAACAACGAATCGGCAAATTGGAACAACTGCCCGGGGTTGTTGACAGGTTTTCCGAACTTGTGGCAGCTGATGGCTTTATTCATCTCCCCGTGACCTATGTTTATTTCTTGCGAGCTGGTTCCTGAACTCTGTTATCAATATAAATCAAAAGGCATCATCTTTACACTTTGCGCTTGACGCGATGTGTAAAGATGTTACTGCCAGAGCTGGGGATCGGTGCCTGGGAGGACATAGTTTTCGGAACAGGCTATGATATTGTCAATATTTACAAATCTCAGGGAAATATAAACGTCAACGTCGTAGCGATGGTACTGTCCTATGGCGTAAGTTCCCACCACAAACCCCTGAACATCGTGTCTGGCACCAATTTCCTGAAGATTTCTGGATAGGATGAATTCGCCCTGATCTTCACTGACAAAGATTTGACTTTGACTCATTTTTACTTCTCGAACCTTGAGACCGTGCTGGGCCAGGCGGCCTGCAATGATCTCCGAAGACATACGTCCAAGAGTTGAAGACTTGCCCATGTGATCGATATCCACGAGACTGGTCACAATAAATGGTTTGTCTTCATCTATGACAAAACGGCAGTTGCCCAGCAGTCTGTCAACAGCCTGTTCGTGAACCAGGGTGAATTCATTATCAGGTCTGTCATTAAAGCCTGTACCGGTTTGGGATTGACTCGTGCCAGAAGTGTTACAGCCGCTTGCAAGTAAAACGGACATGAAAAGCAGGCAGAACATATAATTGTTTTTTTGCATTTTAACCTCTGTAAACCATTATTTTTTTTCAATAATCTTATTCAAAAACTATTTTTTACCACTCGTTCCCAGGCTCCAGCCTGGGGGCGTTTTGCTCTTGCGGCTTCAGCCGATGCTTTAAAATGTGGCTGTAGCCACAAAAAAAGTGGTAGTAGCCTTAGCACGAGATTGCTTCGCTTCGCTCGCAACAAGGATTGCCGCGCTCGCCCCAGTTGAATGGCTGCGCCTACACTGCGTGTATTCAACGGGGTCAAAAAACTCGCTCGCAATGACAGCTGAGCTGTCAGGGATGTAGTTGCTGAAAACTTGTCACCCACGAGGGAGCCTAAGCGACCGAAGCAATCTGTATCGTAAAACCGTAATGCTCTGAATTTATTACATATACGTTTGTAGTTACATAGAAGCTCTTCATCTGGGCGGACCAGGACCGAACTTGTGAGTAACTGTCTTTAAAGTGGAGCCTGCATCCTGCAGGCTATTTAATTCCAGGCGGCTGGAAGCCGCCTCCACATTGAAGAACAGTCCCGTATTTGGAAATTGGGACAGTCCCCGCGAGGTACTATAAAAAAGATTGATACTGCATAGGTTCCTGGAAGAAATTTGCTTTAATGATAAAATATACACAGCGAGGGACAGTCCCCCTCCGGGCTGTAAGCCTCCGGGCAGGAAGCTGTGCCAGGCGCAAAGTTCCCATCTTTGACGGAATTTTTCAGGCAAAGGTGCATCAATCATAAGCAAAAATCGTCAAAATGTGAAAACTGTAAATATCTGATTTTATAAGTAAAACAATTCTAGTTACTTGTAATATACTATATAAAGATGCTAATTTCTACTTATGACGTCATAAGTTCTTGTAGGCACGCTTTCTTTGACAATATAGTTATTTAGCTCAGCATTTTTGAAGTAAAGGGTTCTGGTTACAGTGCCGACTATTCGTTCATTATAATAAAGGTCATTCACCACAATAAGCTCATACTGTTCTACCTGATTGTACTGATTGAACTGATCTGTGCGAAATCCTGTATCTACAGGAAAGGAAGGATGATGGACAACCTGGGTACTGAAATCCAGAGTCAGATAACAATCATCATCAGGGCAGATGGAATAGCACTTTTCTGTAAGCTTGCTTTTGAGGTATTCACGGTAGGCCCTCTCAAAACTTGAGTTTGCTGCAGGGGGAACATAAATTTCGTAACAATACTCGCCGACTCCGATGTATTGTTCAACCTCATGAGAAACTTCTCCGGCGATTCTCTCCCAGTGGTATGCTGCCTGGACCATGGTTTGATCAGTAAAGAAAAAATTGTGGGGTTTGGGTGCTTCTGTAAATGGTTTTTCACACCCGGTCAGTAACAAAACTGTCAGGCATAGAAACAATAGTTTGATGAATTTCATACTTCCTCCAGGTGATAAGGGGCTGTCAGAATAAAAATATTGGCGGCCCGGAAGCCAGTCCTCAGATGGCAAAGTTTGATGGCAAAGAATCAGGCGTCGTTTTGTTACCAAGGTTAAAATGCAGGCCCAGATATGTCAAACAGTATATCTTGAGATGGATCTGCAGTGCCCTTGGACACAACGCATCAATTTGGCAAAAAGTCAACTTAGATGTCACACGGAATGCATGACTAAAAAAAGATAATTGTAAGCTTCTCACCCGGGCGGCCCGGGACCGAACCTGCGAGTAACTGTCTTTAAAGTGGAGCCTGCATCCTGCAGGCT
>NZ_KN882192.1:0-9719 GCF_000934755.1 Desulfonatronovibrio magnus
CTCTTTGAATCCTGCAAGGGCTGTCTATCAGTGCGTGATCATCTGGAAAGGCACAGTAATTTGCTAATGATTTAAGCCAAAAAATGGCGAAAGTCATTTAACTTTTAAACACTGGGGTCTGTGTTCTGGGTTGCAAATATGGTTAGCCATAAAATGTTGATGAAATGTATGTTTCTCATTTTATGTTTAAAGTAATCATTCCTACGGAAATAATATTGACAGGTCAACAATTTTTGATGTTATAATTGGCACTTTTCATCTCCACATTATCATAATGACGTGGCGAATCACCCAAAAAAATCAGGAGTCAGAAATCAAAGATCAGAGGTAGTAATCTTAAAAATAACAAGGGCTGCCCCTGAAATCCTCAGGCGCAGCCCCTCCATCAAACTAAGAAGTAACAATCATCATATACCTGTTGTTTAGATCAAGATATTTTCGGGCCAATTCCCTGATATCCTCTGGAGTGCAGCTTCCAGATGCAGCTTCCCTTACCATATTTGCTTTATGTGCAGGATCATATCCATGCACAATCAGGTCAGAAGTTTCTGCTGCCTTGACCATGGATTCTTCATTTCTGTCATGATACCTGTTGACGTAGGTGTTTATTGCCCGCTTCATACTCTTTTCATCTAAGAGACCCTCTTGAAGCGATCTGATTACATCATCTGTGCTGGATATGACATCATCCACTTTTTCCTTGTCGCAGGACACACTGATGCCCATGATTCCCAAGTCATTTAACTGGTTTATTCCAAATCCCAGGGAATAACTTAGCCCTTTGCTGTCCCTGACTTCTTTAAACAGACTGCCAGATGGCCCGGAGATGGCAGCCCTGAGTAGATCAATCCCGGAACCGTTGGTCTTTCTTTTTCCCGGAATGGGAAAGCCCATTTTAATCTGTGCTTTATTGGAATTTTTCAAGGTTACTGTTTTTTCCATATTCTCAGACAAAATGCCTTCATGAAGCATGTGGTGATCAATAGTTTTGATTGATCCAAGCTTTTGGGCAAAATTTTCCAAAGCCCCGTAGTCAATTTTGCCCACAGCTGAAACACACAAAGGAGCACATCTTTGCTTTTCCCAGAAAGAATAAACCATCTCAGGAGTCAATTGACCCAGAAAGTCTCCATCTCCGAGGTATGGCAAACTCATTATTCCTGAAGAAAAAATCTGGGAATCAAAATGCCTTCTGGGATAAGTTGATGCTTTTTCTTCAATGCTTTGAATCATGGATATAGTACTGTTAACTTCCTTAGCCAGATTCTTTTCTGAGAACACAGGATTGCAGATTATGTCATTGAGCAGATCGTAAACATTTCCACTGTCTTTAACATGAAAATCAGCAACGAGGTAAAAACTGTTACGGTATGTGGAACCAATCATCCGGACATTATTTTCTTTAAAAAATTCCTGCATCTCATCAGCGGAAAGGCTGACTGTTTCTGTGCCGAGCAGATGCCCGGTAATATTTGCAATACCCTGTTTACTGAAGCCTTCAATGCCCACCCCACCTTTCCAGCTGATAAACAGGGATGTAAACTCCTTATGCTTTGCCTCGCTGGTATACAGCTTTTTACCCGGAGCAAATTCCTGCACTCTATCCGGCCTTGCTGAGGGGATTGTCCTGGACTTTTCAGCTTCCTTTTCCCACTTTATGGGCAGCAGCAAGTCATCAGCTTTGATTCCAGATTTTTCCGGTACTATGCCAATAGCATAGTGAGTGCTTTTCTTGACGTATGCGTCAATAACCCTTTGAATACTGTCCCGGTTCACCAGGTTCATGGTCATCTGAAAATCACCATGTTCTAAAGGATTATTGCTGGCTATGACATTGGTAGCCACTATTTCACACAGGCAAGAACCAATTTCTAAACGCTTCTTCTGGTAGTCTATTCTTGCTTTTTTCACCGCCTCAATCTGCCTGTCAGTAAACATGGATGCATCAAGTGACTGCATTACCTTGGCCAAAGATTCCTTGAAAACATGGAGATTCTCAGGCTTGAGACGAGACATAATGCCCATGCACCAGAAATTACAAAAACTTGTCATCACTGGAAAAATATTATTTGCCAGATTTTCCTCTAAAATCATCTTCTTATGCAATAAAGAATAAGTATCTAAGGCAAGCAATTCCAACAGAACAAACAAAGATGGATAGTCAAAGTCATCGCCGGTTTCAAAAAGAAATGATGAAATCAGGTACAGACCTTTTATGTCCCTATACTCAGCATGCACCCTGCCAGCAGGTCTTACTTTATACGCCCTGTGGTCCGGCCAGATGGTCATACTGGAATTGCCATGCTTCTGAAAAAGAGCATTGGCGTAATCAGCCACTTCCTGGGCCTTTACCTGTCCGCAGACAGCTATGACCATTTTGTTTGGCTGATACACCTTGCCAACGAATTCTTTGATCTTTTCCTGATTTATCCGTTCCAGACTTTCTTTATCCCCGATTACAGACCGACCTCCAGGAGTACCTGCCAAAATGAATTTTTCATACATTTCATGAAGTCTGGACACATGAAATTCATTTGTATCATTCATTTCAGCTAAGATTACGCCCTTTTCTTTTTCAATTTCATCAGGGCTGTAAACTGAATTAAAGATTGCGTCTTCCAAAAGCTCAAGACCCTGCTGCCATTTGTCATCAGGCATTTTCAGAGTGTACGTTGCAAGATGTTTATCTGTCTTGGCACTAATTTGACCGCCCACTTCTTCTGCGCTTGCAAAAATCTCCCCAGCCTTTCTGGTACTGGTTCCCTTGAAATGCATATGTTCAACAAAATGGGCCATGCCTTCCAGCCCCTCTGGATCATGAAACGATCCGGCCGGGCAAGTTAAGCAAATGGATACCATGGGAAACTTGTCATTCTCAACCACAACAAGCTTAAGACCATTGGCCAAAGTAAAACTCCTGGGATTGATCTCTCTCATGCATTCTCCTTGGATAAAATGTTGGAAGGAAAAAAGGAACAAGCAGGTCTAATAGCACATGACTGCGAACACGTGAGTTCGTTAGAAGGCTGAAACTATGAATTTCTCAAGTACTTCCAAGCTTTATAAACTGTGTAGCCTGCAAAACCTCCATCTATCAGAGCAGGACCAGCAGGCCCAATGAAAGCAGTCTTTCCCAAATATCTGACTGCGGTCAGGTAAGACACTTTTATGACTGTATCAGCTATTCTCTTTACCTGGGTGCTTTCGGCCTTTCCATTTTTACACCATGTAGCAAAATGCTCACAATTATTCTTCAGAAGGTTATATCTACTCTCTCCGAGACGAGACTGGGCACGTCGTACTGTGGTTTCAGAATCATTGCTGCTACAGTGATATTTTGTATGGACTTTTCTTGTCCCTGCAAATTCTCTCATTGATATCCTGCGAACCGAAGCACCCCGCTTGCTTGACAGATCCCCACTATAATGAATCACAGTTCCGTCCCCGCAATCAATTCCATGATGAGTATAGCCTGCACGAAATACATAAATATGATCCCCCTTGGCCATTTTTCACCCTCCTGCGCTGATTGATATTATATAAAAAAATTGGTAAGATTATATTTTACCAGCAAGACGACTAAAACCTTGTGCAACCTGCTGATAGATTTAAAACCCGAAAATTGAAATTTACTAAACTCTTGGACGAATTATTTGAAAGGAAACAGCATGCAGAATATTAATTATCATGAATGGAAAAGGCGGGAGCAATATGAGTTTTTTGTTGGCATGGACTGTCCGTACTTCAGCCTGACCACGGACTTGGATATTACCAAAACACGAGCCTATATGAAGGAAAATCAGATACCTTCATATCTTGGGATGATATATATAGTATCCAGGGCATTAAATTTAGTTGAAGAATTCCGGGTTAGGCTGAACCTACATTGCGACCCACCCGAGGTACTTCTGTACGACATAGTGCACCCATCTTATGCTGTGCTAATAAAAAATTCTGACAAGCTAAATTTTTGCAGAGGAATATTCGATCCAGACTCAATGGAATTTCTAACAACAAACAAAGCCCTGATGAAAAAAGCTGAAACAGAAACTAATCTTGAACTCGATCCGAACAGAGACGATCTCATTTACATAAGCTGCCTTCCATGGATTCACTTCAAATCAATTTCACACCCCATAAACTACAATCCTGCTGATTTTTTTCCAAGAATTACCTGGGGGCGCTTCGTAGAACAGGGTAGTAAAGTTATTATGGCCCTTAATGTTAACGTACATCATGGCCTCATTGACGGCCTGCATGTTTCGCATTTTATTGACAATCTAATAGATCTGATTAAGTCACCTGAAAATGTTTTTTCTTAACCCCTGCCAACCCTTACCATGACACACAAAAGCACTGCCCGTTGTCGAGCTGTAGAGGCCATGGCCTTGGTTTTTCGATAAGAATTTTCATAATACCTCCATTTGTTAAATTTATACCTTTTTGGAACTGGTTCTCTTTTCATGTCTTACTGTTTCTCTTGGAAAGTGGTTTGACAGCTCTCAGTCTTTAAGCTGAAGAAAAAAGCGTAATTGTTTAGCTGAGTGTTGAAAAAGTCCTTATTTGGCAGTCCGTTCAAAAATCCCAAACAGCGACGCAGCAATAAGGGAGAATCACCAACCGCTGCAGCAACAATGCCCAAAAGAGTCACTGCTCAAAGTCGTAGGCTTCGAAACGATGATAGTCATAGGACCTCCTTGATTGATGTGTGTGGTAGTACTTTTTGTTTTTTACTGGGAAAGTGGCTTAGCGGGTGGAACTGTGAAACGAGATAAACTATTCAACTACATAGAACATGAAAGCCTTGCCACCTGATTCGTCATCCCGGAGAGCTTGAACCTGGGACTGGTTTCCAGACTATTTTGAATGGCTATGTGCCGTACGTATATAGTGATTAATTACAAATAAGAACAGTTATTGTGGTGAGGCACTACGCTTGTTGACAAGAACATGGGAGAGTCTCTGGCAGGTCTCAGTCAGAAAAGTCGATCAAAATGAAGGCAAGCTACACCTGTGAATGGATAAGCAATGTCAGGAATACACCATGCAAAGACTATATCCTGGCTGATTGTCAGCTAAACAGGTCCGGTATTCAGGCCAACAACTCAGGCAGGCTATGCATGCCATCTTCTGCAGCTGCTCAATGTTTTCCCTGTATCAGCTCACGAGGCGTAATTCTGGCAAGCTCCATATTGGCATTGTCCACCTGCTGCATCATGGCCTTTTTTACTTCATCACGGTAAGAGTCAACTATTGCTCTCAGTTCAGCTTCAAAGGCTTGCCGGTTCAAATGCTCGTCTATTTTAATTACCGCAACATCAGTACCAAACCAGGCTACTGCAAGCCCAACCCCAGCACCTATGAGCGCACCTTTAGGACCTGCAGACGCGAAACCTACTGAAGCTCCCTTTGCCACGGACAATCCTGCCCCAGCAGTTCTTTTGCCAGTATGTCTTAAAATTGCACGTAATTGCCTGTATGTATAAACACCCCCAGCAGCCCCAATTCCCAGTGTAGCTGTCCTGGCTACTATCATTTCTGGAGTGGTAAACCTGCGCTTTGCATCATCAACAGCAATGTCCAGCATCTGTTTAACTGCTCCTCTCTTTGATGAAAACAGACCAGGATCGTTCTCCCTCATGAATTTACTGGTCTTAGCAGTAAGCTCTTGATAATAAACAGCCTGCACAATCTGGTCAGCCTGCTCCAATCGCTGGTCCAACCCCTGGAGCATAATCTCGGCCACCTTTTCCTCAAAGTATCCTGACATAAGCTCCAAATACTGTCCCTTTACGCTATAATGCACATCTGCCATTTTGCTGATACCATGATATACAGGCTCAAATGCCTCATCTATTCGGTAGTTAATGGCCTGTCTGGTCTGCTCAAAATCACTGTTTAATACTTCAATGGTGTATTCAGAATAAGAGTCTCTAAGAAACACACTGTGTCTCTGCATATTTTCATAAGTGTCGTATCTGACAGAGAAATGCAGCATTATGGCCAAAACTATAATGGCAAGCGCTGCACAGAAAAATGCCTTGCAACCAAAAGGTAAAGTTTTTTCATCTCTGTATGTCTCTGTCATAATTAGCTCCCTTATGGTGTTTTATTACTTAAAAGCAGATTCTCATGTTGGTATATCTGTAAAATCATTATTTTGTCGGGATTGCTGAGCATGACCGAATTTCAATATCATCAATATAACTTCAGCATTAAATCTGCTCATAGCCAAAAATACAAA
Source organism: Desulfonatronovibrio magnus (assembly GCF_000934755.1). NCBI lineage: Bacteria > Pseudomonadati > Thermodesulfobacteriota > Desulfovibrionia > Desulfovibrionales > Desulfonatronovibrionaceae > Desulfonatronovibrio > Desulfonatronovibrio magnus. The sequence goes on from NZ_KN882192.1 coordinate 6,245, forward strand.
AGACGACTTGATAAAGAAAAGCGACCAGATTAGAAATTTGATCCAGTTTTGTTCCAGGGTCTTTGATGAAGTTGCAGAATAGTAATAAAAAATTGCTTCCAATTCATGAATTGCTTTAAGAAAAAAGTTTGTCACCGGACAAAGTGCGCCTGTCTGAGCTGTAGCATTGGCGATCGTTGCAGGCAAAGAGCTTAGATCAATATAGTGAGGAATTGGAGTGTTGAATGCTGTCCAGAGGTACATAGGAAGAATCACCAAAAAACTTAACAATGAAATCAATTTTATAGCAGCAACATAGGATATATCTGACGCTACCCATCTTTTTACCGCTGGATACACAATCCAATAGAATATTCCAATACAAACAACACTCATAATGACATAAAATAGCGCCAGCCATGATTTAAGAGCGATGAATGACATCAATGAAGCAGCATACACAGTTGAAATTCCAATGGATATGACTAATGAAAAGACCCGGCCCTGCATAATTCTATATGGCCATGTGCCTGGAACGATAAAACATTTGGCCAAACATCTTCTTTTGTAAACTCTGTACTTATACTGATTCCCAGAAATTATACCAACAACCAGGAGAGGAAAAATCAGGGTCCAGCTGGTGTGGTGATGAAATTGAATATAGAGGCAATAAAACAGGTGCAGGATCAGTGCTGCCGGGAAAATATATATTAGGACTGATTTTTTCACTTTTTCTTCTTTGATTGTCTGGGGCTTAGCATGGAAGCTGGATTAAAACTTCCACTCATGCCCTGGTTCATTCAACATATTTCTGGTACGATGCATATCTGTCAGATCCCGGAAAGGAGTATTGCGGGCAAGTTCAGTAATTGCGCCAAGCACCATAGCCAATTGATCATTATTATTTGACTCAAGAGCGCTGTCAGCTATTTTGAACAAACGGTCAAAGTTTTCCCTTCGCTCGCTAAAACTCTGATCAATATAACTGAAAAAAATATCTCTTTTTGCATTGAGCTCCTCAAGCCGAACCCTTGTTTCACATTCAATTCTGAAAGCTTCTGTCCTGTTTCGAATGATTTCTTTTTGAAGGGAGCAGATTTCTCTTACAAACTCCACAGGATTGAAGTTTACAGGCACACTTTTAAATATGCTTTTGGCAAATTTACTCATGTTCATCCTCCCATTTTCTGATACTTGAACTTAATACTCCTGCTTGCCTCAGTGATGTTCCCGTTATTATCCAGCACAGGAGTTTTTATAATCTCGGCCAATGCCTTGAGTTGAACTGCAGCCTGCTGAAAAAGTTGAATATGCATTGTATTTTTGACATCAAAGTTTTCAGGATCGATCATATCCAGAGTGCTATTGACACGCAGGTCAATATTTATAATCAGAGTATTGAGTTCACTAATGCGAACCATCAACCTGTTCAGGAATGCAGATATGGCATTAAGCCTGCTGATTTCAATATTTACACTTGCTTCATAAGATCTGGCTTCCACCATCGCTTCAGAACCTCTTTTGGCTAAAACAAAGCCACCGACTAATAAAGCAGGTGCTGCTGTTAATCCACCCAGAACCACTGTTCCCAATGCCATTCCGCCTCCACCTGCAGCAACAGACCCACCACCAAGCCAGGCCATGGTAGCCTTAGTTGCAGCTGCTCCACTAAGCCCAGAAATGGAAGTACCTGTACTGGCTGTCCCGAACAGGCCAATCAGGAGCTTCGTTCCAGAAGCTGCCCCTAATGCAGACGTACCCATGGATAAAGCGCCTGTAGCCACATTGTGAGCCTTGATGGCCGACACCTTAAGATCATCTATTACAATTGGATCTACTTCCACTTCTCTTAGGATACGGTCCAATTCCAAGGATCCATTGTGACCAAAACGAGATACCAGATCCAAGAATCGATTAAAGGTGGTCTGCTGAACGTGCATGATGTTGTCTGCGTATTCACAAGCCTTTGTGTTGGTCTGGTTTTTTTTATTGTCAACCATGGCCTCCGCCTTCTGCCCCCTTTCCAGAGCATTGCGAGCAATATCTTTGGCCTGATTTATGTCGGATATCCCGTCATATCCTTTTTTTATTCCATACCCTGCTGTAAAAGCTGATCCTGCGCCAATTATGATGGGGATAAGAAGTGGAAATGCCATGAGAACTACCTCCCGATTTATGGTAATATGATAGTCAAAAAAATCTTAAAACACGTAATTTTTATCATTGCATTTTTTTACCAGAGCCTTGGTCAGTACCTTCAGACTCTGGTTTAGTTTGATCTGAATCACCTTCAATGCTTTTCTTGATAATTTGTTGAGCGATAACAGTTGTTGCAGTAATTATGATTGGAAGAAAAAATGGAAATGGCATAACTTACCTCCGTAAAATTAAAACATTTAAACAGTGACTGATAATACTATTAACGGAACTTAGGTCATTGTTTTCAGTAATTCACTGAATTAATCTGTTTTTCACTTAGCTGCTAAGTTCCACGACATTTGAACCTAAGTCTCACATTATTTTAACTTAAAGCATACATTAGTTAAGGGGCATTTATTTTTATTATCATGCAGGCTTTTTGATTGGTAAACACCTGGATAAACTATACATTTTTGCTGGTTATGGCGGGGTATGCGGGGTCAAATAATTCATGAATATGTCTTGCCAATATCAAGGTGTAGATTCCAATAATTTGGGATTATCAGTTCCAATTAATCTGGAACGTAGCACCTAGCATACGTTGATGATTCAAAATCAAAGCAAATCTGAAAGCAGTCAAAACTCCTTTCCAAGGAGATATCATTAATATCATTTGAACCAGGGTTTATCATTATTCCCAGGCCCTCTGAAGTCATGCTGCTTGTTTTCGTTTGAATTTACCACTTCAGAAAGGGCAAAAAGGCCTGCCACAATTGTTCCAAGAACAGTAATGACCTTAATATATTCCCAATCCCATGAATCATTGTGCTTAGTTTTGTCTGACATACTCGCCTCCCTGCCCTTTGAGTTCGGTTACATAAAATTCCATAGCCCCCTATCAGTACAATTATATATTATGGAACCAGAAGGAGGATTTTCAAAAGCGATGAGTAAATATTTATGGAGACATCCCAGAGCAGGGTTTAAAGGCTCATTGACATTCACCGAGGACAATGATCGTTACTATAGACTATGCAGGAAATGCTTGCAGGATTTTGAGCAATCCGGACTGGGAGATAAGCTGGAAATCAAAGATTTTGATGCGGTGTAACGTGTGTCAAAAATACACACCTACTCGCAAAATCCGTACATGATCTGAAGATTCACTAAAAAATCACTTAAGTCGTTGATTTTATTGGATTTCACGAAAAACGATGTACGGAATCAGTTTTTTACCATTAATATCAGAGAGTTATGATGCAAATTTTAAGTAAACTCTATTATAAAATTTTTTCTTGATTTTGGACTGAGGGGGGTATATACGGAAATTGACTTGAGAGACTATATCTGACAAGGG
>NZ_KN882192.1:11978-28427 GCF_000934755.1 Desulfonatronovibrio magnus
GTCAGAAACATTGCCCCGGCTATAGGGGTTTGAGACACTGCCGGAGCCTCCGCCCTGGCAAAGCTGGCAGTGGTCAGAAACATTGCCCCAACTTGTGGACCTGAAGAAAAAGCACCTCACTGACTGGTTCTGTGATCAGCCATCCCTTGATCTTTCTTTGAAAGGTCCGAAGCTGGCCATCAGAAAAACGACCAGGATACTGCATTTGTAAGTGCTCAAACTAAGTCTTTGCTTCAAGAGCAGGATTGATCTCTAAAAAGGCTATAACTATAACTATCGACCACTCCTTAATGAAAGGATCGCTGCGAGTACTATAGCCCCGTATCCTTTCAGCCTGCAACTAACTTGGCAGTTTGTCCAAATCCCTATACTTTCGCCCGCTCTTTACATCCATGACACTTTTTGCTGCTGACTGCTCCTTTGACTTCCCTTGTCCTAAGAATTTCATTAGTTTCCTCACCTGATTGTCTGTGATCAACCTTTGCCTCCTGTATGAAGTTCAAGGATAAACATTTGTTGATCAATTGGAAAAAATTATTGTCGCTCATCACACGGAGGTATTAATGGGAAAAGAGAACATTAAACTATTAATGGCAGAGTTAGAATGGGAAGTAGAAATTATTAAAGATCCAAAGGTCCAGATCTTTAATATTATTACTAAATCTCAGGAAAAGAGACACATAATCAGGATCAGAAAGGAGGAGGACAAAGAAGATCTTAACTTCGCTCATGAGCTTATACATGCTTACCTTGCAGAAAAGGTAGCTCCTGTGTTTGGTGTGGGTGGCTTCAAGTCAGAGCAGAAACCTACTGAAGAGGATATGTTTAGAATATATCACATAGTAGGTTCGGTAGTTGAGTACTTCGTGGAAATGAAGTTAATTCAATTTTTAGGCAAGGAGGTGATGAGAGAGAAGTATATGGAGGGCCTGGAAGTTATCAAAAGTATACTTTCTATGGACCAATCAGAAAAGTCTATGCTTTTAATAATGGATGCTGTTCCAATTATGAGGGATTTAGGCTTGGATATTTCTTTTGCAGACCCATATATTATACTTTTAAAGGTATCTGAAATCATACAGCCAGCTGAACCTTCTTTAGAAATTTTAGAAGAATATTCTAATTCGTTACTTAAAGTGTTTGGCCTGAGCGTGGAATTGAAGGTTAGCCCTAAGGAAATAACTATTGTTTAGATAAAAAAATTCTGTTGGTAAGTACCAGCAGCGTCATAATTGACTTTTCAGGAAGTCTCAGGCAAGGAATCAAGAACCATTTACAAAAAGAAAAGAGTATTGCTGATAATCAAATACATTTTGTCCAGATCCATTTTTTTGTGCAAACTCTCAGATCTCATCTCCCTTTAAAAAATCATGAAGAAAAGAAAATTCAAATCATTCAGGATCTGACACCAAGTGAGGCAGGATCAAGGAAATATTCAATCATGGTTAATTCAATACAAAAATATAGCATCAAGAGTTTGAGCAACAATGATAGTAATTATTATGATTTAATGAAAAAAATTCAGGGAAAAGCTTGGACATGTGAAGTTAAAATCTTGAATAAACAACCAAATGGTAAAGTTGTATCAGCAGGCTTATTTAACCAGGAATTTGAAGAATATATCTTCTTCTCTTTACCAAACAATATGATTAATCTTATAAAAATTGGCCAAAAGTATAATGGACACATCTCTATAGGTAAAAAAAAGAAAGGCGGTTACAGGTTCGAGTTTAATTATCTTACTGATAACAAGAAAAGAAAAAAACAACCTTTTCTTATGCATAATGCATTAGAATCTGCAGAGCTTCGCAAACATGTTATTTCTATTTGCAAACAATATTCAGATATAGAAATTAATAAAGGATGGAAATATTTATTAAACAATAAAACAGAAATTTGTCGGTATTGTTACAATGTATTAAATAATAAATATAATCAAAAAGACACCAAAAGCATTTCCCCTGAAATTAATATACCATTCTATGATCGATTCAAAAAAATTAAAGCTTTGAGCTCAAGCATAGAAATCCTCTGCGCCAACTTGCGCTATAAAGATATTAAAAGGTTATATGATTTATGTCGTAAGCTTGAAACAGTTCAATGGCAAAAAAGTATGTTAGACTCACAGGATACTGAAACCACAAAAAATTTAAAAGAAAAAAAATTTTATGGGCTTATAGAAAAAATCGGTGCAGGATATGCTATAGTTCGATCTCCTTTTTTTCTGGAAGCTCTTTTTTTACCCAGAGAAAAGTTGGATGAAGGCCTTTTCGAAAAAAATGCCAAGATTTGTTTTAAGGTAAATATCGAGTTTAACAGTGAAACAAGCTGTCCAAAGTTTCAGCCGGTCCATGCAGTTTCTTCTGCTAAAAAGAGAGACACAACCGGCATAGTGACTACATATAGCTCATGGCTGTCTGATCTGGAAAAACTAATCAATCCCAACAAGCCAATTTTGATCGTCCCAGACACTAAGCACAATGATATTAGAGCCTTCAAAAAAGAAATTGAAGAGCTCGTTCCTGATAATTACCAAGTTTATAGATGCGAAGAATTAAAAAAAAGCATGTTCCCCAATATATATTCTCATCTATTAGAGCCATGTTTAACTGTTATACCAAAAAATAATCAAAGTAGCCTTAACCATGCTTTTTTAAAGAATGCTACAGCCAGATTTCTTTTTCCTCTTATTGCAGATATTGAAAAAAATTCCTGGACAGTCGTTATGGATGAAACTGGACCCTGTATAGATCACTGTAAAAGCCTTAAGAATCCATCTGTCATGATGGCTGTAATCATTCCGCCAGGTTCTAAACCACCTTGTTGCCCGATTGGATATCACAGCATAGATAGCGATGATTCTGATTCTATAAAAATTAGAAACTTTCTGCTCGAGGACTCCAGCATTTTTTGTGTAGGGTGGATTTATCAGTCGGGAGTTCCCTATAAGTCAAGTGACTGTGACTTTGGATTGCACCTGCAAATGTGGCGTAACGCTATTATCTTTTGTCTTGAACTTATTGCATCCAGTCAGGCTCAAACGAAGGCACTCCAAAAAAATCCTGTTCATATTTACATTGAAAATGTTCAAAACATGCCAGCAGGCTCTAATGTGCTTGACGGGTTTACGTTTGACCTCGCTGAACAAATGCAATCCAGAAAAGGTTGGGATACTTTAGATATTACCACTCCAAGAATAATTGCAAAGGATGAGCATCCCTATATGGGTTATGTTGATTCGTTAGGCCATATATTCAGGATGGATAAGGACAGAATGACTCATGAAACATACAAACAAGCGAGCGCTTTGCTTGAGCGAAAAAGAACCATTTCTTTGCCATACAATGCAGAGGCATTGCAAAATCTGTCAATAATTGTGCGTCAATCCGGAGAATCACCATATAAAACCCTCCTCTCCATAGCAAACAGTACAGAAAAACATATAAGGCCTTATGCTGGGGTAATTTTACGAAATTTAGCTCGTTCTATGTTCTCTGCTTTAAACTCATTAGAAATTGAACGTATTTGCTCGGCAATTCAGGACAGTCTATCAAAGACACCATACCAATATTTTACAAATTCGCTATTGAGTGAGTGCATAGATGATTCTATTTTAAAAAATTATCCTGTTGAACTTAAGGTCACTGCTTATCTGAACAAATTGGCATCTGCCAACCTTAAGGGAAATGCAGTCGAAGCTGAAAAATACCTAGAACTCATCAATAAGGATCTTGTTGATATAACAAATAAAAATATTCTTTACAGGTCGCTTGCTCAACTTATTGATTATTATCAAAATTGTCTAAATTTTGATAAAGCTGAGGAAGAGATCAGCATGATAAAAGAGACTTTGATGAATGACAGCAAATTTATTACCTCCGCTGCTCATTTGCTTGGAGCAAATTTCCTTACAGTTGCTTTATCTGGCAGAACAAAAGAAGCAATGGAGCAGTGGGAATTCATATTTAATTTACAACAAACCACTGACGACCGTTTACGCTACCTCACTTATAAAATTCAATTGTTTATAGATCTGCATGAATTAGATAAAGCATGGTCGTTGCTTGAAATGCTGAAAAAGAATTATGCTCCTCTTTCTGATCTCTGCATGAACAACTATTATCTTCTTGCTGCAATTCTCAAGCTGGAGGCCCATAAACCAGGACTTACAAATCATGAAAAAAAAATTTTAAACAGCATTCAAGCGTCACACTATCACCCTGGTCAGCTGATAGCTTTCTGGCAATTTCAATTACATAAGATGAACTCTGAAAAAACAAATATTAGCTTAGTAAAGTCAAAGATTGAATCTTCCAATTCGTTTAGATGCAATGCCTTGCGATTAATTAATGCATGCTTAAAAAAACAACTTGCTCACGATGGCGATTGCAGTGAATCTTACATAAATGTTGAGGACTTGGAAACGATCACACAAAACACGCCAATAATTCAAAGGCTTTTTGAAAAATCAACAATAAATAAATCTAAAATTTATTGCTATCTTGCCCCTCTTCATTTCAACTTTTGGTAGCAGTGACAATCATATACTTGGAATATAAAAGTTACATCCAACATTTCAAATATCAGGATTGTCTCAACAAAATCAAAGCATCCCCGAAGTACATGTGACTATAAAACACCTATCACTGCGTAAAGTAGAATTTTCAATTAATGCTTATTTTTGAGATAAAGCATATGCTTTCATTGACTGACTATTTATAAGTGCTTCTTCAAGTGCCTTAGGGCTGAAAAGTCTCTGACTTGTATCCTGTTTTGCTTTTTGATACCACTCAAAGCCTTTTTCAATTCCTGCAGCGTACACTATAGGAAGACCAAGCATGTACGGGGCGTTAACATTAAGAACATTTAGAAAGTGGAATTCATATATATGTTGTTTGTCAAAGAATTCACTGTCAATTTGTGAGAAGTTTTCAATCATATCGTTAGAAGGTGTTACGCTGTTTAATTCATTCATCCTTTGGACAAAATCATTTTCATTATTAGCACTTTGTGCATATTTATATGAGGTGATAAAATTAATAATTTCGCTTTTTTCTAATTTCTTCACTCCGCTGCCTGCCTCAAGTGAAGCGTAACGCTCTATAATGTCAATTAGCTCAATTTCTTTTAGTGTAAGCTCGCAACTTCCCAGCCCAAGACTTTTGCCCATGCCAATGTGCTGTCTCAGACGCTGGCCATTGTATTCTGCTTCGAGGCTGTAAATTAGAAGGCCTAACTCGTATGTATTTAAGTTAGTAAAGTCGATTTGAAACTGGAAAGCAGTACCTTCAGGCACAGGGCGGATTGTTGCATTAAAGCGCGTTTGTCTCTTGTCCTTGTAGTCCAGCATCTTAGGATCATGGTGAAGGTAAGTTTTTCGTCCAATATTAATCGCACCGTGATCATAATCGACAAAATTATGGCTATTCATTTTATCATCTCGGTTATTGATAATATAAAATGGATAATATGTAGGCTTGGGAGCTCCCAGAGCTTTAACAGTAACATAGTTCATCCTGGGGTCTTTTGGCGTACTGATTATATTTGCACAGCGCAGGCTAACTTTTCCTTTATATCCTACAGTTTTTTTTATGCTTTCTTGGGAATTTAATTCAGGCTCAAGGTTTGCGGAGCCAAACAAATTGCAGGCAGGGCAAAGTTTTTCAATACTGGAACAACTTAGCTTGCCAAGCCTGTCAAGAATACTTTTGGGATCTTTCTTGTAAGGCTTTTGAGGTACTGTTGTGTAAGTAAGATACCCTTCCTTTCGATGAAAGAAAGCAAGCATGCCATTATATATTTCATCATGCATATCCTGTGAAATACTCTTATTGATGCCTTGAGAATCCACAGCTATTTTTTCTGAATTTTCTTTTCTTTGTCGCAGTAATGAACGAAACTGGTCAACCTGCTTTTTAGTAAGTTTTTCTAACTTTTTATTCCCAACGGCCGAATTAAAATCTTCTTCTCCAAAAACAAAAAAGGCTCTATGCTGAGTCTTGGTATCAATATCAAATGATTTTTTTATTCTAATCTCTGACACACTATAGCTAACTTCCCTCTTATTGCTATCAGAGGTTTTAATGAAGCTATTCAACTCTTTCTTAAGTTGATCCAAATTTTTAGAGATTTTTTTTATCTTAAAAGTTGAAAAGTTTCCTTTCCGAAGTTTTCTTATTATAGCCCACATTTTTCCAACAGATTTTATTCCAACATAGGGAAAGGTTTTATTCAGTTTATTATCAGGATGGCTTAGGGATTGACTGTTAATTTTTTCAATCGAGAAAGACTCATCACATGGCTTTACCGAGATAACTGGATCAATCCTTCCTCTACTCTTTTTTTCATGATATGCAAAAATGCCTGTCTTCTTGCCTGATTCATTTTTTCCACGAATGCTAATTTTTTCATAAAAAGATCCCTCAGTATTGAAATAGCCAGCCAGTGAATTCTCTTCTTCTCCGCCATCTATACGGTTGAAAAGGTGTTCTGAAAGAACTTTAGATTGATCAACTTCAACATACTTCCAGTCTTCAGCGTCTTTGATTAAAACTACGGGCTTTAGTTGTACTGCCTCTTTTCTCTGCAGCTCCTTCGAAATATCCAGGCGATGAAAGAGATACTCAGTATCTCTTTCTGCATCATAACCCGGAAAACATGAGTTAGACAGATTCTCAACTATGTTGCGCAACAAGCCTTTTAGTGTGCTGCCGGGTATTGCCGGTTGTCCATTCCTTTCAAAAAAATCCATAATTCTGTGAGAACATGTGATATGTTCATCTGTCTCGATGTAATATTTTGACCCAGTATTGTTTTTTGATTTTTTCAGAATACCCTTTGCTAATGACAAATCATTACCCTGGTTGTTAAGTTTTATGTGTTTTTGATAATTGACGGCACTCCAGTTACGACAGTCTGGATCAAAGAAAATTGGCAAAGGTAAATTAGTATTCGTCTTCTGGCTAAGAAATTTCTGAATTGTTTCTTCAAACTTAGTGTTCTCCGGTCCATCCTCTTCCTGCAGTGTATCCTTGCTGATAATATATTTTGTGCTATTGGAATCACCGATAAACCCTGGTGTTTTAAACTTTAGCTCAACCGTTATCCTTCCATTATGCCCTGCGAAACTGTCATGGGGAGTATATGCATATTTTGGAGTATATTCCCTTATGTTGACAAAATGATATGGATTAAAAAAGTTTTCTTTTGGCTCTCTCTTTTCATTGGAGCCAACTGCAAGGGAACTGACAACCGGATCGGTTTGTTTTGGGGTTTTTCCTGGATCTTTCTCTAATATGCTTACTTGCATACCTTCAATGCTTACTTCTTTACCTAAGGAAAGAACCTGCTGCTTTTCTTCTTCCTTATTAACATTGATGACCCCGAAACCTGGTCTGGCCTTGTACTCGTTTACATTTACATGACACCCCTGTTTTTTGTAAAAAGACTTTATCTGGTCAGGGGAAATGCTTCCTTCTTGAACATTATAATATATTTTAACTTTTTTTGGCTTTGCCACTTTGCTATCCTCCAAGAATTAATAAACCAACATGAAGAGTTGTTTTTTATTTGCCTGCTCAGATTGTTTAAGTACAGGTGTATTTCGGATCTTTTATCTGCTGAAAACCATCAATTTTATTATTAATCAACTCCTAAATCGTATGTATCTACTTTTATTAACCTGCTTTCCTGGTAAGTTAGCATTCCACTTTCTTTGTCTGGCATGGCATAATGCCTGACCCATAGCCTGTACTTCTGTTTTCTTCCATCCCAGTCAAGAGGCAGAGCCTGCATTTGTCCAGCAGGCCCCTGAACCAATGAATAGTCATGCCCAGCCTTGCAAGTAGCTTTTGCTAATCGTTTTCCAGCTATAAGAATTTGTGGCTCATCAAGAAACATCACTTCCTGGTTTGATGACTCCCGAACCCTGCAGCAAAATAAGTTATTACCCTTACGCCAAACTCTTAGTTCTTCTTCATGACAAAAAATACGTAAATCCAAGATGGTATCCTTTCTTAAGGGAGGCCCCCAGTGCTTATGCCCTTTATAGTCCCACACTGCTGGGCCTGAAGGCATATGTACATCATGAGCAATGCTGACATGCCCACTTTCAATCCGCCCCCAGATAACACCATCTAAGTCATTGCCAAGTATCAAGGCAGGCTTTTTGGTTTTAGCTTCTTCAATGAGTTCATTTAGACCATTATTTCCAACTCTGACAGGTTCATACTCTGGAGCCTTACATTTTTTTAACTCGTATGGATATATCATTTGGCTTCCCCTTGCAGATAGTTTCTCAAGGCAGTGAAGTATGGATTTACATCTTTTTCGCTTTCAGCGATTTCTAGTGATCCTCTGGCATCTCCTTTCAACTGAATGAGATGAGGCGAACTACCTTGAATACTTACAGTGGCCGCAATACCATAAAGTACGCCACGCCCTACTCCAGTTTCAGCACCAACAAGCAAATTGCCTGTGAATAAATCTTTCACTAGACACAACATCAGACCAAGCTCATGGTCCGCTGGCAACGGATTTTCGACTTTCCATTTTATAGTCACTGATGAGCCGAATAATACCAGGGCATCAAAAAGGTTATGTTTGAAAGCACCACCTTGCCATCTGTCTATCATAACTCTCGCATGATTAATAAGCTCAGGTTCACCTTGAAGAACAGCTTCTTCAACTATTATTCTTGAAGACTTGGGTACTTTGCCCTGACCAGGTTTTATTTCCGGCCCAAAAAGACTGTCTATAAGCTGCTCTGCAAGATATCTATTGGATTCTCCTGCTATGGTGTTGGATATCTTTAAAGCCCTGTGTCGTAATATACCTGCCATGGATGTTCCAGGAATTACCGGAACAAAACTTGAGTTCTGGTGCAAACGGTGAATATGAATTGAATCAGCATTGTCTGGCTGATTCATGCTGGATTTTATAAGCATTGAGCCCGGGCAGGACATTTTTATCTGAACATTCAGACAGGGGACCCTTGAAGTCGACAGCTCATTTGTTGACATTCCTAAAGTTTTATTAAGTTCGCTGAACATATCTTTCACTGTCGCAGCTTTCTTATATTCAAGATTAGGCCAGCTATCAGGCAACCCACCTCCAGCGCCAAGCCATTGAAGCATCCCTGTCATTGAGCCTGTGTCAAAAAGCCTGTAAGCAAAATCTTTAGCACGGCAACGTCCAAAACCGCGACTGCTTCTCGCACCAACGCTGACTTGCTCTTCTTCCAGAGCTTGAAGCAATACGCTAAACCATTTTAAACGGTTTTTACATTTTTCATTATCATTGCAGAGCAAGAGTTCAAATGAGAGGTAAAACCTGCTCCCTACTGCCAGCCACTCTCTATCAAACTTTTTCCCAGGAATGGCTGATCCTGTTCTGCATGAAATTGCAACACCATCCCTTAATTCAGTTTTTACTGCCTGATCTGAATCAAAAAAGGCATCGTCGACAATTATAGATGATTGATCATCACTTTCAACATCCCAGCGACTACCAAAAAGGTCTGCAATATCATCAAGCTCAGTAACACCTAAGGGCTTATGATGATCATTATGCATGAGCTTATGCATATGATGTCGCAACAGGCCAGTTAGAGTTGTGCCTGGCAGATATGGTCGACCCTGATGATCTATCAATATTGCATGATCGGATAAACTATGACTTGTAACCCCACCCAAATGAGCTGGAGATGTCAATTCCAGAACAGCTTTAACTTCCAGTCGCCCAGACAATGAACGTGCGTTGAAATTGGGGGACATATCATCAATATAATTTTTCATTACTCTCCCCCTTCTTCATTTTCAGATTTTATTCTGGACAACTCCTGCATTAAAAAATCTACCATATAGTGCCTGTAGTCTACTACCATCTGATCCAAAATATCCTTTGCTTTTTCTTTATCCGACAGAAACAACCTGTTGCACAGATCATCTACTTGCAGCTCATTTTTAATATATTCAAAATCTTTATATACTTTTTCGAGCCAGACAATTAAAGACTCATGGCCAACTTTGCATAAAGACAGCTGTTTAAAAAAAGGTTTCTTCAGATTGTCCTTAAAGCTGCTTTGTATCACAAAATCAGGAACAGCATCATTTGCAGGCAGAGTTCTAATTTCCTGCCTGATTCTTCCAAGAGCGCTTTTCCGACAAATATTACTTGAATATTTGGCTGATCTGGCTGCAACGCTTTGGCATCTTTCAAAAAGAGCTTTTTTCAACATCCGTGTCTGGCTTAGAGTAATCAACTGTTCTGCCTGATTGCCGGAGTAACTTTGTATATTAAGGGTTTCACTCTTAATGGGGTTTACATCGAACTCTGAATTATCATCGTCCATTCCATGCCAGTTTATTACAAACCTTCCGAAACCTTCAGGCAAGCGCTCTCCAATACCTTTCCAAAGCAAGTCCTTTAAGCGGGCAGTGCTTAAATTTTGTGATTTGCAATTTAGCAACAGGACTGACCCTGCAACGAGCGCTGGTCTAACCGGCCTTGGCATATGCCAGGATGGAATATAGCCACCAACAAGAGTGTTTTTAGAAAAAACCGCCGGTACATTCAATTCATCGTGAAAATCAAAATCCTGTCTTTGCATTTCCATAGCTTGCGCGAAATCATTAAGCCATGTTTCTGCATCTGCGCGATACTGACCTTTCGTGTCGCGCCCAATGTATTCAGAGGTAAGAGTAACAGTCAGCTTTTTTGTATCTATTGGAACCTTTTGATCAGCCTCAACAAAATCTTCTTTTAGAATTCCATTCATTGTATTAAACTGAATATTTCCTCCATATTGAGCTGCTTTGGAACGGCCCAGGAAAAAGGTAGAACCACAGACAGTGTTATTCACAAAATCAGCTACCTCATCATTCTCACAGAAAAAATAGCCTGAAAACTTCTGCCCCGCACTCAATGAAACATAAGAGAATATGCTTGTATCTGTAGTAGCCTTGCCCTTTTCTCTATCCCTTTGATGATGCACATAAGCCTCTTGCCTGGGATATGTGAAATGAACTCCACCTCCAAACTGGATAAAAGCCTTTTGCCACGGTCTTAAACCAGGTTCATACATCTTTTCTTCAGCCATAGCGGTATTAGCCAAATCAAAAACTTTTTCAGGCTGATCTTTTGCCGTCCAGAGACTTAGTGGGGCAGGAAGCAGCCTGACTTCTTGATTACCAGCTATTCTGACTGGATAGGCATGGCTGCAGCGCAAGTTGGAACTGAGGAATATGTTATTAAATTCGCTATCACCTGACAGGTTGCCTTTCTTATTGTTAGTCTTTCTCCAGTTTGCTGCCAATGCCCCAATGATTGAACTGCCTGAGATATAGGGAAGAGTAGCAGCACTGTTGGTGTCGCCACCTGGTCTGGTTAGGACCAGGGACGAATTCAATATTATGGTATATGGAATAACCATCTGACTCATTTAGATCCTCCCTCATTGATTTGCAGATTCGCAGCCCAATCAGCAGTTACATCACGATCATTGTCAATAACTCGAACCCTTGTTCTCCCCCAACCCCGGTTACGGTTAAGGCCACATCGCCTCAAAGAAAGCACACACCCAGCTATAAGAGCCTTTTCTACATCTGAAACATCTAATGGCAAAAATATCTGGCTGTAAAATTCAAGCCCTTTCAAAGCAAGACGGGTTGAACGTAATGAATGTTCCTGAGGAGCACCAGTTTCATAGCTGATCCTGGTCTGATATCTTATACTGGTCAAACTGTGCAGTATATCAATCTTTGACAAAGGGTGTTTTGGTCTATTCAAGGCATTATGCACTTCCTGCCTGAATTTTGCAGGAAGGTAAGCATTACTGACCTTTAGATATGAACAGTCAGCCTGGCCTGGCTTGCCAAAAAGTTTATGGGCAGCCATCAGCCATTTTGGATCATTAAAAACATTTAACAAAAGGGTGCATTCTTCCAGAAGTAAACCCTTTATGGTTCTGCCCCTAATTGTTGGCAATCCAGTATCTGTTTCCTGATCAATGTCAGTATCAACTTCTCCGGCAAAACCCATCCCGCTGGAGAAGCAGGCATCGCTGAGCAATTTAAATTGTAAAAAAGTCATAGGTTAACTCCTCCATGGCTATGAATTTAGAAAAACCATAAAATCCAATAACTCCAGCGCATCAAGATAAGGAGTCTTTTTTCCTGAATAAGCATCCCCTGGAAGCAATCCACCATGTGTACCGGGCAAAACATATTTTTTGGCCTTCCAGTCTTCTAACACTATCTTTGACGCTTCCGGGCCTGCACAAAGATATGCAGTCAAACCCTTCAGTCTGGAATGAGCATTCAACCAGGGTTCTTTATTCTGTAAAGGATCAAGCAGATTGTTTCTGAACTGGAACCAGTCATTTATCGTATCTTCATTCTCCGGTAGCATCTGATATGGTCTGCAAGTCAAATGAATTTCACCTGTGCTTAATTTCTTTACATACTGTTCTTTACGAACATCTCTAATACTCCGCTCAGGTCCACCTGAGAGTACATGCCAGTCCAAAGCAGAACATTCTTTACCTTTGTTCCTGACATACTCTTTGGCGTTAACGCATAGTTGCTCAGCCAGAGAATAAGCACGATAGAATGGATAATGGTTTTTACAAAGGGCTATTCCAGCGCAGGCATGAAAACCACTTCTTTCATGAAATTTTTTCACGCAGGCGTGAGCCAGATCAAATGCGATTCTTCCGTCACATACAAAAGTGATATCATCTCCTCCAAAAACTAACGGACGAAAAGGCAGCAGGATTTTGCCTGACTTTTCTTTAAGCTCAAAGGATTGAGCACATTTATTACCTTCAATGTTGTCCATTAAAAAGCTTACAACATTCTGCAGGGCTTGAGTGCCAGCATCTTGCACTTTAGCTGAGAAGTGCTTGATTTCTTGTATTAAATCTTCATCGGCTCCCTTTCTATTGAGTATGTCTTGAAGTTTTCCTCCGATGGAGTTCCCGTCAATGTGTACTACTCCAACATAGCTCTTTTCACCTGTGCTTCTTCCAAGATCATCCAGCTCAGTTGGAAAGTCATAATTGTCAGAAACAATACTGTCATATTGCTCCTTTAAGTAACCGTCAGCTTTGTAACGTTCACTTACTTTAGCCAACGCACTTGGACCAAGAAATCTATTGTCTGCACCTGATGAATAATACCTGACAGCAGGTTCTTGAGTTCCTGTCTCGCACAGTTGAGTTACTCCAAAACCAAGCAGCTTGTGCAATCCATAAGTTCGCTGCGATTTCACCTTTCGTAACCCAGCAAAAGCTTCCTGCAATGCGACATTCAATGGAGTCCCAGGATTATTTCTGTAATGGTAACAGGCTATATTCAGTCCGGGTGATTTTTCCAATAAGACTTTAGAAAATTTTACTGCAAGAGGTTTTGCCTCTTTTTCCATATCATCAAGTTGAAAAACTGCGTTACCTCCAGCATTATAAACCAGCTTGGACTTGCTGATGCCCAGATGGTCTGCCTGCTGGGGAAGCCAGACTTTCATGGCTTGATCAACAAGGTAAGATCCACCAATATTTTCCGCCAGTTTGTTGGAGCCAAAAAGATATTCCTGAATGCCCAATGCATCAAAAATTGTGATAATCATCCATATCTCCCTTATTGTTCAAGTAAGTCAATCCAGTCATTCACTTTATCAATGAAAGTTTCCTGATCACAGATATCATCTTTACCAAATACCTTAACAGTATTGTATCCTTTCCAGCCTTCATTTATAATATCACTTATTTCCGAAGAACTATCCGATAGACAAACCAGTGCTGACCTTGCGTGCTCACCCCCGAGTTGGCGAGATCTCTGACCAACCTCAAAAAGCTTGCCTTTATTTATTCCATTTTCTTTACTGTCTACAGTACACGAAAAAATAAAGGGAGTGACTCCTCGCATAGCACAAACATCTACTTCAAACCTGTTACTGTTTTTCTTTGCCCCTGGTGGCTGTAACTCACAACTGTCATGAACTTCAGAAAATAACTTAGATGATTTCAGTGAATCTGCCACCCAAACCTCAAGCCATTTTCCGACAAGCCATTTCATAGCTTTGATTCGTTCATTAACTTGTACAGATTTATTATTGCTCTCAAAATCTTCACAAAAATACTTCTTCACAACATCATCAAGGATACCCAAATGCTCTGCACCATCAACATTTAGATTCATACCCCAATCCTTAAAACTATGGCGAACGCTGGGTGATCCTGTTTTGAAATTTGTTTTTATTAAAAAATTAATTATACCAGAAACTTCAAAATCTTCAGACTTACCATTTTTATCTTCAGAAGAAGGAAGAGTTAATTTTAATTTATCGATATATGATCTGGGAAGAAGCTGCAGATAATCTTTTACATTATTGGTTGGGTTGCCACACAGAAATCCATGTATTTTACGGGATAGTGTAATTAATTTATCATTTTCGTGGTCATTTTTGCAGCATTCATCATTATTAGTAAATGTGTTTAAGTGAAGTTTTACGATCTCCTTGAAACCTATTTCAGGAACTTCATAGTCACTGCCGGGGACCAAGGGAAAAGAATGTTCAACTTTGTTCAAATGAATTTTTTGACCGTAGGGAGATAAATATGTGGCCCAGTGTTCATTATTTCCAACTATACTTTTCCAGGCTTCAAAGCCATTAACAGACATGGATTTTGTACCAGCTGTATATGAAAACCATGCTTTTTTTTGTGGTGCATATTGAAGGAGCCCTTTTATCTTTACACTGATATCTAGAGAGTCAACCGGCTCACAAATAGCATGTTCAACATCCTGAATTCCTTCACTCCTCGATATCTCAACAAGTTTATAAAGGTAGTATTTCACTTCTTCAGTACCCAATAGCAAAACCATACGAGGCTGCAATGACTTTATTAAAGTGTAAACAGGCAAAGGGTTTGAGCCTACAAGCAGCAATCCGCAATCAGGTAAAGGACTAAGCCCTTTAATTTTCAATACTTTGTCAATTTTTTCCCAAATCGTCATGCCCTCCTCCTTGCTGCATCAGAATTAATCCGTATTTATTCTATGAATCATTTTGGGGGATCTCTACCCGCCCAAGGCCCATAGAAGCCCCTTTGCCCACATGAATAAGCTCAGCACATTTAAGCCATTTTTTCATTTGCGGAAGGTCCACAACAAAAGAACAATCTCCGACTATCCCACCCATGGGAACCTTTTTTCTCTGACGGTTGGAAAACCTGGAATAGTCATCCCACTTTATCCTGGAATGAATCCCCGGTTTATCTGGTGCAGGATCCCCTTCTAACTCCGGAAGGTTCTTGCATGATGCAAAATAATCCTTCAAATCAAGCCACTGCTCTTTATCAAAGAAATTAAGTCCTTGAAGTGAATAGCTGATTACACCCAGCCGTCTGGCCAGCGCTGTAAGCATAAAAGGGAGATTGATACTGGATATATATCTGCCATTTTGTCTCATCCTGAGTGGAGTTTTAATTTTCATTCGATAAACAGGAGCATTGTCCTCAATATCGTTTAACCATGATTTAAGACTAAACGGACCATGTATCTGGGACAAAATATCTTTTTGCAGATCAAAATCCACGAGATGGCCAGGTGTGGATTCAGTGACTGAGCAGACATGAAATTTTATTCCATTCCTGCCCAGGCCCTTTTTCTGAGCTCTAAGCACAGATTGAAGCACAGCTGGAAAATACTTCACACAGTCACCCATGAGCGTAATCTCAAGCATAAAATTTCTGTTGTTACTCTCAGGTGCATAAAAAATGTACCCTCTTGGCGCATCATGCATCCCTGGAAGGTCTGTTTTCTTCTCAAAAAGGACAAAGTATGGGCAACTGTTATTTAGAGTACACTTATTACAATCAGCCCTACCGGGATATGGGCAAATCAATTTCTGCAGTTCCCAGCCAATGATTCCCCTCCATGTAGAACCCAGATAAAAATCTGGAGGCAATTTTTCTGATGTTTGTATCCCCAGCCTCATCCTGAGTATATTTAACTCAGGATAGAATCTTTCTGGCGCAATTTCTTTTATTTCAGTCATAAATCTCTATTGGAGTTACATAATGTTTGGTTACCTGTAACTGAATGGAAAATACCTGCCGGGCTTTTTGCCCACAAGTGAAAGAGCTTCACCCCATTTGACATTCCACAAAGGCTCAAAGTGTTCCCTGTTTAATCCCGAATCTTTGCAGTCTGTGATTATTGCTTTATATGCCTGTTCAAGAACATTATTCGCTACCAGGCTAAGTTCATACAGTCTGGACAAGGGCATAAGCCCCATGATTTTTATGGTGGGGAAAGATCTCAGGCAGATATCTAAAGATTTGTTCCAGAAGGCCTTTTTGAGTTCAGTATCCTTAACAACCCTGCCCATATTCAAAAACCACAACTGCCAGGGATGGTCATCACTCCAAAACACACAATCTTTGCTGAT
>NZ_KN882193.1:0-6509 GCF_000934755.1 Desulfonatronovibrio magnus
AACTGTCTTTAAAGTGGAGCCTGCATCCTGCAGGCTATTTAATTCCAGGCGGCTGGAAGCCGCCTCCACATTGAAGAACAGTCCCATATTTGGAAATTGGGACAGTCCCCGCGAGGTACTATAAAAAAGATTAATACTGCATTGGTTCCTGTAAAAAATTTGCTTCAATGAAAAAATTTACACAGCGAGGGACAGTCCCTGTGCCAGGCGCAAAGTTCCCATCTTTAACGGAATTTTTCAGGCAAATGTGCATCAATCATGATCAAAAATCGTAAAAATATGAAAATTGTAACCGTCTGATTTTATTGGCAAAATGATTCCGGTTACTTGTAAGCTCCTCGCCTGGGCGGACCAGGACCGAACTTGTGAGTAACTAAAAAATCAGCCTTAGCACGAGATTGCTTCGCTTCGCTCGCAATGACAGCTGAGGTGTCTCGGATGTGGTTGCTGAAAAACTGTCACACAAGAGGGAGCCTAAGCGACCGAAGTAATCTGTATGGCAAAACCATAATGCTTTGAATTTATTACTTATTTGGTTTTAGTTACTTAGAAGCACCCCAATGTTCAACAACCGAGGCCTTCCGCCTTCCGCCTACAGTCTTCCCCTTCCCCCTTTTCAGGCCAGATCAAAATCCACCTCCAGCCTGTTAAGGTTCACATCTCGCAAGTTGACCCTGACTTTCAGACCAAGATAGAAACGCTTTCCTGTGCGTTTGCCGAGAAGATCCTGTTTCTCAGGACGAAAATGGTAATAGTCATCATGGATATTGGACAGCCTGACCATTCCTTCAGCCAGTACATCCTCTAACTCGACCCAGAAACCAAAATCTGTAATGGACGAGACAACTCCATCGTAAGTTTGGCCGATTTTGTCCATAAGAAATAAGATGGTGGCCCGTTTCAGTATTTCACGCTCTGCATTCATGGCCACTCTTTCTAATGAGCTCAGGGAATCTGCCACCTTTTTCATGCTTTTGAGGCCAGCCTTCACCTTTATATCCATCCCCAATGCATTTTTCAGAGCCCTGTGCACCACAAGGTCAGCATAACGCCTGATGGGCGAGGTAAAATGACAGTACGCATCAGATGCCAGGCCAAAGTGGCCTTCATTTTCCGTGGCATATCTGGCCTGCATCATGGATCGTAATACGAGCCTGCTTACCAGAAATTCCAGGTCGTACTCTCTGGATATTTCAATCAGCTGCTGAAGGCTCCTCGGGTCACGTTCCTTTGGCAGTTTTGGCCCCAGGTCAGTATTGGCAAGCAGTTTGAATAAAGAGTCGAGTTTGTCTTTATTTGCCGCAGGATGTACCCTGTAGAGAAACAGAGCCTCTTTTTTCTCAAGAAACTCAGCTACAGCCTCATTGGCGGCCAGCATGAATTCTTCAATGATCTGATGGGCAAAGTTTCTGGTTCTGGCCTTGATTTCAAAACTTCCATCCAGCAAATTGCGCAGTACTTCTGGTTCGGGCAGATCAAAGTCTATGCTGCCCCGGGATTGACGCAGTTCAAGCAGTCTGCGGGCAAGTGCATCACAATCCTTGAGCATGGGCAGTACTCTTTGCAAGTCCATGTCTGGGTCTTGCTGGTCAAGATAAAGGGCTTCGTTGACCTGGGAATAGGTCAGCCGGGCTGCACTCTGGATAACTGCTGGATAGAATGACGAACTTGTACGTTTACCCCTGTCATTAAAAGTCATCTGAGCAACCATGACCAGACGGGGCACATCAGGATTCAGGCTGCACAGACCGTTGGAGAGTTTTTCCGGGAACATGGGCTCAACGGACAGAGGAAAATAGTAGGAGTTACCCCTGACAAGCGCCTCTTTATCCAGCTTAGAGCCCACAGGCACATAATGGGATACATCGGCTATGGCAACGTAAAGCTTATGACCATTTTGCTGAGCCTCTATACAGATGGCATCATCAAAATCTTTGGCCTGAGCACCATCAATGGTGACAAAGATTTTGTTTCGCAAATCCTTGCGGCCTTGAAAATCAATGTGGTCAGGAGACTGGGGCAGTTTTTCAGCCTCCTTTACTGCTGTCAGGGGAAATTCTACAGGTACCTTGTGATTGAGCTTGACTATTTCCTCCTGCACTTCAAGACTATGTTCGTGTCCCATGATTCGGATAATATTGCCGGACCACAGCCCGCTTTCCATCTGTTCCTGTGGTTCAGCAACGACCATGGTGTTTATGCTTAAATCCTGATCCTTGGACATGACAAGCATGGAAAAGTCCAGCCTGGGGTTGGCAGGCCTGGTCAGATAAAGGTTTGGCCCCATGGACTTGACCACTTTAACCGGGAGCATTTTAACTGCTCGTTCAATGATGCTGGCTACCCTGCCATCAGGGCTTTTACCCCGCTTGCCGGGCAAAGTGGCCACAAGGACTGTATCTCCATGCCAGGCTCCATTAAAGTTTTTGGGGTGAACGAAAATATCCTTGCGCCTTTTGTCAAAAGGGATGGCAAATCCCACGCCTGAGCGCTGAATTTCGAGAATAGCCTTTTGCATGGGTAATTCTTCCACCAGGCACCAGGTTTTCCTGGCCTTGAAGATGCGTCCATCTGCTGATAATAATTTAAGGATGTCCTTGACTTTCTGCTTGTCCTGCCTGCCAAGCCTCAGGCCGGACATGATTTCCCTTAGACTTAAGGGTTTGTTGGTTTCCTTGAAATATCCTAATACTTTTTTCTTGCTAAGTTTACTCATTTTATAAGCCTGTTGATAAATTGTTGATGGCGGTTTTCCATAATCTGCATTTGAGTCACAGCTTCCCACATATTGAAGCCTGGTATTGGTTTGAGTTTGACTGCATCCTTGGATGTGCAGATTATATGCCTTATTTTGGCTTTTTGGGCCAGTTCGCTGATTTTACGTATTGACGCCTGATTATACTGGTGGTGGTTCTTAAAAGGTGCATGTAAGGCGCAGGAATAACCCAGAAGTTTTTTCAGAGAATGCCTGACCTTTTCCGGGTTGGCCAGTCCAGTTGCCAGCATGTATGGCTGATTGCTCAGATCTGTTCTGATTGCTCCTGTTGTTAGATTTCTAAGGGCTGTTGTGTGCAGGTCAAAATAGTAGATATCGCGTTTGTCCAAGGCTGCCTTCAGGCGCACTTCTTTTTTGACTTTTGTCATATCTCTGCCCCAGAGATTGACCATAAAAATGTCAGCCCGCTTCAAGGCATCTTCATCCTCCCGCCACATACCAAGAGGTACCACTTTGTTCCACCCTTTTGTCAAGTCATGCGGGGTGAGCAAAACGATATCCATGTCTCTTGCTACTTTCAAATGTTGGAAACCATCGTCAAGAATAAATAAATCCGGGTTCAGATGCTTGATTGCCCATCTGGCCGCCCTGATCCGGTCAGGATCCACGATAATATGGGCCTTGCCTTTTAAGGCGCGGCAAAGCATCAGGGGTTCATCTCCGCATATGTCAGGATGATCAGTGGATAGCACATGGTGGGGCAGGTTCCTGGGACGCGCCTTGTATCCTCTGGAAAGTATGACCGGCAGCTTACCTGCTGCAGAAAGATTTTCGGCCAGGAACCGGCACATGGGAGACTTACCTGTACCACCCATGGCAATGTTGCCGATAGATATGACAGGAATGTGCAGCTTGGTCCGATTCCTGTCCATGCGGGCAAGCCAGATACGGGCACCCCAGGCGTAAATCCTGGCCAGGGGGGCAAGGCCACAGGCAAGAATGGATGACATCATAGTGCTGATTATTTCAGTCCGGCTGTGATTTGCATATTATCCTCGCGCATCATTAAAGCTGCAATTCAGTCATACCCCTGACATAAGTATATGGACATATCCTTGTGCAGGCTTAGTCAGTCACCTTTCATGTGGCCGCCAATGAGCTTGTTGAGATGACTTAGAGCGGATCTGGAGCAGATTATCAGCAATCCAAGCGCAGCAAGCGAAGCGACAACTGCAGGGTTCACCAGACCTGAAAGGCTTTCAAGTTCTGCGAGACGAGTACCAGCATTGGCAAAAATAATAATTCCCGGCAAAATGCCAGCCAGGCTGATCCAGAAGTATGTCCAAACCTTCATGGTGGTCAGCCCAAAAGCGGTGTTTATCAAAAAAGACGGAGCCACTTCCATCACACGGAGCAGGAAGAGAAAGCTGCTCCCGTATTTTGCAGTCCCCTTGTCAATAAAGGCCAAATAAGCGCCTGCCTTGCGCCTGACCATGTCCCGAAAAGCGTACCGGCTGAGCAGAAAAGTAACCACAAGTCCACTACAGACGGCCACAGCGGTTAACAGGGATCCCAGCCATAAGCCGAAAAGCGCACCTCCAGCCACTGTCAGTACGCCGGTGCCTGGTATGGATACAACAGAAAAGAAAAAACGCAAAGCAAGAAATATCATAACTGAGACACAATAGTGTTCTGTGCTTGTAAGCTTTATTGTCTCAAAATTTTTCTGCAACCAGGTCAGAGAAAAGTAGCTCTGAAGATAATCATAAAAACCATGTATGGCCAGAGTTATAATCAAGGCCATAAAAACAGCTGCCTTAAAATACAATTTATACTCCTTTTGCTTGCGCGGCAAAATTTGTTAATGCACTGTCATGGTTCTCGGACTTAGAGCTTACCTGAGATAAGGCTTCTCAATACCGTAGCGCGACTGTGCCCGATTCTCACGGGACTTCCCCACCTGCGACAGAAATTTCATTTTCCCATACAAGGCTGCAATGGTCAATACCCTGGCTGAGCAATACCTCTGCAACTTACTTTACACTTCGCGTTTGACGCAATATGTAAAGATCATGTTTACACTTCGCGTCAAGCGCAAAATGTAAATATGATTTTTTTGGGAAAGAGGCCAAAGCCTGGCAAATGGTTTTCACATACATGTCTCAGGCAGCAGCCATCTAAGTAACTATAATCGTATTGGAAATAAAATCAGGGTATTATGGTTTTGCCATACAGATTGCTTTGGTCCCCTCGTGGGTGACAGGTTTTCAGCAACTACAACCCTGACAGCTCAGGTGTCATTGCGAGCGAGTCTTTTTATCCCGTTGAATACACGCAGTGTAGGCGCAGCCATTCAACTGGGGCGAGCGCGGCAATCTCTAACGTGCTAAGGTTATTACATCTTTTCTTTGTGGCACCAGCCACATTTCAAAGAAGCGGCTGGAGCCGCAAGAACAAGACGTCCCCAGGCTGGAGCCTGGGAACGAGTGGTGTAGGTTACTCGCAGGTTCGGTCCCGATCCGCCCGGGGGAGGAGCTTATAACGTAAACTTGTTTGACAACTTTGATACCAGGACTAACTTAATTGTTATCAGTGTCTGTTGTCCGCAAAACTGAGGTTAAAACTTTATGAAGGATAATTCCGATTGTTGAAAGAAAAGATGAAAAATGTGGGGAACAGATACCAGTAATTATTCTTGAATCCTTGAACCGATCAGGCTGAACCAGGAGTGAGTTCTGATTGACGATTACGTTTTTTTAACCAGAAAAAATATACTGGAGGTAAATTATGACAAAGGTTGGAGAAGTTTACAAATGTGAAGCATGCGGAAACGTAGTGGAAGTCAAGGAAACCGGAGAAGGGGAACTGGTCTGCTGTGACCAGCCCATGGTAAAGCAGTAGTCCCGGCCTGAAAGTCCGGATGCTGCACAAGCTTGTAATAAACAGCAGAAAGTGCTCATGAAAAAGCCTTTCTGCTGTTTTCGTTTTAGAGTAATTAAACTGAAAACAGTCTGATAATTAGTTAAACAAACAGGAGATAGTTGTGAGTTTCAGTCTTCCTGATCTTCCATATCCCAAGGACGCTTTGTCTCCATACGTAAGTGCCGACACTCTGGATTTTCATCACGGCAAGCACCATAAAACTTATGTGGACAAACTCAACAGCCTCATAGACGGCACTGACCTTGCCAATGAAACTCTGGAAGAGATTATAAAGAAGTCTGCTGCTGACTCTGAAAAGGCCAATATCTTTAATAATGCAGCTCAGGTCTGGAATCATACGTTTTACTGGAATTCAATGAAACCCGGAGGTGGAGGAAAGCCGGCAGGGGTTGTTGCTGATAAGATCCAGGAAGACTTTGGTGGTTTTGATAAGTTTGCAGAACAGTTTAAAAACGCGGGCGTCACACAGTTCGGCAGTGGATGGGCCTGGCTCGTTCTCAAAGAAGGTAAACTCCAGGTGGTAAAAACACTTAATGCTGAAAATCCCATGATCCAGGGCGTTAAACCACTGTTGACCATGGATGTGTGGGAACATGCCTACTATCTTGATTATCAGAACAGAAGACCAGACTATATTGATGCCTTTATCAATAACCTGATTAACTGGGAATTTGTTTCATCTCAGCTGGAGTAAGAATTAAGCCGGCTGATTCTTGAGTTACTGATGTTTATCTAAAAAAGCACTAACCCATTGAGGAAAATATGACGCTGGAAAAGCCTGAACTGAAGTCCAAAATTTAGAGGTGACTTATGGTCAGGCAATTTGCACCTTGTGTCGTCTCCAATCCAC
>NZ_KN882193.1:8355-18647 GCF_000934755.1 Desulfonatronovibrio magnus
AGGTTCGCGAAACATTTTTCGCGAAACATCGATTTTAAGAAAAAATCATTATCATAAAAAACAATCAACTAAGTATAACATCCTTAAAAACAACAACAAAATATTGTCGCGAAAGTCCCAGGAAAAAACAAACAGCTTGTGGTTCGCAACTCACATAATGAGCACATCATTTTCAGGGTCATAACTAACCCCGACACCATGATGCTCAACCCGCCGCTGCCAGTTCTTACCCAGGAAATAAAAGCGCAGACTATCCTTATCTGCATCATATTCCTTCAAAAGAAGATCCTTAAATTTGGTCCACTGAGCAGGATCCACCACGCACTCAAAAACTGAATACTGTACCCGCTGACCATAACTTTCACATACTTTAGCTATCCTGCGCAGACGCCTTTTTCCTGATGGATCCTCGAAACTTACATCATAACTGACCAATACAAGCATAATTTACTTCCAGAAAAACGGAGGATATCCGTCAAGTTCACCGCGTAAATAACGATTCATAAGTTTCGCCTGAACATGGAAAGCCAAACCAAGAGGTATCCGCTCCTTAATAAAGGGGTGAATGACCTCTGTCGACTTTCTTTTTTGCCAGGCAGACAGAACTGTCTTCCTCGTCTCGTCATTCATAAAAACAGCTCCGCTCTCCTTTACCATAAACCCCTTTTCAACAACTTCACCTCTGTTAATAAGAGATAGTACCAGGCGATCAGCCATAAAAGACCTGAATTCTTCCATCATATCCAAAGCCAGTCCAGGCCTGCCGGATCTGTCCCGGTGCAAAAAACCAGCCTGGGGATCCAGGCCTGAGGCTTCAAGGGCAGACCGGATATCATGTGTCAAAAGTGTATACACAAAAGAGAGCAGGCAATTGACATTATCCAGAGGTGGTCTGCGAACTCTGCCGTTAAAAAAGAAAGATTCATCCTTTCTCAAAATCAGCTGATCAAAGACACCAAAGTATGTGTTGGCTGCCAGCCCTTCTAATCCTCTGGCCTCATCAAGCGTAACGTTAGAACGTAAGCGGTGTGCACAACCATCAAGAATAGAGACAGCTGCTTTGACTCGGTCCTGATCAATTCGGTCAGGATAGTCTCGAATACATCTTTTGAGCACTGTCCGAGAATTAGTCACCTTACCGGCAATGATGCTTCTTGCTATCATTGCTGAGGCCTGGAGGTCATCTGCCTTGCGGTACTGTTCACGCCTAAGAAGAATATTGCCGCTTTGGGGACCATGAACAGCAGCGAGGTAACGGCCTCTTTCAGTTAAAAAAGAAACAGATAACCCCCTGTCAGCACAGTGCCCCAACAGAAAAGGGCTGCACAACACATTTCCAAAGCAAACTACTCCATCAAGGATATGCACAGGAAAACGTTTTTTTTCACCTGATTCAAAGCGAACCACAATACACTCACCATCCTTGGAGAGATAGCTGCCCTGAGAAGTGACATACAGAGTATTTAACAGTTTCTTCAATCTTCTAACCCCTTCAGGATATAGGGCTCAACCTTCCCCTTTCGAGTTGCAGTCGGCATGCATTGCCCTGTTAGAGAACAATTTTTACATTTTTTGCCATATTGCGCTGGAGGGGTCAGGCCACTTTTAACCATTGAGCGCATCTCCAAACATTTAACTTTGACCAGATCACGCAGATCATTGTCAAAAACAACTTTTTCCCTCCTTCTGGGCTTACCATAAAAAATGGCACCTTCAGGAATTTCCAGGCTAAGCATTTCTTCCAGGCACATGGCCTGAGCGCATAACTGAGCCCGATCCCAGTCCTCAATTTTTGGACTGCCCCTTTTATATTCCACTGGATAAGGAATTCTTTTCCCTTCAGGGCCAGCCTTCATTTCAAGAACATCGGCTACGCCATAAAGTCCAAGCTCATTACTGCGCACTGGTACAGAACGGTCTTCTACTGTGTCACCGCGCTTGCCAGAGCAACCTGAATCAACCCGGTTATGCAGCACCCTCCCTTCAGCCGTGAACCTGTTTTCGGTCCACACACCCTCAATATGAATAAGGGCGCACTGCCTTGGGCAGTAGAGAAAGTGCTGCAGAGCGGAAAGAGGCAGTACATCAGCTTCATCCATAATCTAATTCTTCCATTTATTCTTTCGAGCTTGGGTTCTGGACCGATAAAGTCTCTCTGTAAATCCACCCTGGTCCAGGAAGTCTTTTTCAAGAGCCCTCAACTGCTGATCCAGCAGGTAGTTTGTCTGGTGAATCAGACAAATCATGGTATTGGCTGCAACTTCCGGCGGTGCTTTTTCAATATAAGGCATATATGTCGCATAGGACCTATCCTTCCTGTAACAAAGCCCCCTGACAGTCTTGGACAGGGGATGATCCTTGCCCCAGAGGATAAAATCCTTTAGCCGCAAAAAATCCTGAAAATCCTGCAGCAATTCCTCCAGGCTGGCCCTGGCAATTCCAACCAGCTTCAGCTCTATCTTCTTAGAAGTGCCAGAAGCCATGCTGCCCTCGACAATATTCTGTTTACCGCTTCTGGCCGCCTGAACCATCTGGTCATAAGTTCGTGAGCGAGGATTAACTAAGCGCTCACAAAACTTAACTGTGCCATCATAAACAAGTTCAGCCATCTGAAAAGATTTCAAGTCCTGGTACCCACCATGGGCAGGAATAATTCCGGGTGGTTGTTGCTTTTGTGGCATGATTAGACCTCCAGGGGCTACAGCTTGATTTGCAGATCAAAAACAAAATTAATAGCCATCAATAACCTCGGGGCTCAATTTATCTAAGTCGTCAAATTGAAGTACAACAGTCCCATCACTTTTGATTTCAACATGCATACTTCTATGCACCTTTGCAGAAGATACCTGGCCGTTTTTGCTGTTATGCTTCCACCAGACAACATTAAGAACCTCCATACTGCCATCAGGCCTTGCTGATGAAGCATCATTTTCAAACAGACGAGGGAGAATTTTTTTAATTATGGCTGCATCTTCATCACTAAAGCCGGTTTTCGTTGATAGTTGTGGACTCATTGATCCATAACATATATATACTGCCGAATCAACTCGATGCTTCATACCCATTGTGTCTGAACCTTTTTTAGTGCCTTCACCCTCACCACTAACGCTTTTTGTAATCTGTATACTGCTCACATTCACAGGTTCTACGCTAAAAGCTGAATGTATCGAAACGGGACCTCGAATTGGAATTGAAACTCCTGTTCCTTTATTTTTGCCTTTGTAAGCCATGACCTGCCCAAAGGCACGAACATCGAACCAAACCTCGCAAGCTTTTTTGACGATTTCATCTTTATCCTTAATTTCTTTCAAAGTGCCATCAGCACGAGCTTTAAGACTAGTATAATTATCCAGTTTATTATCGTCAGATTGAACAAAAATATTTTCACCCTCTTCCATTAACCTATTGCGAATCTTGCGCTTTATACATACATCAGAAACCTCTCCATACCCTTCATAGGTCGTTCTGGGGCGGTTGCCATTTAAAGGGTCTCCATTAGGATTGGCATTCTTGACTCTGAAAACAACTGCAAAATCAACTTTATTACTTAACGACATATAAACCTCCTATATTGTCATGATTAATAGCTAAACATGCTATTCTTGATTAACTGCCATTGCTTCCTTAGTTTTTTTTGACTGCCTGAGGTAGGATCGCTGGCAATGAAAACCAAGAAGATACTCTCCAGTCAACTTGTCATCAGAGATAAAATCTTCAGATTTAAAAAGATTAAAGACCTCATCAAATTCATTTTCAAGGTAACCGAGAATGCCTGGTAAATTTGCCCTTAAACGCACCCTATGAGGACTTAGGGAGTCGTTAATAATCTTCCAGGTAGTAAAGGGTTTTATTGAAAACCTGTGCATTAGTCTGGAGGCATTGGTTTCCCTGTTTTCCCCAGTCGTATCCAGAGAACTTCTTTCCAAGCGATCCGCCAATGCCAAAAGTCTCCCATACAAATAATCACGGCTATTTCTTTTCCGTTCCAAGGCCATACTATATCCTCCTTTAAAGCTATTATAAAGAGCACAAGCAACCCCCAGGCAAGCTTCCCATTCCCACTTTTCAAGGCCGATCCTGTTGCTGGCCCTTCGAACGCACGAATCAACCAGATCTTTAGGAATAGGCGCTCCATCTACAATACAAGGTAGCAACCTTTCAACAGTGGATTTTTTAAGATTATCATCCAATCTGCTACCATAGGCAGCTTTTGCAATGGACTTAGGCGATGGCGCACCAAAAAAATGCTTGTCTTGACCAAAATTCTGAAACCAGGCGCTTTTGGTGTGCCACTTTTTTAAACGTTCCAGAAACTCTGAACCAGTCAATTCTCTATAGTACTTGATGCTCATGCGACCAGGTGAAGCCGAATCGAGAGCCATAACAACAATATCCGCAGTATCCCCTAATTTCTGGCTATATCCTGATATCATTTTGGCCAGACGCTTTCCAAAATCCTGTGCGGTGTAACTATCTGCTTTAGATGGAATTTCGCCAATACTATCTTGAAACAGTTCATAAGTATCTGCCAAGGGGTATGGAAGATCATCACCTTCAACAGCCCAAGCTACCACACTGAAATTGCTATCGCCTGTTCCACGCCAACTCTGTCTACCAATAAGCCAACGCAAGGCGCTATGGGCCTTTTGAGTTATGTCCATACCAATCCCGCAAGCCTCTATGGCTCGATCAAATCGCCCTCTGAATGTGTAGCCAGATGTGTCATTGGAGGAAACGAGTTTAGCTCCGTCTCCACTGTGCCGGATTTTTTTGGGGTGATTTAAAGCAAGTATGGTTTCTTCTCCTGTAATGTAGCACAAACCAATTTGTTTATTCCCGTAAGATTTCAAAAAACGGGACCAACTCTCCCATACAGACTTGTCCATCCATAATTCAGATGCAGGGTCTCCTGGGATCTCAACCCCAAAGCGAACAAAGATATCTGTTTGAGAGGAAGATGCAGGAAGAACTGAGAATATCTCCGGAGGATCAGTCTGTTTATCTTCCCACTTCATAAGCAGCTTTAGATCGCTGTCTACATAAAGAATTCTCTTCTCTATGAGATCAGAAATTAAAGTCCCATTTAGCAAATAATCCTTGACCAGTGTTACCTTGTGATGTGAATATTGCGAATTGCACCAGTCATTCAGTAAAGACATAAATTCATCAAATCCTGACTCTTTTGTGCCACCATAATCATTATAATCTTTTGAAATATATTGTAACTTGTCAAAAATTGGATGTGGTTTAAGGGCTTTTCCTGTTCTTCCAGCAGAACCTTCTGTTGCTGGAATTATTGTCATTGACTGTTCTTTTGGGATAACCCTTGCTCTCAATATCTGCGCTTTATCATTCAAAACAACTTCAACCTGAATGTTTTGAGTGATATGACAGCTTGGCCAAAGTGGAACTTTGTCATTGTCCTTGCCAACATGCTGTTCATGAACATTTTCATAAGTTTTATAAAGTTTCTCCATCCAGCTCATAATAAGCCCTCCTCAGCAAACCCATTAGATTTTGGGGGACTGGGAACCATCTGTTTAATAAACTTACGTGTAGGACATTTTTCAGGACTGAGAAATTCGACAATTCCTTCTGACATAACTGGCCACCAGAATCTGCTATAAAGATTGTTTTCACCAATTTCGTCAGGATAATCGAAGCCGTGAAACATGAGCCCAAAGGATACCTCATCAATGTTTTGATAATGACTGACACCTTCTCCGAACATACATGGCTCGACATAGCCCTGGCATTCTCTCGCTCCAAGACATATATCACGCCTTCCGCCACGCTCTATCATACGCTGGACAATGGAGTAATGCTTTCCATCAACCCAATCCTGCTCAAGATCCTTTCTATGTCTGTTCCATTCAAAGTGCGCCTGAACCTGATACTCAACGTCAACTAAGTAGGTATAGATAGCTAAGTCGTGACGGGCTCCTTTGCCAACATGATCAAGAGGTTTTATCCCCTTGGATTGGGTGCGTATTGGCTTCATTACCCTTACCCTGTCTACAATCCAAATAAATGACGGCTTCCAATATATTGATTTTGTGATACCTTTTAATGCTTCATAAGTAGGTATGTGGTACGAACATTTTTCTCCTCCAATGCGTGTAACGGGGTCAGTAAAAAGGGCAAAACGTCCCCAAACCTTAAACTCAATTTGATTCTTCATACATCCTCCTTTCAAGCTTCAATCAAAGACATCGGCTCGGACGGCTCAAAGACCAGACCAGTATCAATGTTGTAATATTGTGGGTCTAAAGCGTAGATATCTAAATCCATAATTATATTATGCAGAGCACCAGCATTCTTGAGTTTTTCAAACTCAAAGCGGTAAATATTTACAGAGTATTGCTGGGCTTCCTTTAGGAGGGTTTTGATTTTTTCCAGCTCAGTGCATGAGCAAATATCAGCAATAATTTCTTTTCCACGCATGTAAGGAACAATTATACCTGTCGTACCCGAATCAATAACCTCAAAAATTTTTCCAGCAGTTTTGAAAGATTGGTTCAGTATGAGCCCTGTTCCCTTTCTTTCGGTCCTGGCGTGCTGTTTTAAAGATAAATGGTTGGATGATAATAAAGAGAACAATGTGTCATCTCTGTTCAATATTTGATTGTTTTTAACTGGATAGTCCATTTCCTGTGATCGTTTGTAAAAATAATAGCTGTAAAATAAACTCATTAAATCAGGATGCAGTATGTCATGATTAAATCTTTCAGGGTTAGTTTTATATTCATCAAGGACTGTCTCGGCCTTTTCTTTACCTGATTGAATGTCATAGAGTTTCGATAGGCTCTCAACCAAATGATTGGGATTAATAATAGTCACTCGTCCAGAATCCCTCACCCCATTTCTATTGCATCTTCCTGCAGCCTGAGCAATTGAATCAAGTCCTGCCAGAAAACGGATCACTGCCCCGAAATCGAGATCAACACCAGCTTCAATCAATTGAGTGCTTACACAAATGAAAGGGGCATGTTGTCCCTTATCAAGACTTTCCTTCAAACTGTTGATTATAGTCTTCCTGTGGGCTGGGCACATATATGTACTGAGATGATAAGTATTCATCCAGGAGGAACAATAATCGTAAACTGCTAAGGCAGCTTTTTTTGTATTTGTCACCAGCAGGGCGCTACCTGAAAACTCTGCCTCACTAACAGCGTATTCGCCAATTTCACTAATTGACCAGCCTTCGTCCTTCCGTCTATCTTCAACTACTACTCTGCGAAGTTTCTTAAAAAGATCCATTTTTTTGGGGATAATTTCAGACTGTTCCTGCCCACCAGTAAAGTTTACTGCTCCTTTAGAACCATCAACCCTATCAAGCAACGGCTGGGTGGCTGTACAGAATACTGCTGTTGCGCCGCAATGTTCTACTAAAAAGTTGACGGCATTATTGAAAAGATGAACAGTTTTAATTGGAATAGCCTGCACCTCATCAAATATAATGACTGCATCTGAAAGCCTGTGCATGCGCCTGGCAGCCCTTGTTCCACCATGATAAAATGCGTCAAGAAACTGTACCAAGGTGGTAAACACAATTGGAGCATCCCAATTTTCAGCTAACTGCCTGCATTCTTCTGTATCTTTATCCGCAGGCAAATTGGAATGATGTTCCAGAACAACTTGTTCAGAGTCAGATGGTTTTTCAAGGATATATCTTAGACACTCAGCATTCTGGTCAATTATTGATGTATAAGGAACGATGTAAAATATTCTTTTCATGCAGTGAAACCGGGCATGATGAAGAGCAAATCTTAAGCTGGAAAGCGTCTTTGCCCCGCCGGTTGGAACTTTAAGCTTATAAAGTCC
This sequence comes from Desulfonatronovibrio magnus, assembly GCF_000934755.1. Classification (NCBI taxonomy): domain Bacteria; kingdom Pseudomonadati; phylum Thermodesulfobacteriota; class Desulfovibrionia; order Desulfovibrionales; family Desulfonatronovibrionaceae; genus Desulfonatronovibrio; species Desulfonatronovibrio magnus. Next base: position 16,180 of record NZ_KN882193.1, read on the forward strand.
CTTGTTCTTGTTGAAAAAATTATAGCATGCTTGTGAAACATGGGCCCTAATTCTGTTCACCTCGGTATCAGCTTCAAAAGAAAGCAATCGTTTTTCCAGACGGGAAATCAATGTAGTCCAGTCCGATTTTTTTTGCTTCAAACGCCCTGAAGCACTTAATCGATCTGCATCAATTAGCATACTGAACAAAAAACGTGTGAATAGACCTAAATAAAAGCACTTTATCTCATTGGAGCTTTTTGATTCATTGATTTTTTTTATCAATTGCCCCATCTCATCAAGGATCTCTGTTGAACATAACAAACTGTCAAGCCTCTTCATTATTCCTGGGTCTGCTTTACTGAAGGCATCCATAAAGTTTGTTGAATCGAAGGACTTATCCATGCGCTTTATAAACAGATTTTGCCCATCAGGGGAAATACAGTCCATTAACCCGCCATGATGACCAGCAACGCACACGGCAATCATTTGTTTAATCAGGCTGGCAACAGCATTTATACTCTTGAGGTGGTTCCAGGCAAACTGAGCACCAGCAGTTGAGTGGTCTGGCTTTTTATCTAAGGGCTTGGTCAATGGATTAATATGGTCCTGAAAAGCATTTCCGTACTTACCAAAGTCGTGAACAAGTCCCGACAACTCTCCAACAATAGGCAGATTGATTTTAGCTGAAAACAACTTTGTCAATACGGCAACTTCTTCAAGATGTTGCTGTACAGTCTGAGTAATATTGCCGTGTATATCAGTACGCGCTATGTAAGTGTTCACGATATTTCTCTTTAGATCTTAAAACATTCTAGCCGATACTTTCCCACATCATGCAGCAACCCAGCCAGGCGCCCCCAATCAGAAGAATTGAATACCCCGGCAAACTTTTCTGCCAGTTTGCTAACATTGCCCAAGTGTTCCTCAAGGACCTGCCAATCCTCAGGCCCCTTGCCTTCAACAGTATGTGCATAAAACTTCATGCATCTCTCCAGACATAATATCAATCAAATAAAATCTATAAATATATCCTTATCCCAAACACAACATAAACAAAATCATCAATTTACTCAACCGGAAAAACCTGTTCTTCCCAGGGTAAGGCCCAGCAGGGTTTCCACTTGTCCTGCAGTGCGCATGATCTGATAGATATCTATATTATCAATGCTCTGGTTATTCCTTACATATCCCGCCAGATATGTGTGAGATTTAGGCTTAACCCCGCTTCTAAAGCAGACCAGGTAAGCCACGGATTCAGCCTCAAGCTCACGCTGAAGAAAGGCCACATTATGTCGATCAGGTGTTTTCAGGCAGATGTCCTTTCCAAGATGGCCAAGATAAAGATGGGCCAGTTCATGGACCAGAGTGTTGAATTTAACCGGGAGTGCATGGTTTTGGTTGATTTTAATTTCGTATTCAGGCTTATCCTCTTTCTTGACCGCCCGCTTAACAGCCCGAATCAATCCAGCCATATTTCCACCCTTATCAACCATTTTGCAGATTATGCCTTTAGATTTACATTTGTCAGTGTATACTCGAAACGTCTCAGAGCTCATATCCCCTTTGGCAACAAAGGAAAAAGCATCTTCAGGCAGTTCTTGACCTTCTGTATCCTGCACATCATACACAAGGGCCACAGGCCCAAAAGGCCAGAGGATAAGAAGTGGCCTAGCGTCTTCATTTGGGTAACGCTTGAACTTCTCCCACCAGTCATGCTTTGACGCGGCATAAGACAACCCCGGCTTCTGAAAATTAAGAAGCATGGCATTAAAGGGAGCGAAGTTTCGCAGCTGGACAACAAAGTCCAGAAGCTCTTTATAATCCTTGCTCCGGTAATATAACCTGGAATCCTGGAGCAGCTGATCCAGGAGGTTTCTGGTCTCGTCTGTATCGTGGACCTGATGTGATGGATTTTGAGTCATGGATACACTCCTGGCTTATGAGATTAAAGGTCAGGTTTGAAAGTTAATCAGCCACAAACCTTGCTCCTCTGCGTTTCCTTTTGAGCTGAAAAACACGCGCATGGCCTCGAACTTATACATGGGGCAGCATGAGGCCGCTTTTGTCCAGTCATGTTTCAGGCAGAGCCTGGCTATGGTCGTCAATATGTTCCAGATGGAAGATATTAAAGAATGTATGTGAAAAAGGCCCGTAAGAAATGGGATAACCTGGAGGAAGAGGTAATCCCTGCCAGTTTCAGGAATGCGAAGGGCCTATTTTGTGCTTGCCTCCAGCCTTGCTTCAAGTGCTTGATCCGTAAAACTGAACATAAGTGAATAATTTTGCATTGCCAATACGATTATAGCTACTTGTAAGCTCCTCTGCCGGGTGGCCCGGGACCGAACCTGTAAGTATCTTTAAGAGTCTGTCACTTTTTTGGAAATTGGGACAGTCCCCGCGAGGTACTATAAAAAAGATTGATGCTGCATTGGTTCCTGGAAGAAATTTGCTTTGATGAAAAAATCTACACAGCGAGGGACAGTCCC
>NZ_KN882194.1:0-8203 GCF_000934755.1 Desulfonatronovibrio magnus
TCAAGACTCTGAAGTATCGTCCCTGGTATCCAAGGAAGCCTTTTGAAAGCTTGACTGATGCCAGAAAATGGGTTGAGGACTTTGTTAATTGGTATAATCATGAGCACCGTCATAGTAACCTGGCATATGTGACTCCCAATGATCGGCATACTGGCCGGGCCAAGGAAATCCTGGCAAAACGCCAAGTGGTTTATCAAAGAGCAAAAATGGCAAAACCTGAAAGATGGTCAGGTCGTACCAGAAATTGGAGCGCACCGACTGAAGTTACCTTGAATAAAAAAAGAACATCTAACACAGAAAAAAAAGCGGCTTAGATGCGACATCTTTCTTGACATCTACCGATAAGGCCAATTTGGCAGAGTATTCGTGGGGAGAAAAAGAAAAGAATTGCCCACTAATCTGCACTAATCATCACGAATATGATAAGTTTCTGCATCCGCGAAGCGGAAAAAATTGCCGAAATCACGTGGCACGTGAAATCGGTAAAAAAGGATTTATTAGCAACCCCGATGAAACCCAGTGAAATAAGCTCCCCTGGCCTTTGGCATTACACAAGGCAAGCACCGTGAAGGGAACCCGGTTTCATGGGGCAGGCAGACAAGAAAGGTTCACCCTGATATTTAAATATGATGGTTAGGTCCGACCCCAAAGGCGCCGTTTATGATAGTTAGGTCCGACCTTAAAGCAGGAGATATTTACGGAGGTATTGGCTGTGGAACTAATAAAGCAGATCATAGATGATATGCCGGCGAACATATCCGTTCCCCCAGAAATTCATCATAAACGCGTGGAAATTGTTTTCCGGTTGTTAGGGCAAAAGACTGTTGAAGGCTCCTTCAAGGAGGCTCTGGCGGCCATGCCGGATATCGGCGACGATGATGATTTTGCCCGTCCACGAGATTTTGGCCGTGGTGAGATGCAATGGGATATCTGATAGACACAAATGTTCTCTCGGAAATCCGAAAAGGTGAACGCGCTAATGCCGGTGTGCGAAAGTGGTTTGCTGAGGCAAATGATGAGGATTTATTCGTTTCGGTCCTGGTATTTGGAGAGATTAGGCGTGGCATTGAGGGAATACGTCGTCGTGACCCTGTTTCCGCGGCGTATCTTGATCAGTGGTTTGCCACTGTGCAAGAGCGGTCCACTGGACGTGTCTTGGTCGTTACCCCTGGTATCGCCGACCGTTGGGGGAGACTGAACATTCCTGACCCACTGCCGGTCATTGACAGCCTACTTGCCGCAACTGCACTCGAACACGAACTTATTCTCGTCACTCGCAATAGCAAGGATGTTAAGCGGACGGGCGTTTCGCTGCTCAACCCCTTTTCGCCATGAATCTTTAAACCAGTCTACCGACCGCAACCAGGGTAATTCAGCCAAAGTTATTTGAACATTAACGGTCCCCCATTGCACTGAAGGGGAATCTTTCTCAGATCCGTTTTCTTACCCCCCCTTTGGGGGCAAAAATGCGCATTTTAAGGCCCAAAATGAGGCTGTTTTTGAGCGATTCTGTAGTTAATTCAAAATCTTCTTGAGGTTCGACCCCACTCCACTGGACTGAAAGCGTTGCCGTAGGCTGTAAAGATTTTGTCAAGAAGGTCAAAGAATTGCTTGGTGGAAAAGCATGCGGCCGCAGGGTTCATGAAGTAGACAAGACCGGATCATATGCACTGAAAGAACCTGTATCGGCTTACAATGATGTTTTTGAGGGTAAAATTTTTACCTTATGAAACACACGCAGTGTCCTGCTGAAAAGCAGGGTTTCACTGGGGGGCTTCTAAGCTCCGAAAACAAGCTGTTTTGGTACACCTGCCTGGTGAAATGCCGTGAAACGGCCCTGCCTTGGCAGGATTTCACTGGGTTTATCCTGATATTTAAGTATGATGGTTAGGTCCGACCCCAAACCGCACACCCCTCCATCATTGCTCTTAAAGAAAAGATCGACAGCCAGGGAAAAGACAAAAAATTCGATATAGACCTGACCTATATCACTTCCAGAGGAAAATGGTATTTTAATTCCTGGAAAGGAAACCCTGAAAAATCAGGAGGAATAGCCACCAACATAGGCATTCACTTTTTTGATATGCTCATGTGGATATTCGGCCCGGCCAGACATAAAGAACTCCATTACTCATCCTCCAGAAGAATGTCCGGCTATATTGAGCTTGATAGAGCCAGGGTTCGCTGGTATCTTTCCTTAGACCGGTCAGATCTGCCTGCCGCTGCTGTCCAGCAGGCCAAGCCGGCTTACAGATCCATCTCCATCAACGGAGAAGAACTTGAATTTTCCACAGGCTTTACAGATCTGCATACATTGAGTTATCAGCATATTCTAAATGGTAATGGATTCGGAGTAAAAGAAGCTCTGCCCTCCATTAATCTGGTTTCCGAGCTGCGAAACTCTCAACCTGTTCACAGGGGAAACGGTACTGTTCATCCCATGTTGAGAAGTAAACCTTAAAAACATTACACTCTTCAGCAAATACATAAATTAGGAGAAAAGCTATGCAGACAATAAAGATTAACACACGAATTGACCAAAAAGGTTGCATCCAATTGCCCAGAGAATACCGTTATACATACGGGCAGAAAGTCAAAGTGGTGCTACAAGTCTCCAACGAAAATGAACATCAATTCTATAGAAGAATGCCCGGAAGCGCCAGGGGAATTTTAAAGATTCACATGGAAGATGACGAACATCTCAATGATTTTAATGAGTACATGAAATGAATATACTTTTGGATACTCAGGCCCTGTTGTGGTTTATTCTTGATGATAACAGGCTGAGCAAAAATGGGAAAGAGTATATTATGAATGCTGAAGGGTCAGTTTTCGTCAGTCCAGCCAGCCTATGGGAACTTGCCATTAAAATAAGTCTTGGGAAATACTCTCTCGCAGAACCTTTCTTATTCTTTTGGAATAAACAACTTCAACATAATGATTTTACTCTCTTAAACATAGACATAAAACACACAGCAAGACTTACTGAACTGCCTTTTTATCATCGAGACCCCTTTGACCGATTAATTATTGCACAATCACTTGAAGAAAAAATTCCTTTAGTGAGCAGCGATTCCATGTTTGATAAATATACAGTTAATCGAATCTGGTGATGTTTTACCCAAACCCATGATATTTTGAAAGATGAAGCTGCCCGCTTGTTTGTTCTTTTACATGAGTAAGACTAAATAAATGACAAATAGACATCCTTCACACTACTTCATTCATGAGTCCAGCTATATTGACAAAGACGTCACCGTAGGATCTGGAACTAAGATATGGCACTACAGTCATGTCATGACCGGCGCATCAATCGGCCCTGGCTGCGTGATCGGCAAGTACGTAGAAATAGGCCCGGGCGTAATCATCGGCCATGGCTGCAAGATCCAGAATAATGTCTCCATATTCAAGGGGGTAATCTTAGAAGACCAGGTCTTCTGCGGCCCTTCAGTTGTTTTTACCAATGTCTTCAATCCCAGGGCCTTTATCCGGCGTATGGATGAACTCCGGCCCACCCTGGTCAAAAAAGGTGCCACTCTTGGGGCCAACTGCACCATCATCTGCGGAGTGACTATTGGAAGATACGCCATGATCGGCGCTGGTTCAGTGGTAACCAGAGATGTTCCGGACCATGCCCTGGTCCTGGGCAACCCGGCCAGGCAGACCGGCTGGGTGTGCAAATGCGGCAATAAAGCGGAACATGGACTTGTTTGTGACGTCTGCTATAAAAAAACCCTTTCAGGATAAGTTTCGTAATATAAGTTGTCTCCGCACCTGACGCTTCCTGGTTCAAAGGTGATTCCATTCAGTACGTTCGCAGAATCCTATTCAACAAAAATGCCAGAATCTTCAACTATCTGGACCAGAAGGCCACTCTCAAGCTCGTCATGGAACACCTTGAAGGCAGGCAGAACCGCCGTTTGCTGATCTGGTATTTGCTGAACATTGAAAATTGGCTTGAACTATATCTTGAATAAGCTTAATTGCGAATGAAGTTCTCGACATATGCGGATAAGATGGTTAATGGAAAGTTTCTTTGCTGGCCCATTAATATTTAAATCCAGATATCCAGACTTTAAAAGTTCTTTTCGTAAAGAATGTACACAGCAATTTACCACAGTACAGATGGAAACAATAAAGAGGTATTTCAAATGGCTGAAATCCCAACTGAGCTAAAAGAACTTATGCGGAATTATATTGCCCAAGTCAATCAGGTCAAACAGGTTGACAGAGCCTATTTATATGGCTCTTATGCCAAAGGCAAGGCCAATAAATGGAGTGACATCGATGTAGCTATTGTAAGTCCGGACTTTTCTCAGGACCTTTTTGAGGAAAGGTTTTTTTTAATGAAATTGGCTCTAAAACTTGATGATCGGATCGAACCAAGTCCATTCAGGCCTGAAGACTTTAATCTTGATGACCCCCTGGTAAACGAGATCAGAGCTTCTGGCATTGCAATCAGCTCTGAGTATGAGCAATCGGTAAGCAAGGGATAGGCAAGCGGGAAGAGGCAAGCGTCTTTGCTTCCCCCTTTCCTCTTTCCCCTTGCCTCTTACCACATTCGCTTTCAGCTTTGAGCTTTCAGCTTAGCGCAACTGCATTTGCTACGAGCTACCAGCTACGAGCCATGAGCTATGAACTACCAGCTACCAGCCACGAGCTAACAATGGAGATATATTCATGGAACCCAAAAAGCATTACCCGGTAATTATCGAACAGGATAAAGAAGGCGTTTACATTGTAAGTTGTCCTTCATTTCAGGGATGTCACAGCTACGGTTATACTGTGAATGAAGCTGTGGATAACATTCGCGAGGCCATCCTGGCATGTGTTGAAGATAATGACTATATTTATGATACAAGTATGCAATTTGTAGGCATACGTGACGTGGAGCTTACTCTGTGACTTCCCATCCTGTCATTACATTTCGGGATTTTATTCAGCGTGTGGAGAAACTCGGTTTCCAGAAGGTTCGGCAAAAAGGTTCACACATCCGGTATAAGCATGCTGATGGAAGAATGACTACAATTCCTGACCATGGAGCCAAAGATGTTCCACAAGGCCTTCTGAATAAGATTGTAAGACATGATTTAAAATTATCAATGGATCATTTTTTTAATCAAAGTGAGTAGGATATGCTTTTACTTTTCCGCTTTGAGCCTATATGCTTTGCACTTTCATGCTACCAGCTATTTTGCTTTGACCTTTGACCTTTGGCCGTTGGTGCTTTGAGCTTTGAGCTAATATGCTATAAGCTACGAACCATGAACTACAATCTACGTGTTTCAGTTAAAAAGAATCCGTACAAAATGTCATAAATCAGGGTAACACTTTCTCTTGGCGTAAACCAGAGGAGGAAGTGTTATGGCGAACAAGTTTTTTGATCAGGAGCAAAAGCTGACCATTCTGGAGAAAGCCCAGGAAATCGGAATCAAGGAAGCTGCAAAGATTGCAGGAGTCCATTACACAACAGTCTATGATTGGCGCAACAAGCTCCAGGCTTTGGGCCGGGAGGCATTTCTTGAGCATCAGCCAAATCGCCCTGGCCGGGGCGAGAAGGAGATTACTCCGGAACAGGAAGAAGCCATCCTGAACACCTGGCAGAATAACCTGGGATTCGGTCCAGGCCAGGTCCGCAGTCAGTTGCGCAGGCAAGGCAAGACCATCTCCATTCGCAGCATTAGAAAGGTGATGCTGGCTAATGGCTACGAGCCAGGGCAGGCAAAGAAAGAGAAGTCTGAGCCCAGACGTTTTGAAGCAGGCCGTCCTCTGGAGCTGACCCAGATGGACATCCTGGAGCTGTACATAAACAAGGCCCGGGTCTACCTGATAAAAAAGTCGACAATCGGGGTAAAGCGAGCAAAGTGGAAATCGACACCGTGCGCCTGATCGTGGACAAAGCCAGGGAACTCAAAGAGCGGGGCAAGCGCCTGCGTATCCATAGTTTTGCCCGGGAAATAAACGCAGAAGGAAAAAGCGTAATGGTGCTTTCTGGGAAGACAGGTATCACGCTACAGCAGTGGATGTTGATGAGCACCTTGTTCGATGTCTGATCTACATAGACCTTCACCCGGTGAAATAGCTTGAGATCATCCTATGTATTATACGTATGTGCTGTTAAGTGAAGCTGATGGCAACTTATATTCAGGCTATACTAAAAATCTCAAGCTAAGATTTAAGCATCACTCCAAAGGTAAGGTTCCTTCAACAAAAGACAGAAGGCCCTTAAAGCTGATATATTATGAAGCTTGCATCAACCAAGAGGATGCTACCCGAAGAGAAAAATATTTTAAGACTTATTAAGGCAGGCTTTTTATCAAAAATAGGCTCAAATCTTATTTCACTGGGTAAACATGGTCAGGGCCAAGGTGGTTAAACATCCCAAAGAATGGAGTCATGGCGGATACCCTGAAATTGTCGAGCCACAACAAAGATACCGGATTATCAACAGAGATCTTTTGAAAAGGCTACTGGATATAGATGATTTATCAATAATTTACTCTGGGTGGGTCCAGGCGGCAGTGGATGAGCGTACTCTTAGACAACCAGGCTGGACTGAAAGTGTCGCCGTGGGCTGCAAAAATTTTGTAGAAAGTGTCAAGGAATTGCTCGGCGGAAAAGCTTGCGGCCGCAGTGTCCATGAAGTAAGCAAGTTCAAAGCATACGCACTTAAAGAACCTGTCTCGGCTTACAATGATGTTTTTGGGGGTGAAATGTTTACCTTATGAAACACACGCAGTGTCCTGCTGAAAAGCAGGGTTTCATTGGGGGGCTTCTAAGGTCTGAAAACTGAGTGTTTTGGGACACATGCCTGGTGAAATGCTGCCTTGCAGCCCAGCTTTGCTGGATTTCACTGGGTTTATCCTGATATTTAAGTATGATGGTTAGGTCCGACCCCAAACCGCTGAACTGAAAACATATGTTGAAGGTGGAAAAAAGACTTATGGTGAATTGATTGTAATTGTAACTGTATTCCCCTCAGCCTCAGCTGATCAAGCTATTATCCGCTACGGAATAATATAAGGCAGTAGAGCTTTAACCTCAGATCACGCAGAAGGTCTATGGTTAAGGCAAAATGAAATGTCTTGATCAGCGAAAATCAGCGCAATCAGCGTCAAAAATGTCTTTCTCTTTGCTTTTTTTATATGCCAGGATTATGATTTGAAATTTATATTTATGATACCAGTATGCAATGCATAGGTGTACGTGACGTGGAGCTTACTCTGTGATTTCCCATCCTGTCATTACATTTCGGGATCTTATTGAAGGTTGTTGAGGTCAGACCCCTTGGCCCTTCCCCGCAAAGTCAATAAATTTAGTTAGATGGGCAGGCCGCAGCCAATGAAAAATAAACTCATCAGATGGAATGAAGAAAAAAATCAGTTGCTGGTATTACAGCGAGGACTGTCTTTTGAAATGGTTCTGGAAAAAATCCATAATAGGGAAATACTTGCCCTAAAGTCGCATCCAGACAAGAAAAAATACCCAAATCAGCATATTTTTATCATAAAGATAAAGGGATATTTTTGTTATGTTCCTTTTGTTGAAAGCGATGATGAAATTTTTTTAAAAACTATCATCCCCAGCAGGAAGCTAAAGAAAATATATGGAAGGTGAGACAATGAGTAATGAATATCTACAACTTGATGAAGATGAAGCCAAAATCTTGAAAAGTCTTGAAAATAATGAATGGGAAGATCACCAATTATCGGAAGATGAAAAGCAAATATATAAGCAGCATGCGGATTACACTCTCTCGCTTCAGGAAAAGAAGACAACTCAAATCGATTTTACAGTAGCAGAACTAGCTTTTCTCATGGCCAAGGCCAAAGAGGTTGATGTTACCGTTCAAAGTGTTGTCCAAACACTCGTAAGAAACTACGCTGCGGGTAAGATCAAACTTGAAATATAAGTTGGAAATTCGAATATAATTTTAGATGTTTACGTATGGATCATGGCAATGCCAAGGGCAAAAGTTGTCTGTAAGGGGTGAAAATGGGGTGTTTTAGAGGGTCAAGTTCAATAAAATCAGGACCTTGCTTGTCTCAGAGACTTGGCCCATTACCATTGCCTGACCCTGCCCATGTATCATGATATGACGGATGAGGAGCAGATGTATGTTGTGGAGAAGCTTCAAGATATAAGCTCAAAGCATTTTAGCTCAAAGGGCCAAGCTCAAAGCTGAAAGCATATTAGCTCAAAG
>NZ_KN882194.1:8328-17203 GCF_000934755.1 Desulfonatronovibrio magnus
TTAGCTCAAAGGGCCAAGCTCAAAGCTGAAAGCATATTAGCTCAAAGGGCCAAGCTCAAAGGGCCAAGCTGAAAGCGTATAAGCTTAAAGCATATTAGCATGAAGCTGAAAGGGTAAGAGCAAGGAATTGAAAACGATGAAGGGGAAATAGCTGTGGAATTTGGATATGAAAATCTGGAAGTATGGAACAGGTCGGTTGATTTTGCTGTTAAAGTAATTGATATAGTTGAAAATCTTGACACGTCCAGGAAGCATTTCCGGTTGATAGAACAGATGGAAGCATGTTGCACATCCATATCGATGAATCTGGCTGAAGGAAAAGGTCGGAATTCTAAAAAAGAGTTTGTCCAGTTTTGTTACATTGCCCGGGGCTCCCTGTATGAAACAATGACTCTCTTGGAAATTTTCAGAAGAAAAAAATGGCTTACTGATAATGATTTTGCAGCCATAAAAAAAGAAGGTCTTCAAATCGCCGCCATGATCAAGGGTCTGATAAATTCAATATACGCATCCATGGACAAAAAATAGTTGCCTTGAGCCTTGAGCTTTAGCCACTTATACTTTCAGCTTTGAGCTTTCAGCATTAAGCTTTGAGCTTTCAGCATTAAGCTTTGAGCTTTCAGCATTAAGCTTTGAGCTTTCAGCATTAAGCTTTGAGCTTTCAGCATTAAGCTTTGAGCTTTCAGCATTAAGCTTTGAGCTTTCAGCATTAAGCTTTGAGCTTTCAGCATTAAGCTTTGAGCTTTCAGCATTAAGCATTGAGCTTTCAGCATTAAGCTTTGAGCTTTGAGCTTTAAACTCTCATGCTTTGAGCTTTAAGCTTCATACTTATAAGAAATGTGCGGAATAACCGGAGCCTTAGCGCTCAATCATAAAACAATCCACAAGGATTGCGCCAAACCCATGGCGGACATCCTGGCCCATAGAGGGCCTGATGATGCAGGATACCTGTTTTTTCATACCGGCTGCCGCCACGCGCGTAAAATATCCTTTGCTCTGAATCTGGCAGATGAAAAATTCCAGCACATTTCCGAACTCCTGCCGCCTCTGGAGTCCCGTGCAGCCCAGCATGAACTTAACTCCCACGACTGGGACCTGTTTATGGCGCACCGCCGCCTGGCCATTCTGGACGTATCCCCGGCCGGGCACCAGCCCATGAGCGATCTGAGCAAAAATATCTGGCTGGTCTATAACGGGGAAATCTACAACTACAGGGAATTGCGCGATGAACTCAAAGCCTGCGGCCACCGCTTCCGCACAGGAACGGACACAGAGGTCATCATCTATGCCTATATCGAGTGGGGCATTAAATGCGTTGAAAAATTAAATGGCATGTTCGCTTTCTCCCTGTATGACAACTTTACCCAAAAGCTCTATCTGGTCAGAGACCGCTACGGAATAAAACCACTTTACTACACCTTTGCTGAAGGTACTACCGGGCCGTGGTCAACCGGGATTTTGAGGATTATATTGATAAATATTACAAATTCTGGCAAAGACTTATACCCAACAGGATGCTGAAAAATGTTCTGGCTCCCATCTGGGACCAGGTGGAACATGTCTGGTCCAGAGATATTTTCAAAGATGTATTTCCTGATCATGATCAAGGTCCCTGCTCCCCTGAAGAATACGTAAACCGTTCCCTGTATTTCGAGGCCAGGACCTTTCTGCACGGCCTGTTTGTGGTCGAGGACAAGCTGTCCATGGCCCACTCTCTGGAGACAAGAGTGCCCTTCATGGACAATGATCTGGTAGACTTTGCCATGCGTCTGCCCGTGAAATTCAAGCTGGGCAATCTCCAGGAAGTGATCAAACTGGACGAGAACGAGCCGTCAGGTAAAAGACACAAGTATTTTCATAAAACCAGGGACGGAAAACTTCTCTTACGTAAAATGATGCAGAAATACGTACCTGGGGATATTGCCAACGGGGTCAAGCAGGGATTCAGCTCCCCGGATCAAAGCTGGTTCAAGGGTGAGAGCATTGAATTCGTCAAAAAGCGCATCCTGAGCCAGGATTCACCCATTTACAACTATTTTGACCCCCAAAGCGTCCGGGACATGGTCAACGAACATATTGAAGGCCGCAAAAACCGCCGCCTCTTCATCTGGTCGCTCATTAACTTCGACCAGTGGCTGAGGACTTTTGAGATTGAGTAAGGGGGGGAAGTGGTAAGGGGAAAGCGGCAAGCGAAGGGCAGGTAAGCGGTAAGAGGCAAGCGGCAAGCGTCTTTGCTTCCCTCTTTCCCCTTGCCACACTGGCTTACCCCTTACCCCTTTCCGCATTCGCTACGAGCTATGAACTACCAGCGATTTTGCTTTCAGCTATCAGCTATGAACTATTTCGCTTTCAGCTAATATGCCACGAGCTGCGATCTACCAACAATGAACAACAAACTTAGTAATTATAAAATCCTTAAAAAGTGCTGTAGTCACAAGATGATAAATGTCGAACAGATAAAATTATCCGATTCATCCTGGCCTGAGCATTTACACCAGGCATGAAAATGGAGGGCTGAACATCCCATTAGATACAGTATGCAGGCCATATTTGACATCAACCCGATCACTGAAAAGAATTGCATATAATAATAAGAGCATGAATGATGATCTGAAAAGTTTGCTTTTGCGGCTACCAACTCCTCAGTTTGTCTGGTGCGCAGACTTTATTTCAAAAGATGACTTTTCGTTGACTGTCAGCAGAATTATTATTGATGCGACAGCAGGCACATTTGAACCGGAACCCTGGCTGATTTACCACGATCAGGAACATATTATTTTTTATGATAGTGATGAGGACCAGTGGTATCAGCATGATGTTGTAATCCATCCATATGAAACCTATAGAAACAACCTAAAGGAATATTAGAAAATGACCTTTAAAGCCATAATAAAAAAAGATGTAGAGCCTAAAAAAATTGTTTCACCGTCAACAGATCAATATAAACGAAAACAAGGTGAAGTTAATTCAAGAATCAAGGAAATTGTCAAGCAATATGACCGTTCCATAGAAGAAGCATCGAAGCATTATGTCAGAAATTTTTGCTAATGTGTCATTGTAAATGGAATTCAGCTTTGAGCTTTCACCTTTGAGCTTTGAGCTAATATGCTACGAGCCACGAGCTACGAGCTATCAGCCACCAGCTATCAGCTATGAGCTACGAACCATCAGCCACGAGCTATGAACTACCAGCTATGAGCTAAAACCATGAGCAAAAAAAAGAATCCAGCCCTTCCCCATTTAAAAGACAGCCCCGCTGTCCGCTCATCAGCAGCTGAGTACCTGACCTTTGTGGCGGCCACTGGCAAGGGCGGCGTTGCTGCGGTTTACGCCGATGAAAACATCTGGTTGACCCAGAAAATGATGGGTGTGCTTTATGATGTTGAAACGCACACTATCAACTATCACTTGAAAAAAGTATTCACCGACATGGAGTTGGAAGAAGAATCAGTTATTCGAAATTTTCGAATAACTGCTGCTGACGGCAAAAGCTACAACACCAAGCACTATAACCTGTCTGCGATCATTGCCGTAGGATACAAGGTCAACTCCGAGCGGGCCGTACAATTTCGCAAATGGGCTACGGGAATCATTGAAGAGTTTACCATCAAAGGGTTTACCATGGATGACGAGCGCCTCAAAAATGGCGGTTCCATCCTTTCTGATCAATATTTTGAAAAACAATTGCAGCGCATCCGGGAGATTCGTCTTTCTGAGCGAAAATTTTACCAGAAGATTGCTGACTTATACGCCACTTCCATAGATTAAGATAGGACCGCTCAAGCCACTAAGCATCTTTTTTTTGACTGTCCTGAACAAACTGCACTGGGCCACAGCGACTGAAACATCTTGGGGTCAGCCCCCATGCAGAGTGGCAGAGACTTGGCCCAATAAAAAAGGAGATGAGAAATGAATACAAAACCCTTATTTGTCAGGGCTGAATGGGATAATGAAGCAATGCTATGGGTGGCCACCAGCGATGATGTTCCCGGCCTTGCTACTGAATCAGACACCCTGGAAAATCTTGTCCAGAAACTGAAAATCGTTATCCCTGAACTTCTTGAGGCCAATGGAGTGGATTTGTCCAAAGAAACTCCATTTGAACTATTGAGCAGGAGATTTGAGATCGCACAGGGGCCTGCTGTCTGATGGCCGATTATACAAAGGATCTTAAAAAGATCCTGCGTGAAGCCAAGTGCACATTTGAAAGACAAGGAAAGGGCGATCATGAGCTATGGTACAGTCCAATAACCTAAGTCAGGTTTGTGGTGGACAATGCGATAAAATCAAGACATACGGCCAATGCCGTTCTGAAGCAGGCTGGACTGCCTAAAACTTTTTGAAAAGTTCATGGTCAGAACCCGGTGACTACATAAAGATGCCATGACGCTTTAGATTGAAACTGCGAAAAAATATATTGCTCCTGTCTCAGCGCCAATGGGAGGCAGGATTGTTTAAGCTTGAGTAAAAACCTTGTGACTGACCTGGGACATCAAGCTTTGGATTACGGACTTGGAATCACTTTTTTCCGTGTCCTTCAGTGTATTCCGTCTGCCCCGTGTAACCGGGGTTCCCTCTGGAGTGTTACACTGGGGTGGGCTAAACTCTTTTCTTAACGCGTTTTGTAAAGACTGAGAGGTGATGAGTTATGAAGTATCCGGTAAATATCAAGAAAACTGAGGAAGGGTATAGCGTATGGGCTCCTGGGCTGCCTGGCTGCTGGTCCCAGGGTTTGACAGAAGAAGAGGCTCTTGAAAATATCAAAGAGGCCATCCAGGATTATCTTTATACGGTAAGCTCCCTGAATGCCGGAAAGGACGTGAGATACGTGGAAGTTGATTATGCCTAAACTGCCTGGAGTCAATCATCAAAGGGCGGTACAAGTTTTTGAGAAACGCGGATTCTGGGTTGTCAGGCAAAGAAAACATATAACAATGACCAACGGCGAAAGGATTATCAGCTTGTTGAAAAAATCCTTACCCAGCAGACTGTTCAAAAATTCCAAGTGCAAGAAGTAAAAAAAGTTCAAGGTCGCAGCGTATTTAGGATACGTAAGGGTTTGAACTTTTTGCAGCGACGCAGCAATTGGGAGATTTTCAACAGTATGTTATAACCATACCATGCTCAAGCCCCCATTAATGCCTTTACAATGGCAGGGATTATCAGGGATGCGGGCATGACCGTGGAAGAATTCAAGGGTCTTTTGTAATGCGGCGTATCATGGATACATATGAAGTCTTTGAGTTGTTAGCGCTTTAAAAATTGCCGTGCTTTGGAATCCGGAATTCTGACCTTGGACCTCAGGCTTCCTTGATTTTCCGTGAATTTCGCCTGCCCCGTGTAACCTGGGTCCCCTCTGGGGTGTTACAACAGGGTGGGCTAAATCTTAACTCATGATTTTTCCCACGAAATGTACTGTAGGACACGGAAGGTCGGGAAGATTGCATGGCAACCCTAACCGGCATTTGGTTGGAGAATTTATCGATGGAAACAATAAAGACGCAAGTAAATATTTCGGATAATCGGCGGCTCGTCATTGACTTGCAAATCCCAGCCAACATCCCGACTGGGAAGATGGATGTTGTTTTAGTTTTTCCCGGACACCAGAAAAGTCCGTCCAAGTCAGCCCGCGTACTCGGGGCATATAAAGGAAGGATCAGGATTGGCGAAGATTTTGACGAACATCTCGGAGATAAGTTCTGGCTGGGAGAGAATAATGAACTTTCTGCTTGATACGCATGTTTTCCTGTGGTTGGCTGCATATCCAGAGAAACTGTCTAACAGGGCTGAGCAGATTGTTCTGAATGCGGATAATTCCCTGTTCTTGAGCATTGTCAGTCTCTGGGAAATGCAGATCAAAATTCAGCTTGGCAAGTTGGAACTTGATATTTCCTTGGTAGATTTTTGGCATGGCCAACAAGAAAAATTGCAGCTCATCTTTCTCCCGGCAAAAGAAGAGCATGTCTGGGCTTTGGCAAATCTTGCCCTGATCCACAAAGATCCGTTTGACAGACTGTTAATTGCACAATCACTGTATGAAAATATGCCAATCATTACCGCAGATGGCACTATAAGCAAATATAATGCAGAGGTGATTTGGTAATAACGAATATTTTCAAAAATTACATTTTTTTCCGTGTATTCCGCCTGCCCCGTGTAACCGGAGTCCCCTCTGGGGTGTTACACTGGGGTGGGCGATAATCTTCTGTCTTTTTTCTTTTTTTCTGACCTCGGACTCTGGGCTTCGGATCCCGCATCCAGACAGCACATCTCTTGCATAAACTCTTTCCAAAGCCTCATATGGGCATGAATTGCACCCCAGAGGCCTGATCATTCAATACAAACAGCTGGCATCATCAACAGTCAAAATACCGACCAGGGGTGATTTCATAATTTTACCCTAATCACGTGTTA
This sequence comes from Desulfonatronovibrio magnus, assembly GCF_000934755.1. NCBI lineage: Bacteria > Pseudomonadati > Thermodesulfobacteriota > Desulfovibrionia > Desulfovibrionales > Desulfonatronovibrionaceae > Desulfonatronovibrio > Desulfonatronovibrio magnus. The sequence continues at coordinate 14,743 of NZ_KN882194.1, forward strand.
CGTGAAAGCGGTAAAAAAAGAATTTGTTGGCCACAGACAAGAAAGGCAGACGAGTAAGACAGACGTAAGATAATTTCCAGTGGAGGACTTCTCCAGCAGAGCAAGCCGCCAGGTATTTAACTGGGGTTTGAATGGAAAAATGAACTGGAAAAAAATCAATGATAGCAAGGCATAGCAGAAAATTCCGTATACCTCCAATGAGACATAAGGCGTATCGCTAATGATACTCGCTGGTTACAAGAGCAGCTTGGGGTCAGATCCCATGCCTCAGTAATTGACGCGGTCACGAGCGCAGCGAATTACACTATGGGGCAAAATATTGGTTTTTTTTTGAAATGAAATGTAATAATGTCAGTTTTTTGCTGGTCTCAGAGACCTGACCTCATTCTAAATATTATCCCGAGGATGCATGGATATGAATGAAGCTGAACTCCTGGCCATCATTGCCCGTGGCGAGGATACCCGCCATCAATTCAAACGTGACTTCAGCAATATTGACTCACTTGCGGCGGAATTGATTGCTTTTGCCAATACAAGCGGCGGATTATTGCTCATTGGCGTCTCTGATGACGGACATATCGCCGGTTTGAATTCAGCGGATGTGTCCAGACTCAATCAGTTGCTGTCAAATGCTTCCTCGCAAAGTGTTCGTCCTCCAATCAATCCGTCAACCATGAATGTCCATACCAGGAATGGCATCGTCATTGCGGTCGACGTTGCTGAAGGTTTGAACAAGCAGTACGTAGACACTCTGGGTAGGATTTGGGTCAAAAACGGGGCGGACAAACGCCATGTGACTGCTCGGGAAGAGATGCAGCGTCTGTTTCAATCATCCGGACTGGTTTACGCAGATGAAGTTCCTGTACGACCGGCCACCATCAAAGATCTTGATCTGGACACTTTTGGCCAATATTTTGAAAGGCGCTACAAGAGGTCAGTTGAAGCAACCGGCCTTTCCTTGCCGCAATTGCTCAAGAACCTCAATCTGGCGCAAGACAACTTTTTAAGCTTAGCCGGCTTACTTTTGTTCGGCAAAGCGCCTCACGTTTACAAACCCTCTTTTATCGTCAAAGCCGTCGCTTTTCCCGGAACAGTGCTGCATGACAAGCGATATCTGGACAGTGAAGACATCGACGGCAACCTGCTTGAACAGTACCGCCGCGCCATGGTCTTTCTAAGTCGCAACCTTCGCCATGTGCAGGGCGATCAAGGATTTAACAGTCCTGGCTTGTTAGAGATCCCCGAGGATGTCTTCGAAGAGTTGCTGGTCAATGCACTAATACATCGTGATTATTTTCTTAGCGCCCCTATTCGCCTGCTAATTTTTTCCGATCGCGTTGAGATCATAAGCCCCGGACATCTGCCTGACCACCTGGATACCGAAAAGATCCGCTACGGCATTTCGAACTTGCGTAACCCCGCTTTGGCTTCCCATGCATTTTCCATCCTGCCGTACCGTGGACTTGGAAGCGGCATTCCTCGCGCATTGGCAACCTGGCCAGACCTTGAACTGATTGACGATCGCCCTGGTAATCAGTTCAAAGCTGTAGCCCACCGCCCAGTTGACGGCGATGTGCAGCCAGAGTCGCAGCCAGAGTCACAGCAAGAGTCACAGCCAGAGTCGTTGGAAGACGCCATAATGCGCATCCTGACCGACAAACCAGCCAGCAAGGTAGATATTTCCAAAAAGCTCGGGCAAAAGCAGATTTCTGGTCAACTAAATAAAGTCGTGCGTAAGTTGCTTGAAGCTGGAATGATAGAATACACTATCCCGGAAAAACCCAAAAGCCGTTTGCAAAAATACAAAATCAGGTCGGATTGAGTTTAAATTATGTGCTACGTAAAAGCGGTAAAAAAGAATTTGTTGGCCACAGACAAGAAAGGCAGACGAGTAAGACAGACGTAAGATAATTTTCTGAATCACGTGTTACATAAAAGCAGTAAAAAGTGGCTTTTTTACCTAAATCACGTGGCACGTGAAAGCGGTAAAATTAAACAAGTTAGAAAGCAACCTACTTGAGTGGGAATTTTGATTCGAGAGAGTTTGCAAGTTAATCATCTTTTATTTCAGTTTGTTAAGTACAATACAGGCTGTTTTCAAGGGGAAAAGTTGTCTGTAAGGGGTAAAAATGAGCTATTTTAGAGGGTCAAATTCAATAAAATCAGGTACTTGATGGTCTCAGAGACCTGGCCCTGATTATCTGGCCAAAAGATATGATCAGCTACTCCAGGGCTTGCCAATGTCTACCCCCTGGCAGCACCCGGACAGTGATTCAGCCTGGCATCTTTACGTAATCCGCCTCAAGCTGGAAGAGATAGACTCAAGCCGCAGGGAAATTTTTGAATATATGAGAAAGCAGGGTATCGGCGTTAATGTGCACTATATTCCGGTACATACTCAGCCTTACTACCGCAGAATGGGTTTTGACCGGGGAATGTTTCCAGAGGCAGAACAATATTA
>NZ_KN882195.1:0-8871 GCF_000934755.1 Desulfonatronovibrio magnus
CTTCAGCCTTCAGCCTTCAGCCTTCAGCCTTCAGTCTTCGGTCTTCAGCCTGAAAAGTAAGGTTATCGCCCAAACTTACTATTCTTGTTTAAATTGGGTTGTGGGAACAGCCCGCATTAGATGGTTTACTGGTCAATTGACTCCACGTGTTTCCTTGATTAATAAGCGTTTCACCGGGGCCTGTGACTGAACCTGCGAGTCACTATTATACCCCTCGTTCCCAGGCTCCAGCCTGGGGACGTTTAGTTCTTGCGGCTCCAGCCGCTTCTTCAAAATGTGGCTTAAGCCACAAAAATAGGTGTTCTCAGGCTGGTGCCTGGGAACAAAAAAAACCTGGATTCCGGCTTTCGCCGGAATGACGACAAAGAGTAACAATTTGCTTTAACCGTCACCCCGGACTTGATCCGGGGTCCAGTTTTTTGGAGTTACATGTAAATTGACACCACTATCACCTCCAACCAGCTTTCAAGGCACACACATAATGAATAACACTAAAATGGCCTCACGCCGGGAAATATTCGGCTGGGCCATGTTTGATTTTGCCAATCAGGCCTATACCACCCTGATTATTACAGTTATATATGGTGTTCTGTTCACAAGGGTCATTGTGGGGGATGCCCCGGACTTTAGAGTTGGCAACCTGTTGTGGAGTGTTTCCTTATGTCTGAGTTACGCCATGGTGGTAATTATGGCTCCAGTCTGCGGAGCAATCATGGATCATTCCAGATCCAAAAAGAAATTTCTTTTTGTGAGTTATGTTGTAACAATCCTGACCTGCTTTTGTCTCAAATTTTCCTGTTTTTTCTGGGGAATGCCGAGCCCCAGCTCGGCGCCTGCACCGAGGAACGAGGTGCATTTGTCTAATGCTGGCTTTACCCGCAACCCAAGTAGCAGGAAAAGAATGCTGAACCATAACTGGGACAGTCCCCGGTGACAGGAGTCAGGGATCAGGAGTCAGGAGTCAGGGATCAGGAGTCAGGAGTCAGGTGTCAGGAGTCAGGAGTCAGGAGTCAGAGGTCAGAGGTCAGCCTCCGGCCCATAGGGGCCTACGCCCCGGAGGGAAGTCAGAAGAAGGGTTGTTGAAACTCTGTCCTGTGACTTCTGACTGCTGACTTCTGGACGTCGGACAGTCCCAATGCCCGGCTACTATTACCGCCTTTGCCTGAAATTTCTTGTTTTTTGTGACCCAGTGAAACCCAGCAAAGCTCGAACGCAGAGCATTGTTTCACCGGGCAGGCCCCAGTGAAACCCTGCTATGCAGGAAATCCTTCGGATTTGTTTCACGGGACAGGCAGGATTTCAGCGGTAAGTAAATAAAATATCATCCAAGGGACATTGGCAATTTTAACAACCCTAACCGGATGAACCATAAAAGATACATAATCGCCAGAGATATATACTATTTCATCGCATAATTTTCTTGACTTTTATACGATAGTATCATATATCTTTAAGCATGGATGAATTACTGTATCAGTACAATCCCTGGTGGGAAGGAAATCTCGATCTGTCCGGCATCAGGCCACGAGATCAACAGGTCAATTCGGTCATTTCCGGAATGTCGGGAAAAAGGGCCGTCTTTCTTACCGGGCTCAGGAGGGTTGGCAAAACAACATTAATGCGCCTGATTATTGACCGGCTCATCCAGGGCGGCACCAGTCCTTCTGATATTTTTTATGTCAGCCTGGACGACTATCTTCTTCGAAAACAAACAATTCTTGATACAGTCACAGCCTACAGGGTCCTGCATAAAAAGGGCACAGACCACCCGGTGTTTCTGTTCCTGGACGAGATAACCTATAAGGAGGATTATCATATCCAGCTCAAAAACCTACTTGACCGGGAGCAGGTGACAATTGTAGCCAGTTCATCCTCTGCGTCCATCCTTCGGGACAAAAAGGCCCATCTTACCGGACGTTCCACCAGTTTTGAGATCCAGCCCCTTAATTTTTTTGAGTACATGTCTTTCAAAAACATCAAAGTAGCCCGCCGGGACTCAAGCCTCCTGGACAGCTACTTTAAGGATTATATGCGCCAGGGCGGACTGCCAGAGCATGTCCTTGGATCCGGTCGGGAGTATCTCATGGGTCTTGTGGACGACATCATTCAAAAAGACATTGCCGCGTTTTACGGACTGAGGGACCATCAGGTTCTGAGGGATTATTTCACCCTGCTCATGGAACGCAGCGGAAAACAGATCAGTATCAACAAAATCGGAAAAATCCTTAAAATTTCCCCGGACACATCCAGAAGATACCTGGACTATTTCCGGGATACCTTTCTGATTCATCTCGTTCCCCGCTGGGGGACCACCAACGAAAGAATCCTTTCTCCAAAAAAGGTTTACGTATGTGACCTGGCTGTCAAACACCTCTTCATCGGAGACCGGGACCTGGGTAGTTATTTTGAAAATTATGTTTATTTGCAGCTTCGCAGACACACGGAAGTTTTCTATTATCGGGAGAATGGCATTGAAATTGACTTCCTGACCCGAAACGGAACCCTTATCGAGGCAAAATACAACTCCAGGATGGAGGGTGCTCAGCTTGAAGGTTATCAAAAGCATCCGGCAAAACGCAAAATCATCCTGGATTCCGTTAAAGCATTGTCAAGCCTTGATGATTTGTTCAAAGACAATGGTGAAGAAAGCTGAATGGTGGCCAGTATCTGATTGACATATTTGTTTTGGCTATTCCGGTTTAAGCGTACTTGCATGTAAACTTGAGAGTTCAAAGTTCTTGGTTCCTCGTTCTTGGTTGTAAGCTCTTCACCCGGGCGGCCCGGGACCGAACTTGTGAGTAACTGTCTTTAAAGTGGAGCCTGCATCCTGCAGGCTATTTAATTCCAGGCGGCTGGAAGCCGCCTCCACCTTGAAGAACAGTCCCATATTTGGAAATTGGGACAGTCCCCGCGAGGAAACGTTAAAAAGTTTGATACTGCATTGGTTTTTGGCAAAAATCGGTTTTAATGAAAAAATTTACATAGCGAGGGACAGTCCCCCTCCGGGCTGTAAGCCTCCGGGCAGGAAGCTGTGCCAAGCGCAAAGTTCCCATCTTTGACGGAACTTTTTTGGTAATTGTAAGTGAATCTTAAGCGCTAACTTAAATCCAAGTAATTCCGACGAAAGCCGAAATATCGAATACTATGGGCCATTCTGGTAAAATTAGCTCCTATGCCCAGTATCAGCCAGCAAATGTCGTAAACATATATTTTATCACGCAATTCATTTTCAGTAATTGATCCGGGGTTCAGTATTTTGCATTTCGATTCACAAAATGGCAGCTGGATGATGCAAAGTTAAAAAAATAAGTACAGCCTGCTCATTTGCTAACCACAGTTCTATTCCTGCCCATGCGTTTGGCTTCATACAAGGCATCATCTGCTTTTTTTATCAACTCATCCATGCTTCTCATTTCCTTTTCCCATAATGCCACACCTATACTGACATTAAATGCTACTTCAACATCACCACAAACAGCTGGACTGCCTGCTACTCGCTTCCTGATTCTTTCAGCTGTTATTTCAGCACCTTGCAGATCTGTATCGGGTAAAATTACAGCAAACTCTTCACCGCCGAATCTTCCAGTGGTATCAATAATCCGCAGCTCATCAGTGACAATTTGGCCAAAATGTCTTAAAACTTCATCACCGGCTGCATGACCAAAGCTGTCATTTATACGCTTGAAATGGTCTATATCCAGCATAAGCAAGGAAAAGGTACGATCGTGTCGACGTGCTCCTTCAATGGCTTTAATTAGTGCCTGAGAAAAATATCTTCTGTTCCAGAGGCCTGTCAGCTCATCAGTGGTTGCCAGATAACGAAGCATTTTCTCTGCTTTTTTTCGTTCAGTTATATCTTGAGATGATCCCACAATAAATCTGATTGATCCATTTTCAGACACAGGGGTAAGCGTAGTATGCCAGGTCCTTTCTCCTCCAGGCAAATTCAGGGTTTCTTCATAGTTAACTGGAATGCCTCCCTGTACACATCTGACATAATTTTGTTTGATCTCTCTACCAGCATCATGCCCCAGAAGTTCTTCAGGAGTCTTACCTCTGATCTGTGAGAGGGCAATCCCTGTGGCATCCTGGTGTGCCTTATTGGTGCGCATGAACCGGAATTGTTGATTTTGTTCAACACAGATTAGAAACATGGCATCCTGCGTTCCCTCAAACACCATCTCATATTCTCTGGTAATATCTTCCAGACTCTGCTTAGCTTTTTGCAGCTCCTCCCTGATGCTGGTTAACCTGAACAAGGCGTTTACCCTGGCTAAAACTTCACAGCTGTCCAAAGGCTTTACCATATAATCATCAGCCCCCATGTTAAGCCCATGTGCTGTATCGACTGCAGCCCTTTTTTTACCTGTAATAATGATGACATGAGTATTTACCAGTTCAGGATTATTCTTAATTTCAGAGCAAAAGTTGATTCCGTTTCCATCAGGCAGGAAAATATCCATCAAAACCATATCAGGCTTCAGGGTAAGTGCTTCATTTACTCCTTGCCGCCCCGAAGGTGCCAAAGAGATTTCATATCCTGCTTTGGTCAGAACACTTTTGAGAAAGACACAGATGGTATTGTCATCATCAACTATTAGTATTGAACGCTTTTTTTTGTGTATATTGTAATTATTCATATTTTGAGAATTCATATTTTTGAGGATTATTAAATAAAATGTCGGTAATAGTTTAGCCTTTTTTTAAGGAAAGTAGGGGACAGGCACTCTGGGCCCCACTTGAGGATCAACCGATGATTTAAACGTCTCACTTTTGAGACAAGTGGGTCCCAGAAGAGCCAGTCCCCCTCCGGGCTGTATGCCTCCGGGCAGGAAGCCGTGCCACATGCAAATGGCTAAACTATTACGAATGTCGCTATAGTGTTAAACAATAAATCAATACTCAACTTTCACTGCTGAAATATGATTCATGATAATTTTTTAATAGCTCAAGCTCCTGAAGAACAGCTTCAAGAGTGTTAGAGACATCCATCTCAGCATTAGCGGCCTGCTCAAGATTAGAAGCAGCTTTAAGGCCACTTGCAGCACAGATGGTGCCCATAGCGCTTTTGAGCTTATGGGCCTGTCGCTGGATGTCCTTTAGATCATTATTTTTCATGCTTTTTTGAAATCCTTGAACATAGTTTGGCAATTCATCCGTGACAAATCCGGAAAACAATGTTTCCCATAGTTCTGTATCCCCCATGTAGCGACTCTCAACACAGTCGTGATCAATGATCACATCATCCTGATCAAGATCAACATCTTCCTGAGTATTATCTTCTTCAAAACCAGACTTCACTCTACCCTTTAAAACAAGTTCAATCTCTTGAAAAAGAATATCCGGATTTATGGGTTTGGATACAAAGCCATCCATTCCTGAGGCCAGGATATCCGCTTTTTGCTCTGCCATGACATAAGCAGTAAGAGCAATAATGGGAGTCTGGCTTTTGCCGGGTTTTAAACTCTCAGACCCGGCTGATTCCTTGGATTCAGAAACAGAACGTTCTACTTCTTTTGATGAGTCTATTGCCCTGGATTCTTGTTTTTCCAGTTCCCTTATCTTTCTGGTTGCCTGAATTCCGTCCATTCCGGGCATCTGAATATCCATGAGAATGACATCAAACCTGTCATTTTTAAAAGCCTTGACCGCCTCTTCTCCATTATGGACAAACACTGACTTATGCCCGGCGCTTTCCAGGATAAATTTGATGTATTTCTGGTTAAGAGGAACATCTTCAGCCACCAGAACCTTAAGTGATTTTGATAAAGAAACACTGCCCTTCTCAAGAGAAGGCTCTGGTCTGTCTAAGATCATATCTTTGTCAGGTAACTTAAATGGCAAGCTAAATTGAAAGGTGCTCCCTTTTCCCAGCCTGCTGCTGACTGATATTTCACCGCCCATCAAGTCAATAAATTTTTTGCAGATGGAAAGTCCAAGGCCTGTTCCTTTAACCTGTCTGGAATAAGTGCTTTCAGACTGGGCAAAACCGTCAAAAACCCTGGGCAAAAATGCTTTTGAGATACCTGCTCCAGTGTCTTGCACCTCAAACAAAATCTGTATCTGATCATGGCTTCTAACCACAATATTGGCCCTGACAGTGATGGAACCGCTATTGGTAAATTTTACAGCATTGCTGACCAGATTTCTCAAGATCTGCTCCAGACGCAACGGGTCTCCAACAACCACCTCAGGCAGATCAGGAGGTAATTCACAACTCAGTGACAGATTTTTTTCCTGAACCGGAATGGCATACAAATTAATGACCCTTTCAACGACATCCACAATAGAAAACTGCTTTTTATCTAACAAAAGTTTTCCGGCCTCAACCTTGGACAGGTCAAGGATGTCATCAATTATGCTGCCCAGAGATTGTGCTGACTCCATAGTCATGTTAATGAGCTGTAGCGTACTGTTATCAAACTTCTTTGATGCCAGCATTTTTAAGGCCCCCATTATCCCGGTCATGGGGGTACGTATCTCGTGACTCATATTGGCCAGAAAATCACTTTTGGCTTTGGACGCTTCTCTCGCAGCCTGCCAGGCTTTAGTCAACTCATGCTCATATTTTTTGGCTTCAGTAACATCAAGACCTATGCCCAAAACTCCGATAATGCTTCCATCAGGCTTAGAAAGTCTGATTTTCATGGTTTTAAGGAGGTGCTTACAACCGTCTGTAAAAGTTACTTCCTCATCAAAGTAAACCGGACCATCACTTTCCAGAGCCTTTTGATCAGTTTCAAGACATTTTACAAGTTCATCTTGAGTAATGCTTGGGTTTTGGGTTGAAAAACCAGTATTCTCCCGGAAAGCTTTGTTTACAATGAGAGGTTTCTGATCCAGATCTACCAGCCAGATATTAATTGGAGCTTCCTCGAGAATGGTTGAGAGCAGTTTTTCACTTTGCTCCAAGGCATCCTGCGCGTTTTTCTGTTTGGTTATATCGCGCACAAACTCAATAATTCCTGAGACTTTGCCTGTGCTGCAATCCATCATGGGATATGAAAAGACTTCAAACCACTTGCCGGTGCCTGGGAGGCCCTGCACTTGTTCCCTTTCTACCTTCATGCTGTTTATGCAGCGCAGGGAAGGACACGGCTCACAATGTCCGGCTCTGTTATGGAAAGCCTCATAACATTTTTCTCCCACAAGAGGCAGGTTATCCACGTACCATTTTTCCATAAACCTGTTGACGTGCCTGATGGTCAGGTCTGGTTCAAGCACACTTATGCCATCCTGAATGCTCTCAAATATACTGTTTAAAAACAGTTCATTCTCCTGAATCTTACGTTCATTTTCCTTTTTTTGAGTAATATCGCTGAACACGGAAACCACACCAACAATTTGTGAACCATTCACTAAGGGGGTAGACGTAATGTCAATAGGAAACAAGGTCCCATTCTTACGCCGGAAGTATTCTTCATTAGAGTAATTTTTCCCGTTAATCACTGCCTGAAACAAAGGACAATCATCTATGGGAATATAATTATCTTCATTGTGATGATGAAACAGATCATGTCCCACCTGTCCAATCATTTCTTCAGGCTGATAGCCCAACATCCTGCCGGCAGCTGAATTGGCAAAAGTAATCCGGCCCTGCTTATCCATGACGTAAAGCCCCTCTCCCATGGTTTCGGTTATGGCTATGAGCTTTTTTTGTTCATCACCGAGAGATTCTTTATCTTTCAATATCCTGAAAAAGGCCCAAAAAAGCAGAAGAAACAATAAAGAGGAAATAATTCCAACCGCCCAAAAATGCTGCTGCGCCACCTTGAGTTCATCAGCAGGAGCAAACGAAATCAAAAACGCTGTTGCTTTTTCCTGCGTATCCCTAACCGGGGTAAAAGTCGCACTGTATGGATGTCCATATAGCCGCAGGGAAACTGATTCGGAAATACCGTTTTCAAGTATGTGTTGAGCAGTTTCCTTAGTTGAGAGAAGATGCAACAGATCATGTGCGTTGTCAGACAAAGGAGGAGGAGCATGAGGCAGCACCCTGTGGGGGTCTTCAAAGTACCAGTCCGGATGAACTGGAGATGGTTCATAAAGGTATCTTTGTTCATCAAAAAGTTTGGACTCCACTGATGACGCATTGATAATAAATGTGTATTCTCTGTCTGGATTCATCCGGGCCATGGCTGACCTGAAGGCCTCAATGGGCTGGCTCAGCTCAACACTGCCCATGTGGACTCCATTATGGATAATTGGAAATACATTGCGAAACCCTGAAACCACTCTTCCTGTTTCAAAGCCTGCAGAAAATTTCAGTTCAGTATTGGCAATTCTGATGGTCGGCCTGATATGCTTTAGAGGATCGCTGTGTTTTTCAGGATAATGAAAGCGAAGAAAGCTTTTACCTTCAGGGGTGTGAAAGTGCAGCTGCTGAATATTTCGTTTACTCAGCAGGTCCTGGTATAAAGGATTCAGCAGCTGGAAGAGTCTGGTTCTTGCATCTTCTCTGGTTTGCTGGTCATCAAAGGATATGGATTCAAGTATTTCCAGGACACCCTGGGTCATGATGTAAGCATCAAAATAGGCCTGCATACCTGACTGTTTCTTTAGTAAGATTGATTGCCAGACTTTTTCCTGGTGTTCTGATTGTGCTTTGAGGTAACCAGCAGCATGATTGCTCTGGGCACGATTCAGATACAACAAGGTCGACAACAAAAGTAACACGAGAAACATCAGTATTGACAATGAAAATGGTGATTTAAACAGCTTTATTAGATCTTTCATGGTTTTAATGATTTGTTAATGTTTCAGGCGCGGGGACCGGGACCGAAGTTGTGAGTAACTGTCTTTAAAGTGGAGCCTGCATCCTGCAGGCTATTTAATTCCAGGCGGCTGGAAGCCGCCTCCACCTTGAAGAAC
>NZ_KN882195.1:9311-15489 GCF_000934755.1 Desulfonatronovibrio magnus
TCAGCCTTCAGCCTTCCCACCTTCAGCCTTCAGCCTTCCCACCCTCAGCCTTTTCAACAAATGGCAAAACAACAATAAAAGTAGTACCTTTATCTGGTTCGCTGTCCACAGATATGTTTCCTCCAAGATGATCCACCACCTTTTTGACCACAGCCAGTCCCAGACCGGCACCTTCGTGAGATCTGGTAAAACTTCCATCCTTTTGTACAAAAGGCTGAAATAATCCTTCCATGTCATTTTCATGAATCCCCTTGCCTGTATCAGATACAACAAACATGATTCTTTTCTTGTCCTTTATCACCTGAGGAAGCTGAGAAATTGTCAGGGAAACTTTTCCTTTGTCAGTAAATTTCAGGGCATTGCCAACCAGGTTGAAAAGAACAATTTCAATTCTGGACTTGTCTCCCATAAAAACCTGAGGAACATTGGTATCAACATGACATTCAAAGGCAATCTTTTTTTCAATGGCCTGCAGTAGAAAAATATCATTTACAAAGTCACATAAGTCTGCAGGCCTGATTTTTGTTTTTGAAATCACCATGCTTCCAGACTCTATTTTGGATATCTCAAGGATATTGGACAAAAGGCTGGCAAGTCTCCGGGCTGAAGCATTAGCCATGTCCAGCATACTCATATCGTCAGGATCCAGGTCCAGACCTCCAAGTAGCTGCAGAACACCAATGATGCCATTGAGCGGAGTACGTATCTCATGGCTCATGTTGGCCATGAATTCTGTTTTGGCCTGACTGGCTTCTTCAGCCTGCTTTCTTGCTGATATAAGTTCCTGCTCAGCTTTTTTTCTGTCGGTTATGTCGACAAAGGTTTCCAGAAGCTGAAGGCGGCCCTGGTAGGTAACCTTTCTTACTGACTTTAGAATAGGAATACGCTCCCCATTGCAATTAAGAAGCAGCCTTTCGGACTTGTCTACTTCCTGACCAAGATCTGTTATAGGGCACTTGCCTGGCTCTGCCGGGCAGATAAAGTTGTGGCATAATTTATGGATTACCTTACCTTTCGGGAGTCCAATAAGGCCTGAAGCATGAGGGTTGACCATGGTTATTTGATGCGTATCCGGATCAACCACAACTATTCCGGCGTCAATGTTTTCCACCAGTGTTCTAAGAGTTTCCTCACTATTTCTTAGTTTTTGTTCAGCTTCCTTGCGTTCAGCAATATCTGTTGCTGCCTGGAGCTTGACTTTTCGACCGTCTATCCATTTTAAATGACGCTCCCTGCAGTCATACCACTTCCCGGTCTTTTCATTGAACACCTCTCTTTGCAGGGTAAAGTTGTCTCCATTATTGACAATATATTCTTCGTTGCTGCAGTGATCGCATGGTGCAGTTCTGCCATGCACCGCCTGCCAGCATTTCTTACCGGAAATATCACCCCATTCTTTTTTGCTCTGACGGTTGGCGTAAAGAATATCATAAGAATCAATATCCACCACGTATACAGAAGTACCGAGCCCATCAAGAACCGTCATCAGCCTTTCATGAGCTGCTTCTGCTTCAGCAGCAGATTCACGCTGAAAATCAATTATCTTTTTTATCCTGCCTACTATCACTGCTGTCAAAAGGACAATAGACAAAAATATTCCAGCAATTACAGTCCACTCAATTGTCTGGTAACGGCTGGAGCGTAACACGGCCAAATCTTCCAGTCGTTCCATTTCCATAATGCTGTTTAAAAAGACACGGCCCGCATCTTCGCGCATCCTTTGAAACAATGGAGGCCCGGACATGGTCTTTCTGAAAACCTGTCTCGATAATTGAACATAAGAGTCAGGCTTGTTCAGTGCATTGTTGCGCATTCTGACCATATTTGCCAATTCATTAACAGTGTTCGCAGCAGTGTCGATTTTCGGACACAGTTCAATCTGGACAAGCATTGCCAACTCAGGATCAGTTGGACTATATTCATATTGTTGAGTAATCTGATTATATTCTTCCAGGTTTAAATCAATGGTTCTATTATAGACACCTCCATAGCGCAGGATATCCATTGCTGACTCAATAACCTGGAGCCCATGCAAATATTTTGAGCTTAAAAGGTCCACCATGTGGTTGGAGTGGGTGGAGGACATTGCTGTATAGTAATTTTCCAGCTTCAAAATTTTATGTGTAATGTCTTCTCCAATTATCACTGCTATACGCTGGTTGGCCTTGTCTTTTTCCAGGTTTTCTTGAAGAAGCACAAAATGCTTGTGAATAAATGTTATTGTAGCCAGTCCCAGGATAAAACAGGCAATTAACATGACTAAGTACATCAATACTGCATTGTCATTTCTCGTAATTTTTGAAGCAATCATTAAAGCGAGTCCTCTTCCAGAATAAAACCATGTTTTCTAAAGATAGCTTTACCAATGGGGCCTGAAGCTATTTCCATAAAAACCAAAGCCTCCTCAGCGTGCTTTGAAAAAGAAAGTTTAGCAAGTATAAGTGCTCTTGGAGGGGCGTATTTTTCATCCATGAGCAGGGCCTGAACATGCTCTTTATTTTCATCCCAGACCGAAGGTGCATACCAGTTGATTCCAGCATGGGCTTGTCCCCTGACTATGGCCATAGTTACTCCCTTAGAGTCAGCTGCATAATACATAATATTGTCCAGGATTTCCTCTGCCAGTCCCTTGCGGGCAAATACTGCCGTAGTTTCCCTGCCTATGCTCCCCAGCTCAGGATCAGCCAGCACAACTGCGTACTCAGGGTTTAGCAGCTCCGCAGGATCGCCTTTAAGCCCGAGAGGATTTCCCCTGTTCACCATAATAGCAGCCCGGTTAAATCCCACCAGCACTGTTTGCGAAATGAATCCTTTTTCTGCTGCCTGTTCTATAAATGACTCATCACCGGGAAGAAAAAGATCCCCCTGTTGAAGAGCCTTAATCGCATTGAAATGGTTGCTCGAGGCATCCTGAAGAATTGTAATCCGGCAGGCGCACTTGGATTCCACGATTGCAGCCAGCTCCACCATAGGATTGACCATGGTCACACCGGTATAGACTAAGAGCCTTGGTTTTTCTTCAGCATATCTGGAGCTATCTTCAGAGCAGCCTGAAAAAAACATCAAGCTCATCACAATAAGCATCATAATTTTAACTGACATGAAAACAATCCTCCCCAAAAAAAAGGGCTGCACAAGAATTGAAAAAGGCGAACTTGCAGCAATCACTTCCAGACCACAGTAGAATTTTTCCCCTTAAGTTTGGCCTTTGATAATGCCTGTCCTGCCTGGGAAAACAACTGGTCTTCATTCTCAACCTGCTGACTGTAGCATGTAACACCCAGGCTTATGGTATATGAAATATTTGCGCCTTCACAGAAAGCTGGCTGATTTTCGATCATCTGCCTGAGTCTTTCTGCCAGGGCAAACGCCCCTTCTATATTAGTCTCTGAAAGGATTATCAGAAATTCTTTGCTGCTGAATCTGCCAGCCATGTCCACCTCACGCAAAGAATTCTGTAAAATTTGGGCAAAATGCTGCAGCACCTGATCGCCTGCATCATAACCATGTTCAGTGTTGATTTTCTTAAGTCTATCAATATCCGCCATGATTAACGATAACGGATGATTGTATCTTCTGGCCCTGGCCAGTTCATCACAGACAATAGATGTTAGCTTTTTCCTGTTCCAAAGCCCTGTAAGTTCATCTCTATCAGAAAGAAAGAGGACCTTTTGCTCTGCTTGTTTGCGCTGAGTGATATCCTGAATGGTTCCATAAAGCCTGACACATCTTCCATCCTTAAACTCGGCCTTGCCCAGGGTTCTTACCCAAAGCTCATTGCCTTTGGCTGTAATCAGCTCAACTTCCACATCATAGGGTTCACCTGTCTCAATACATCTTGTAACCTTCTCAGATATTTTTTCACGACTCCTGCCTTGCTTGTAAAATTCAAGGGAGTTATGCATGTTTGGTATGAAATCAGGACCAACCTCATGTATTTCTCTGGTCACTTCAGACCATTCATCCTCTCCGGTGAGCATGTTCTTGCCCCAGCCTCCAATACGGGCCACATTGCTCATTTCACTGAGCATGGAATTGAGTTTGGCCAACTCCTGTTCAAATTGTTTGCGCTCAGTTATATCTTTGGCAGCCCCGACTATACCAACAACTCTGTTCTGATCAGCATCCCAGACAGGACTAGCATGATCCTTGATCCAGCGAAGTGCTCCATCCTTACGAACAATTCTAAGCTCTCTGACATCTTCCTGACCTGCAAAAAGTCGCTTCACTCTCTCCACCCCTGCAGGCAGATCTTGAGGATGAATGAGCTTTTCCCAGCTTGTCGTACTTTGTTCTCCTACAAGACTATATCCGGTTACTTCCTCAAATCCACCGGCAACCCAGGTACACTCAAGCGTGTTATCTAAGTTTACCCTGAAGGAATATACATAGTCGGATATTAGTCTTGATATGTGACGATATCTCGTCCTGCTTATCTCCAATTCGTTCATAATTTTTTGACGCATGGAAATATCTCTGACAACAGCCAGTATCTGTTCACTTTTTCCAATTTTCACCTTTCCAGTATGCACTTCCACTGGAAACGCTTTACCATCCCTGCGTACATGTTCAACCTGCAAGATAGCTGATTCTCCGGGCTGCCAGTCTTGCCATTGCTCAACGATATGCTTCTTATCACCCTGACGAGGGTGCAGCTGAAAAACTGTCATATTAAGCAGCTCTTCTCTGGAGTAACCGGTTCCTTTAACAGCAGCCTGATTGACATTCACGATCCGTCCCTTAAGGTCATGCAGATAAATCATATCCAATGACTGTTCCATGAGCGCTCTGTACTTTTGTTCACTGGCCCTGATTTTTTCTTCGAGATATTTTTGTGAAGTTATATCCATGGCCACCCCGGATATCAAAGCATCTTCATCAGCAATTGAGCTTGGACGCCCCTTGTCGTGCAGCCAGCGCCACTTTCCGGAACTGTCTTTAAGCCGGTATTGGATATCAAAAGCAAGACCTTGCTGAGTTCCTGCAATGGCCTTTTTCACTACAGGCAGATCATCAGGATGTATGGACTCATGCCAGAGCATGGGGTTATTTTTTAAATCCTCAAGGGAGATACCAATAATATCCTTCATTCTAAGTGAGTGCCATGCCATACCTCCCTTAGATGGACAAAATGAATAAAGAACTGCTGGCACAGAGGAAAGAATCATCTGCAATTGCTCACTATTTTTCCTGGCATTCTTCTCAGCCTTGTCTCGCAGGTCAATTTCCCTCTGTTTTTCCTTTACTGCCTGATCAAGCTCCCTTGTTCTTTCCTGGACAATTTTTTCTACCTGATCACTACTATGTCGCAGGACAGCGTAAAGTTCCTTAGATTCGGTTAAATCCATAAAGGTCATTAAACCCATGACAGAATTGTTTTCAAAACCTGGATGCAAATCTGCCCGGACATGAATGTGTCTGCAGAAATCATGGTCAGTCACAGTTCTGAATATTATTGGTTCAGGGATACCAGTAGAGCGAAGAGTTTGATAAAAATCTGTAAAAAGTTTTTTATCACTGTCGTGGATATGCCTGACAAAGGAATTATAGCAAGACTTTTGGGATGGCTTGAGACCCATCATTCGAGTCAGTGACTTTGTCCAGATTTCCCTGCCTTTTACAATATCAAGCAGCCATATTCCATGTCTTGGCACCGGATGCGTGTGCGGCATATCGGGTTCATTGTGAAGCTCAGAACTGCATGAGTAAGGCCGCTTTATACTGACTGCTGAAAATAGAACTGATGGATGGATGTCCAGGGTTTCACATATCTTGAGCATCAGAGTCATTGACAGGGCTGTTTCTCCTCTTTCAATGCATCCAAGGTGCTGCTGGCTGATATCTAACATTTCTGCAAGCTTTCCCTGCGAAATCCCTGCAATATTTCTGTAAAGCCTGATCTTAAGTCCTAAAGGTTCAAGCATGGCAGTTACCCTGGTATTATTTATCAAGAGCATTAAGCGTTTCTGAAAAGGCGAGCTTTAACAGTTCCGAAACCAGGGACTGTCCCCGTGCCGATTGCGATTGCATAGCTTCCACCTTTGACGTAAGACATAACATATCTGATCAGATCATTGAGAATGAATCATAAGCAAAAAACATTTTTGTACAATTTTTCTTACCTTATGTAAACAAGGCCACAGTTTATATTACCTCAAAATTTATTACAAAAATGTCA